>NZ_BTPD01000004.1:0-384764 GCF_036245625.1 Algoriphagus confluentis
CATGTACTTCGTTTACATCATTTTTAGCCCAAAAACCAATAAATTTTATATCGGGTCAACAGATTCCCCTGAATCAAGACTTAAGCATCATAATTCCGGTGCAACCCCTTCTACCAAGTCAGGCGCACCATTTTGGGAAATAAAATATTTGGAATGCCTACTTGATAGATCAGCTGCTTTAAAAAGAGAACTGGAAATAAAGAGAAAGAAAAGTAGAAAATATCTGGAGTATTTGATCAGCTCAGTTCACTAGAACGTCCCGCTTGCTAGCGGGAAGGTCATCGGTTCGAATCCGTTATCCTCCACTAAGGCTTGATCAATATGCAAGCCTTTTTTATTTTCAGTCATGTACTTCGTTTACATCATTTTTAGCCCAAAAACCAATAAATTTTATATCGGGTCAACAGATTCCCCTGAATCAAGATTTAAGCATCATAATTCCGGTGCAACCCCTTCTACCAAGTCAGGCGCACCATAATGGGAGATCAGATACGTTGAAACTTTACCTGATCGAACCTCGGCATTGAAGCGAGAATTGGAGATCAAGAAGAAAAAAAAGCAAGCGCTAAATCGAGTGGCTGATTACCTCAGTTGGCTAAACCTTCACGCCAGCTAGCGGTAAGGTCATCGAAATTATTCTAGAAATGGTTTCTGTACGTACCAAAGCCCTATTGATCGCCCAAAATCTTTTTTGTTTTTGAATATTTAAGGATCTTAGGTTCTGTTTTCAGTTTCCCCTTTCATGAAAAAGCTCCTATTGGTTTTATTGATTCCGATCTTCACCTCCTGTTCCTGTGAGCCGGAAGATCTAGCCCGACTTGCCCTCTCCGGAATGGAAACGATGATGGGTGAAGGTTTTATGCCCTCGGAAGAAATCAGAGCATTGGGAGATTTCCAGGGAATGAGCGTAAACCTCAGCAAGTCCTACGGTGAACCAGCCACTATATTTCTCAAACTGGAAAATGGAGATCCTGTTAAGCTTGGCCAAGGAAGAGAGTCACTAGCCCGTAAATGTGCTGAACTTTACCTCAATGACTTCGAAAATGCAAAAGAGTATGAGCAGATCACAGTGCAATTTTTTCAGACTGATCCCCAAAATCCACAAAATGTAGCCATGGAGGAATATGCGTTTCAGGTCAAAGATTTTGGTTTAGAGGATTCCTGATCCGTCTTCTACTTCTTCAATAGCTTTAGCCAAAAAATCATTGAAGGGCTTCATCCTACGAAAGCCATCCAAAGCAAAAGTCAAAAAAGCACCAGTTTCTACCGCCTTGTCTGAAATGGGATGAGATACCGTAAAGCTTTTCAATCTCAGATACTCAATGTAAGGATGGTCTGCTTCATACTCTCGGGGACTGGTTTTAAGTTTTTCACCTTCGATCCCTTTGAAGTGCTTTTTAAATTCCGGATCATTTTCAATCTGCTGCAATTCTGCACCGCTGTAGTCGATCTCTTTGCGGATCTTTTTGAGGGTATCTGCTTCCGGCATCCAGATGCCCCCTGCCAAAAAGGAGTTTCCGGGTTGGATTTGAAGATAGTAGCCTGGTCCGGGGGATTTTTTCCCGCCCGGGGAAAAATAAGCTCCGAAATTGGTTTTGTAAGGATCCTTGTTGGCCGAAAAGCGGATGTCCCTATTTTGCCTAAAAACGCAATCTTTAGGCTTGAAAGCTGAAAGTGCCGGCTCAATTTCTGTCATTTCCTTCAACATGACTTCTACGTCTTCTAGGAATCGATTCCTAGTATCCGTGTACCATTTTTTATTGGCATCCATCCAGTCTTTATGATTGTTTTGGGCAAGGGCAGATAGAAATTCGAGATAGGGACGCATAGGAAGTAAGAATTTTGAAAGCTAAAGGTAGAAAATCTGAGATTGTAGAATTAACTCAGCTGGGGTGATGGAGGTTTTCGAGATTTGGAATAGATGAACTTTTCGGTAAATTACACGTGTTAAATTTCAAAAATCCACACGTGTAATGAATACGAAATTAACCTTGACACTCGAAAAAGAGGTAATCGAAAAAGCTAAAGAATTTGCAGCCCAACAGGGACAGAGTCTTTCTTCCTTAGTGGAAAATTATTTCAAGCTACTCACCTTTGAGCATAAAGAAGAGCCCAAGAAAAAAGAAAGAAAGCCACTTCCAGAAAGCTTCTTAAAGTTAAAAGGCTGCCTAAAGCATGAAGGAGAGTTCAACTACAAGGAAGAACTGACCAAGGCTTTGGAGGAAAAATATGGACTCTAGTTACTTTTTAGATTCGGATGTCATTCTTGATTTTCTGCTGAATAGAGATCCTTTTAATTTTTCAGCTGATGAAATTTTTGAAATGGCAGTTAATAAGGAAATCCAGATTTATTTTTCATCTCTGACAGTAGCCAACATCCATTACCTCCTTCGAAAACAGTACGGAAATGATATCGCACTTGATAAAATTTCAGAATTGTTGAGCTTCTGTAAAATTCTGCCCGTCTCGGAAAGAGAAATATTTGCGGCGATGAAAAGTGGTTTCTCTGATTTTGAAGATGCTATCCAGCATTTTACAGCGATCCAAAATCCAGCTATTGAAGGAATTATAACCCGAAATTTAGCGGATTACCGAAAAGCACAGCTTCCTGTCTTTACGCCTGAAGTCTTTCTTTCGACTTTCAAATAAAATCCACCAAAGTCTTTGCTTCTCGAGGTTTGCAACCTCGAGAACTTATCACAGGATTTGTAATCCTAAATTCATTTTCATCCAAAAACTTCCAATTCCAGAGGACCTTTTCTAACGCCGAACGCATCTCCTGCACTGCTTAGAAGATAGTCTTCAGGGTTTTCAACAATTCCTGCCCGAACCGGATTTTCATGAATGTATTTGGCTTTTGATTCAAAAAATGACAGGGAATAAATTTCTTCTCCATGGTAGCCCTTTTCCCAAAACCAAATTTGATTTTCAAAAGTCAATGTCATTTTTAGCAATTTTTTCCTGCTCTCTTGGGGATTTTCATCAATGGCCTTATGAATTTTCTTAGCAGTAAACTTTCTCAAATCTCGAATTACATCAGAAAGATTATCATTTTTCGCTCTTACTATCAAATGCGCATGATTACTCATGATTATCCAAGCGAAAATTTCCAATCCTTTGTTTTCTTGGCAGTATCTTAAGCTGTCTAGCAAAATTTCAGAGTAAACTTTTCTAGTAAAAACATCTACCCATTGATGAACAGTAAATGTCACAAAGTGTACAGCTCCTTGGTCGCGAATTACATATTCTTTCCCCATAAAAATTAGTGAGTATCAAAAATCTGAAGGCAATACTTTGAAATTACAAAATTTAAGAATCAACTGCTTCTCGAGGTTTGAAACCTCGAGAACTTATCTCAGGATTTGCAATCCTACATTCCCGAACTCAATAGATTGAAAATCTGAAGATAGGACCTCGAAATTACAAATTTCGAGGAGCTTAAATAAAATCCACCAAGGTATCTTGCTTCTCGAGGTTTGAAACCTCGAGAACTTATCATAGAATTTGTAATCCCATATTTCTGAACTCATATAGATTAAAAATCTGAGGATAAGACCTCGAAATTGCAAATTTCGAGGAGCTTAGTTAGGTTTAAATAAAATCCACCAAGGTCTCTAACTTCATCCCACGGCTACCTTTGATCAAAATGAGGTAATCTTCCAGCTTGCTGTCTTCAAGCCAATTTCTGAACGAAAACGGATCTGGGAAATACAAAGCCTTGGGCGCTTTTTCCAGTGCGGAGACAATCAACTTTCCGGTAAAACAAACCTTGTCAATAGGATACTCGCTTACAATTTCACCCAGCTTTCGGTGCTCTGCCTCGGCATGTTCCCCAAGCTCAAACATGTCTCCCAGAATGATCATTTTATGCTTTTTCCCAGTCATTTGACCAAAAGTCCGAATGGCTACTTCCATGCTGGATGGATTAGCATTATAAGCGTCAAGGATGATAAGATTGCTGCGCTTTTCGATAAGCTGGGAGCGCATGTTTTCGGGTTTGTAATTGACAATTCCCTCCACAGCTTTATCCATAGGCACTCCAAAATACTTCCCGATGGTCAACGCATTGGCGATATTCCCAAAATTATAAGCTCCGATCAGCGAGGTCAAATGCTCTCCATCGACTCCTTCTACCGAAAACTTTACAAAAGGATTAGCACCGAGAAACTGAACTTCACAGAAATCTCCTTTCGAAGGATAGAGCACTGGATTTTCAAACCGCTTGATCATATTGGAAAGGATCGGATCTTGGGTGTTGATAAATACCGTTCCCTTATGTTCTCTCAAGTGTTGATAAAGTTCTGTTTTGGTTTTGAGCACACCTTCGGGACCGCCCATTCCTTCCAAGTGTGCCTTACCAATATTGGTAATAAAGCCATGGGTCGGTTCTGCTATGTCGCAGAGCTCCTTGATGTCGCCCTGTTTATTAGCCCCCATTTCGATGATGGCGATTTCATGCTCGGACTTTAATCGGAGTAACGTCAAAGGCACTCCGATGTGATTATTGAGATTGCCAATAGTAGCCAGCGTATTGAATTTTTGCTTCAAAACCGCATGCAAAAGTTCCTTAGAAGTGGTTTTCCCGTTGGAGCCGGTCAATCCGATCACCGGAATGGCAAATTTTCGGCGATGATGCGTAGCCAGATTTTGCAACGTGGTCAATACATCCTCACAGATAAAATAGCGCTCATCGTCCTCCACAAAATAGTTCACCTCATCGATCATCACAGCAGAAGCTCCCATTTCCAGGGCTTTGGCAGCAAACTCATTGGCATTGAAATTCGGTCCCTTAAGTGCAAAAAAGAGATTACCCGGATCAATTTTGCGGGTATCGGTACTTACGCCTGTACTTTTCAAAAAGAGTTGGTAAAGGATGTCGAGGTTCATTTTTCCGGGAAATTTGCCACAAAATAACGCAAAGGATACATCTTTGTGGAAGCTCACACGTTTTATTTTGCAGTCAGCTAACCTCGGGTTCCCATGCGAAAAATCCTCATCTTACTTTCCATTTTTCTGTCTTGGGATGGTTTGGCACAGCAGGTTTTTCAATTGGATCAGGAAAAAAAAATCCAAGTATCCGGTCAGGAAATCCCTATTCCTTTTTCCCAAGGCATCAACTCCGCCCAAATCCAAACCCTTGATCTCACCGGAGATGGAAAGGATGAATGGGTGATTTGGGATATCAATTCCCGACAACTCCAAGTCTTTGAAAAAAACGGGGAAATCTTCACCCTACGCCCCGAGCTCACCTATTTCTTTCCCGAGGACATCAGCGGATTTTTGGTTTTGGCTGACTTTGACCGAGACGGGAAAAAGGATCTCTTCACTTCCACTCCGCTTGGTATCAAAGCTTATCGCAATACTTCCACCGGAAACCGGATTTCTTGGGCAGTGGCCCAAAACTTCCTTAGACTGGAGGGGGCCAATAATATCCCTGCCAATAACCTCGACACGCCTCTGCTTCAGGATGTGGACGGAGACGGGGACCTGGACTTGGTGATTTTCAATTTTGCGGTGGGCGACTTTTTGGAATTTTATCTTAACACCTCCGTGGAGCGAAAAGGAACCCCGGATATCGACGGATTTGCGTTTCCCATACGACACTGGGGCAATTTTGAGTTTTGTGCCTGCTCGGAAATCAGCTTCGGACAGACCTGTGATGGCAGACCTTTGGAGATTGACGATCGAAAGGATGAAAATACACGAATCCAGCACGCAGGTGGACACAGCATTCTATATCGGGACTTTACAGGAGACGGAGTTGAAGATTTACTTCTCGGGAGGGACGAGTGCAATACGCTCTATTTCTTGCCCAATTCCGGCACTTCTGCCCGTCCCAGATTTACATCTTTTTCTACACAACTTCCAGGCTATGGAACTTTGCCTGTTTTCCCCAGATTCCATGTCGGGCAGGCGATGGAAGAGGATTTACTGGTCAGTTTGAACACCAATGAGACCTCCGCCCCTTTTGGGATTGACTTCGCCAACTCGGTGGTGAAACTGGAAAAAAACACGGGATCAATCCACCCTGTTCTTCAGGATCAAATGTTTGACTTGGGCGAAAATGTCCGCCCCTATTTCAAGGGAAATGTCTTTGCCGGAGAGCTTTGGCTCACTGCCAATGGCAAAAAAGGTGAAAATGTAATCGGCCAAGCCTATCGCCTGAGCTACTCCGGAGATCAGTTTGAGCTGCTGAATGAAGATTATATCGGCCTTTCGGCTTTAAATCTGCTGGAAGTCCAGCTCATTGAATACGGCAGTGTCCAAAACCAATCTTACCTACTTGCCTCCGGAGTGCGTACTACCAATGGGGTCCCCAGTCAAGTCCTACTACTTGGACAGGGCCAAAATTGGACAGATTTTCAGCTTTCCGGGCTGACGCTTCGGGTGGGCGATCAGCTAACCCTTTTTCCTTACCAAGGAAAAGATCATCTACTAGTCGCTGCGCAAAATGGAAGTCTGACCCTTTACGAAGTGGATTTAGCAAGCCAAACGGCAACCTTGGAAACTGCCAATTTCCTGGGCTTTCAGGACAATCCTGCCAATCGAAATTTGAGTGTAGCGGTACGAATTCAGGAAAGTCCGGACTTGTACACCGTGGACCAAACTGGCCGGATTTTTCTGATCAAGGACATGATGAGCTCGGAAGTTCGAGAAGAAGTCTTACTCAAAATCGGAGATCAAAATTTCCCTTTCCGATTGGGAAGAAACACATGGATCTCAGTAGTCAATCCGGGTTTCGATGAAAATGTGGATCTGATTTTGGGAAGTCGTGGAGGGGGAATAACCTATCTGAAATCCGTAAAATCCGACTCTCCAACTGACGGAGAACTCTTGGTTAAGGTCTATCCCAATCCGACCGAGGGACCTTTTAAAGTGATTTCCAATACCGAAGCAAAAGGGCGTTTGATAAATTCTTTGGGACAAATCCTGATAAAGGAAATCCTAATTCCCGCCAACCGAGAAGTAGAAATCCAAGCTCAAACACTACAGCCTGGACTTTACTTTTTGCAACTGGAAACAGAAGATAGGAAAGTGGTAGTGAAGAAGGTGTTGGTGAGGTGACTTTTGTTTCTCAAAGATTTTTACTGGTTAAAAGCACAGATTAACACAGGTTTTGAAGGATTTGTCTCGCCCAACTAGAATAAATTAAAGACGAAAAGATCATTCCTGAATTCTTCTTTTCAAGTCCATCCGAGCGTGCAGAATCCGAATTACTTCGATGGTGGATTGATCCAATTTTCTGTAAAAAATGAGATGCTCACCCGATTTATAGCCAAAAATATCAGTGCTGATTTCATGGTAATTTCTACCTAAATAGGAATGATCTGCAAGCTTTTGGCAATCCTTAACCAAAGCAAAATAGTAGGAATCAGCTTGATGTTCTGACCAAGTTTCAAAAGTATATTCCCAAATGGCAGATAGGTCACCAATTGCTTTTTGGGACAACATATAGCTACCCATTCCTTTTCTTTGCTTTCAGCGATTCCAGATGTTTTTGGGGATCGAAATCCTCCACAAATCCACTTTCTATTCCTTCTTGAATCGCATTTTTAAGGGCTAAAATCTTGTTTTCCTCCTCTTCAAGAAGGCGTAAGCCCGCACGAATCACCTCACTGGCGCTTGAAAACCTTCCTTCTGAGACCTTAGAGTCCACGAAATTTTCAAAATAATCCCCCAAAGAAACTGATGTGTTGCGTCCCATAATTTTTCCTTTCTGGTGAAGTTACCAAAAATTGGTAATAAAGCCATTTTTTCAGATTTGTGATTTGGGCTTTCCACCTTTCCAACTATCCCATTTGCCCACCTCCCTCAAAAACTCTAGCTTAGGATAAGAATTATAAATCCAATGAAGAACATTTACCTCCTCCTATTCCTGGCACTTTTCGCCTGGGCATGTAAATCGGGCCCCGAAAATCCCGCCGACAAAGTTTTTACCAACGGAACCATCTACACCGTGGATGAATCCAATCCCAAAGTGGAAGCCGTGGCGGTCAAGGACGGTTTGATTCTAGCTCTGGGTACTTCCAAGGAAATACAAGCCTACGTAGGCGAGTCCACCGAGGTGATCGATTTGCAGGGCAAAACCATGACTCCGGGATTTATCGAATCCCACGCTCACTTGATGGGAATCGGCTACAATAAGCTGGAACTCGATCTCATGTATGTCAAAACCTATGACGAACTGGTCGAAAAAGTAGCCGAGGCGGTTGCCAAAGCCAAACCGGGCGACTGGATTACCGGGAGGGGCTGGCATCAGGACAAGTGGATCGAAAAGCCCGAGAAAATGGTCAAGGGTTTTCAAACCAATGAGCCTTTGAATGAAGTATCTCCAGACAATCCGGTATTTCTTCGCCACGCTTCAGGCCATGCTTCCTTTGCCAATGCAAAAGCCTTGGAACTGGCTGGAATAGCCAACCTGAAAGGGGAAAGACCCGGAGAGGTCGAAGGAGGAGAAATCATCACCGACGAATTAGGCAATCCCACAGGAGTCCTGACCGAAAGAGCCTCCAATCTTGTAGCTCGATTGGTTCCGGAAGAAACTCCTGAACGAGCGGAAGAAGCTTTGACATTAGCCTTACAGGAATTGGTGGAAAAGGGAATCACTTCTTTCCATGATGCAGGTTCAGGTCAGGATGTGATCGACTTGGTTCAGAAATTCAAAAACGAAGGCAAGCTCACCGTTCGCCAATACATCATGCTCACTGGACGTCAGCCGGAGCTTTTGGAAGAGTGGTACAAAAATGGCCCAATGATCGACTCAGACCACATGCTTACCGTAAGATCGATCAAATTAAACTGTGACGGCGCACTAGGGCCAAGAGGTGCTTGGCTACTGGAAGATTATGCGGATAGACCAGGTCATCGAGGACATGAGACACTTCCTATGTCTGTCGTAACAGAAGTATCAGAAAAGGCCTTGCCGCTAGGATTTCAGGTTTGTTCTCATGCGATTGGCGACAGAGCCAATCAGGAGATTTTAGATCGATATGAGGCAGCTTTTGCCAAAAATCCCGAGGTCAAAGATCACCGCTTTCGCATCGAGCATGCCCAGCATTTGCATCCGGATGACATTCCGAGATTCGGGGAATTGGGTGTGATTGCAGCAATGCAGGCGATACATCTGAGTTCGGACCGTCCTTGGGCCATAGACCGTTTGGGAGAAAAGCGGATTATCGATGGAGCTTATGTATGGCAGAAGCTATTCCAAACGGGTGCAAGAATCTGTAATGGAACCGATGCACCTGTGGAGCCGGTAGACCCGATTCCTTCCTTTTATGCCTCCGTAACCCGCAAGACTTTGGAAGGACTTCCGGAAGGAGGCTATGAAGGAGATCAAAAAATGACCCGTGAACAAGCTTTGAAGTCCTACACTTTAGACGGTGCCTATGCCGAGTTTGAAGAAGATTTCAAAGGATCGATTGAAGTAGGCAAAGCAGCTGATTTCACCGTTTTTGACCAGAACATCATGGAGGTGGCTGAGGATGAAATACTGAAAACTCAGGTTGCGATGACAGTGATGGGGGGAAAAGTAGTGTTCAGTAGGCAATAGGCAGTTTGGGAATTCAGAATTCTTAAGTCAGAAATCTGAAAAACTCACAGACCTTCCAGGTATCAAAACTTGGAAGGTCTTTTTTTATGAGCAATTAGAAAAAAGAATTCAAAAAACCGTTAATCTCAATAAAACGAAAACCTAAACTTAATCGATTCGTTTACGGATTGAATAGTTTTCACTTATTTTCCTCCCAGATGGAAATCAAAATTTATAGATTAACACTCCTGCTTTTTTTTCTGGCATCCATGAATATGGCTTTTTCCCAAACCACGCCAAAATCACTCTCCTATTTTCCGGAAAGGTATTCACAGCAACCCATTATCACTTTCAAAGAAGGCTTTTTCAACAAAACCACCTATTTCCTTGACGGGGAAAAATCAAGTCCGAAAGAGGTAGCTGCCTTGCTCAATTCAGTAAAAAATGAAGACTTTAAATTCCTGAGTTATCAACGAAAAAAGAATTTGGGTATGGGTATCCGGGTCTCGGGTATAGCCGTGACTATTGGCTCCATCGCTTATCTGTTTACGAATGATATTACCCCGGCCAATGTCCGCCCATGGTTTTGGGCTTCTTTTGGGGGAGGGGTTTTACAAAGCACAGGAAATATTCTTGTCGCTGATTCAGAGCGAAGAATTCAACGAACCATCAATGACTTCAATGCCTATTATTATTCAGGAGGCACTGAAGTATTTTTGAGTATGGATGAAAGTGCCGGATTTTTTGGATCAAAAATCGACATCTACGAAGGTCCTATGAAGCTAGACAAAAGTCAGGTTTTATCGCGAATGCAGAACATGCCCGAGGTACGAGAACTTTACAATAAGATCATCAAAAGACAAAAAGTAAGCACCGCCGCTCAAGTAGCCAATACCGCTGTTCAGTTTGGTATCTTATTTTTGGCATTAGGACCCGAACCTCAATCCTCCACCTTGAATACGACACTCATCCCATTGACTATGACCGGGATTGGGCTTAATCTGTTTTCTGGATTCTATGAACGAAAGACCAGAAATCTTACCCGAACTGCACTGTTTCAATATAATTATCAATAACCACTTTGGATGAAAACTGGCCTTCCAAAGGGATAAAGTCTCTGATGCTTCATCGAAGCAAAAATATCCGTTTGAAAAAACATCGGCCTCATCTCAAAACTTCTCAATCCCTATAAAATACAAATCAAATCCTCCCATTCCCCCTGAACGATTGGAGGAAAAAATCATCAACCGATTGGAAAAATCCAAATGATCGGATACGATGGGCCTGTACTCGTCCGAGGCTGAATTGATATTGGATCCAAAATTCACCGGATCGGTCCATCCGTTGGCTGTTTTTTGGGAATAGTACAGGTCATAGCCACCATACCCTCCCGGTCGGTCCGAAGCAAAAACTAGCAAATCTCCATACACAAAGGGCATGTGATCGTTGGAAGGCGAATTAATCGAGAGTTTTCGGGTAATTTTTGGTGTGTCCGACTGCAAAAACTGAAGCGGATCTTGTCCCAAGGGGATTTCTGCTTCATAGATATCAAACTGTCCGTCACGATCAGAGGTGAAGACCAACGCTTCAGGCTTTCCATTCTGGACAGGATCAGCTCCTTTCAGATAATTCAGCCCGTAAAAGCTGGGATACATCTCATTAGACCCCTCTCCCAAGATGGATATGGGATGATTTTGTGATCGATAATCAAAAGGACCCGTTTTCTCAAATTCGTTAAAGAAAATCTTGGTTTCGGTCCCACAGGTTCGGGAAAAGAGGCGGTAAACTATACCATTGAATGAATCTGTGGAATAAGGCCCCCGCTCTTCGCAGTTGGAATTCATCTCAAAAAGCTGGTTTCTGATGACGTCATTTTGCCCAATTACCGTATTAATGCTAAAGGAAAATACTCCGGTATCCTTGCTTTGGGAGAAGCCAATTGCCCGGGCATCCAAATCAAAATTTGCTCCTTTGGTGGGGGCATTGGTCGAAAAAATCAAAGTTTCTCCAGCTCCAAAGAAATCCGGAACAAAGTCCGAATTCATTTCATCATAGGAGGTATTCAGGTCCAATAAATTGGTAGGCTGCTCATCGGGAAAAGTCCCGACTTTGAGGTTGAATTTTTCCCGACATCCCAGAAAAACAAATGGTAAAAGAAAAAATAACTTGATTTTGATCGGTTTCATAAATAGCCAGTGAGTTTAGTCAAAGAACGAAATCCAATCCCTTAAATGCTACAGAATTGCAAAAAAATATCTTCTCGTGTCCCAATTCTACCCAGCTCTCCAAAAAATCCCCTATTTTCCCAGCCTAATCCATTTCCCCATGAGAAAACCCCTACTCATTCTTTGGCTTTTTGCCTTAACTATACAACTAGCATTTGCACAAGACGCTCCCAAAGCCATGTCTTGGAAAGACGTCGCCACCTGGAAATCCATGCCGGGCAACGGCTTCAAACTCTCCCCGGACGGAAAATGGGCCGCTTACGTTCTTACCGGCTTGGAGGCAGACGGTGAATTAATCCTGAGAAATAGCTCTGATACCACCGGACAGAAGACATTCCCTATCGGAAATACCAACTCAGGTAATTTTGAATTTAGCGAAAACAGCCAATGGCTCGCTTTCCGGGAATTTCCCAAGTTTGCCGAAAAGCAAGCCAACGAAAAAGCCAAAGGAAAACCGCTTAAAGACAAAGTGCACCTGCTCAAGCTCGGTACCGAGGACAAAAAGACCTTTGAAGGGGTCAGCAGCTACAGTTTCAACGGTGAGGCCGCTACCCACCTGATTCTTAACCTTCCCAAAGAAGGCAATGGTGAGGCCAAAGGCTCTGATCTGCTAATCTATCATCTAGCCTCTGGCAAATCCCAAAATCTGGGCAATGTCCGCGAGCATGCAGTGAACAAGGCCGGAACTCATCTCGCCTATACCGTCGACGCGGCCAATTCTCAGGGCAATGGACTTTATCTATTGACTTTGGCGACCAATTCCATTCAAGTACTGGATTCAGATGAGGCAGGCTATCAGAGTCTCAACTGGACCGAAAAAGGAGACGCCTTTGCCGCGCTGAAGATGAAAAAAGACAAAAAGTACAAGCAGGATCAGGGGATCTTGTTGGGGGTAAAAAACCTTTCCAATCCTGAAGTGGTCCTTTACGAGCCTGCCAAGGACAGCACTGGCTTTGACCGGAAATATACCATCAGCCCCAATCGCCGACCGATGTGGTCTGAGGATTTGACCCGATTGTTTTACGGAATTCATCCTTTGGTTTTGGCAGAAAAAGAGAAACCAAAAAAAGAGGTCGATGCCGATTCCGTGAAAGCCGAAGAAGCTGAAAACCTGGCTAAAATCATGGCTGACACGACCATCAAATCCATTTCGGATTTGCAAAAGGCGATCGGAAAACTCAACTCCGGCAAGTCGGATGACAAAAAATCCAACGACACCAAAAAGCCGGAAATGACCATTTGGCACTGGAATGATTCCAGACTCCAAAGCCGTCAGCAAGTGATGGAAAACATGGACAAAAACTACAGCTTTTGGGCCATGTACGATGTCGCTTCCAAAAAACACATCACCCTTCAGGACAGCAGCATGAGGGAACTGAATCTTTTGCCTCAGGAGCATTTTGCCTTGGGTTCGGATATTCAGGCCTATGAGCTTCAGGGCAATCTGGACGGGCAGGCTTATCGGGATTACTATTTGGTGGACTTGAAGACTGGAGTCAAATCCACACTCTTTGAGAAGTTTTACCAGCCTTCTTTTGCTTCCATGCCTCGCCCTTCTACCGATGGAAAAAAGCTCCTTTATGGAAAAGACGGGCACTTTTACGTGTTCGATATTCTGGCAAAAACCCACACCAATATCACGGAAAATCTCCCGGTGACCTTTATCAATGTGGAAGATGACCACAATGTGGAAAAACCCATGCAGAATCCTTTGGGCTGGAGTTCCGACAGTCAGTATGTCCTTCTGAGGGATGGATGGGATATCTGGCAGATTCCCATGGGTGGAAAAGAGACTGCGGTCAACTTGACCCAGAACGGAAGAGCTCAAAAGATCCGCTATCAGTATCGCTTTGGCCTGGATGAGGAGGAAAAAGGCATTGATCTGAGAAAGACTGCCTACATCCGGATGTATGGGGAAAACACCAAAAAGAGTGGAATAGCCCAGCTCAATCCAGCCAAAAAAGGAGGACTTGCTCCGGGTGTGAATGTTTTGATCTGGGAAGATGCCTCAATTCAGAGCTTGGCCAAAGCTGAAAAAGCGTCGGTTTTCACCTTTACCAAAGAAAAAGCAAATCAACCCACGCAGGTTTACCTGACTGATGCTTCCTTGTCTACCCCGAAGCAAGTCACCGAAAATGCACCTGATGCAGGCAAATTCGCTTGGTCAGCCGGAGTAAAACTAGTCGATTATGTGACTGCCAGAGGAGATTCTCTACAGGCAGCACTTTTCCTTCCTGCTGGCTATGTGAAAGGCCAAAAGTACCCAACCGTGGTCTACTACTACGAGAAGCTTTCGCAGACCCTCCACAACTGGGCTAATCCAAGCTACAGCGGCACCGGTTGGAATCCTTCCCTTTACACGTCCAATGGCTATGCGGTATTGATTCCGGATATCGTGTACAAACTGGACGACCCGGGGATGTCTGCCGTCTGGGCAGTGCTTCCTGCTGTAGATGCGGCCATCAAAAGCGGTGTAATCGACGAAAACAATATGGGTCTCCACGGACACAGCTGGGGTGGGTATCAGACTTCCTTCCTGATCACTCAGACGACTCGCTTCAAAGCCGCAGCTGCTGGCGCACCTTTGACCAATATGATCTCCATGTATGATCTGATTTACTGGAATTCGGGCGGGGGAAATATGTCGATCTTCGAAGCCTCTCAGGGAAGATTCAGAGGAGGACCTTGGGAAAACTGGGAAGCTTACGAGCGAAACAGCCCGATTTACCATGTGAAAAACGTGCAAACCCCCCTTTTGCTCTTGCATAATGACAAAGATGGAGCAGTGGACTTCACCCAGGGTGTGGAATATTACAATGCCCTTCGTCGATTGAAAAAGCCGGTGATCATGGTTCAATACCTTGGCGAAAATCATGGGCTGGGCAAAACAGAAAACCGGAAGGACTATGCGGTCCGAATGATGGAGTTTTTTGACCATCATCTCAAAGGAGCTGAGGCTCCGGACTGGATGAGCAAAGGGGTTCCGAGACTTCAACTGGGCGAACATTTGGAAGACAGAGCTTTTTAAAAAAACTTCATTCAGAAATCACAAGTCAAAAAATCCTCCGATTCGCATCGGGGGATTTTTGGTTTTGGAAAGACATTCTCTATCGAAGGCATCTTTTTTACGGTAAGCCTGATTTTCATATTGCAATTCTTAAAAATTAAGGATAGTATTAAAACTAGAATAAACCAACCGCCAAATCCTAGTCAGTATGGAATTTTTAGCAGAAATGGAGCCCTCGCTTAGAGCACTCTGGTACATCGCTTTGCCTACATCCATGATTTTTTTGCTGCAGACCATCCTGACTTTTATGGGTTCGGACTCAGGAGATGGAGTCAATGCGGACTTTGACGGAAATCTGGAAGGTGCGGAAGCCCCCTTTCAACTTTTTACGCTTCGCAACCTGATTAATTTTCTCCTAGGTTTTAGCTGGACGGGAATCACCTTTTTTGGTGCGATTCCCAACTACACGGTGTTGATTCTGCTCTCCACCTTGGTGGGTATGGGCTTTGTTTGGCTCTTTTTTATCATCATCAAGCAGATCACCAAGCTCGCTGAGGACAATACCTTCAAACTTGAGCAGGCCATTCACAAAACCGGCTCGGTTTATCTTTCCATTCCCGCTCACAAATCCGGAACGGGCAAAATCTCCATCAGCGTCAAGGGTTCCCAAAAAGAACTCAGCGCCATCACTCCCGGTGACCGGATCGAAACCGGCGCTGCCATCAAGGTAGTCGGAGTGGAAGGCGGTAACCTCCTCATTGTAGAAAAAATCTAAACCCTAATTCTTTTATGGATCCTTTAATTCTAATCCTAGCCGGTGCTTTTGTCATTTTTGTGACCATCATTGCTCTGGTATCGCGCTACAAACGCTGTCCTTCGGACAAGATTCTTGTCGTGTATGGCAAAACAGGTGGAAGTTCCGCTAAGTGTATCCATGGTGGCGGCGCCTTTATTTGGCCTGTCATTCAAGATTACGCCTACCTTGACTTAAAGCCCATTTCTATTGAGGCTAACCTAACCAATGCACTCTCCCGCCAAAATATCCGGGTAGATGTGCCCTGCCGATTCACCATTGCCATTTCCACAGACACAGACAGCATGAATACTGCCGCTGAGCGTCTATTGGGATTGGCTCATGAGCAGATTCAGGAGTTGGCCAAGGATATCCTTTTTGGACAGCTTCGTCTCGTGATTGCGACGATGACGATCGAGGAAATCAACTCCGATCGAGATAAGTTTTTGGAAAACATCTCCAAAAACGTGGACACCGAGCTCAAAAAAATCGGGCTGAAACTCATCAACGTCAACGTCACCGACATCAAGGACGAATCGGGCTACATCGAAGCTTTGGGTAAAGAAGCTGCCGCAAAAGCCATCAACGAAGCCAAAATCTCTGTAGCAGAGCAGGAGAAAATCGGGGAAACCGGAAAGGCTCTTGCTGATCGTGAAAAAGACGTACAGATCGCAGATACGCAGCGAGATCGGGATGTGAAAATCGCCGTGACCCTCAAAGACCGGGAAGTGAGCATTGCCGAAGCTCAAAAGGAAGAAAGTATCGGAAAGGCAGAAGCCCAGCGGGATACCCGGGTGAAAACCTCGGAAGCCAATGCCATCGCGATCAAAGGAGAAAACGAAGCCAAGATCTCCATTGCTCAATCGGATGCTCTCCGAAGAGAAAAAGAAGCCGAGGCCTTGCGGATTGCCCTTGCCTCTGAAAAAGTACAGCAAGCCAAAGCTCTCGAAGAAGCCTACCTCGCCGAACAAAAAGCTGAAACCGCCCGTGCGGAGCGTGAACGTTCGACTCAAAATGCCAACATCGTTATCCCGGCAGAAATCGCCAAGCAGCGTGCCATCATCGAAGCACAAGCCGAAGCCGAGCGAATCCGCGTCCAGGCCAAAGGAGAAGCGGATGCTATCTATGCCAAAATGGAAGCTGAGGCAAAAGGTCTTTTTGAAATTCTGACCAAGCAGGCAGAAGGTTACCGGGATGTGGTCAGTGCCGCCGGCGGAGATCCTACCAAGGCTTTCCAGCTTCTTCTCATCGAAAAGCTCCCTGAATTGGTGAAAACTCAGGTGGAAGCGGTGAAGAACATCAAGATCGACAAAATCACCGTGTGGGACTCCGGGCAAAATGAGACTGGAAATAACTCCACCGCCAACTTTGTCTCCGGGATGATGAAAACAGTCCCTCCTCTTAATGACCTGTTTAATATGGCTGGTTTGAATCTTCCGACTTACCTGAAAGGAGAAGATCCAGAGAAACCGACCGAAAATAAGCAAGCCCCCAAATCAGATCCGAATTAATCCCTTCAAGTGCCTTTCTCAAAATCGCCTTTTTGTAAATAGCGGTTTATCCGAGTGGCACCTGGGATTTGAAGCTCTGGATAGCTATCCTCGACTCTCTGAGGAATCCTCCGATTTTCATAGGGGGATTTTTTATTGCACTGATTTTTGCATCAAAGGCCTGCTTATCTTTGATCCGATTCTGCCCAAGCCCAAGTTGAGGTTAGATGGATAATCCTTTGAATTCATACTTGGGGAAAAAGGAAAACAACCTGAGCAACTGCCGATTTTCTATGATCAATGTCCTTGGAATGATAGAGTTTGACCTACCCCTGTCCCATCAGGGGGTCAAGTTTTTCTTGATCCTTTTGATTATTCTCCTTGCTCCCTTGATTCTCAATCGGCTTAGAATTCCACCTCTTTTGGGACTGATTTTGGCTGGCGCATTGATTGGTCCCAAAGGTTTTGGCCTTATGGAGAGAGACAGTGGCATCCTACTCTCCGGATCTGCCGGACTTCTATACATTATGTTTTTGGCAGGCTTGGAAATTGACCTGGATGATTTCCGGAAAAACAGCCGAAAAAGTTTGATTTTCGGAATGTATACTTTTTTGATCCCCATGGTTTTAGGAACATTCACAGGGCTTTATCTTTTTGGGTTTACCATGACCTCTTCGGTTCTATTGGCAAGCATGTTTGCCTCCCATACGCTGATCGCTTATCCCATTATCTCCAAATTGGGCATAGCCCAAAATCGAGTAGTCAATGTCACAGTAGGGGGCACCTTAATCACCGACACTTTGGCCTTGCTGATATTGGCGGTTATCATTGGCATGTCCAAAGGCGAAGTTGGGCTTTGGTTTTGGGTGAAATTGACCGGATCCCTTATCCTATTCGGAGGATTGGTCATGTACCTTCTTCCCAAGTTTGGGTTTTGGTTTTTGAAGAAAAATGAAGACAACGTCACCCAATACATTTTTGTTCTAACCCTGGTATTTCTAGGAGCTTTGCTTGCAGAACTGGCGGGAGTTGAAGGAATAATTGGGGCTTTTTTGGTGGGTTTGGCACTAAATCCATTAATCCAAAGAACCTCTCCCCTGATGAACCGGGTAGAATTTGTCGGAAATGCCATCTTTATCCCGTTTTTTCTGATCAGCGTGGGAATGCTGGTTGATTTTCGAGTTTTCTTCAGCGACCGGGAGACCATTTTTATTGCTATTGTTATGACTGTCGTGGCCACCTTGGCCAAATATCTGGCAGCCCTTTCAGCTCAAAAGACGCTGGGCTACACAAAAAATGAAAGAAGGGTCATGTTTGGTTTGAGCAATGCCCAAGCGGCAGCAACCCTTGCTGCCATTTTGATCGCCTACAATACAGTCATTGGTACTGATGAATTTGGCCAACCCATTCGATTGCTTTCCGAAGCGGTTTTGAACGGGACAATTGTGATGATTTTGGTGACCTGCACCATTGCTACCCTAGAAGCACAACGGGGTGCCCAAAACATCATCCGATCCAATTCCTCCCTGACAGAAAAGGATCAAATCGATCTCAGTGAGCGTTTTCTCATTCCAATTCGCAGTGAGGAAACCTCCGAAAACCTGATCAACCTCTGCGTTTCCTTGAAGTCTGCCGGAAAGAAAAATTCCCTCTATGGACTGAGCATTCTCAAGCCGGAAATCCATGATTCACTTGCAGAAATCAACGCCCAAAAAAACCTGAACAAAGCCAGTAAAATTGCCTCTGCGACTGACGATTTTCTTATTGAGCTCCTCCGCTACGATGCTGATGTGGCTCATGGAATAAGTAGTGTGGTCTTTGAAAACAAAATCACCGATTTGATTCTCGGACTCCATGTGCAGCAAGAAGGAAAAGACTCTTTTTTGGGAGAAGTGACACAAAAAATCCTGGAAAAAGTCAATACCACAACCTATATCTATAAACCCCATCAGCCTTTTTCTTCCCACCGAAGACATTTGGTGATCATACCTCCGCATGCAGAACAGGAGTTGGGCTTCCCGCTTTGGCTGGTAAAAATCTGGAATATTGCCAAAAACTCAGGCTGCAGAATGATTTTCTACTGCAATGAAGAGACTAAAGAAACGCTGCAAAAAATCTTGGAGGTCAATCCTATCCGGGTAGATTTTCGGCCTTTTCCTAGCTGGGAAGATCCGTCCAATCTCAACATCCTACTAAAACCGGATGACAACCTCATCTTGGTCCTGAGTCGAAAAGGTGAACTCTCCTATCATCCCAATATGGATCTGGTCCCCGAATTGGTGGATACCTGGCTGAAAAACCACAGTTTTATTTTGATTTATCCAAATCCCCTTGATGCCATTTCTATTCAATCCCACGACTTCTTCCATTCCGGTTTTGCAGGTCCAAGAACGCGTCTGGATATGATCGGGACTGGAATCCAAAGGCTTTTTTCAAAGTAATCCCCATAAAAAATGGACCAGGAGCCCAATCACCGCATTCACCTGAATCCAAGGCCAGAAGGCATTCTTTCGAAAACAACATCCGTAAGAAGCTCGAATTAAGCCAATCTTCCTGTTTTCAATTCCGATCAGCCTTTCATTTTCCGAAAAAGGCAACACCAAGCCCACCTGCAATCGGGATAGCGATCCCCTTCAAATCAAAGCTGGAAATGGACCAAAAAGAGAATATCTTTTGCCAAAGGAAATATAGATTTCTGTTGATTTTCAGGTTTAGCTTCTATCTAAAAATAATTTCAAACTACTGATTACCAGTGTTTAATAATCTCTAATCCGAATCAAAAATAATTTCAATAATCCAAGATGAAGTGTCAGAAAAATCCACTTAGCTTTGATGAATTTATGTAAGGCAAAATTTTCAATTTCCTTAAAATTCTGTTCGATGATACTCCAGATTATTCTTCTGATTGTGGGCTTGGTGCTATTGGTCAAAGGTGCCGACTGGCTCGTGGATGGAGCCTCCGTTCTGGCCAAAAAGAAGAAGGTCTCGGACCTGGCCATAGGCCTGACGATTGTGGCTTTTGGCACCTCAGCTCCGGAGCTGGTAGTCAATGTAGTCGCTGCTTCGGGCAATTATCCGGACATCGTCTTTGGGAATGTGATCGGTTCCAATAATTTCAATCTCTTTGTCATTTTGGGAATCTCAGGTTTGATCATTCCTCTTTCTGTTCAATCCAGTACTGTCTGGAAAGAAATCCCTTTTTCATTGTTGGCAGCGATAGGATTGTTTTTCTTGGTGAATAACTTCTTCCTTTCTGAATCCCCATTACTTTCCCGCTTGGATGGTCTGATCTTGCTGGTATGTTTTGCCGGCTTTTTGTATTACGTAGCCACCCAGCTCAAATCCGACCCTCAGACCGAGCAGGTAGAAGCGAAAGATTACTCCAACATGAAAATATGGGCCTTGATCGCGGTAGGACTGGCAGGTCTTGTAGGGGGAGGTAAACTGGTCGTAGACAACGCAGTCTCCATGGCCCAATCCTTAGGCGTAAGTGAAAAAATAATCGGACTCACCATTGTGGCAGCCGGAACTTCTCTTCCCGAACTCGCCACTTCGGTAGTGGCGGCCATGCGAAAAAATGCCGATATCGCGATCGGCAACATTGTGGGATCAAATATCTTCAACATTTTCCTTATTCTCGGTGTTAGCGCCCTGATTCGTCCTTTGGAGTTTAATGTCTCCTTCAATACAGATCTCTACATATTGGGAGCAGGTACTGTTTTTCTTTTCTTTGCCATGTTTACCGGAAAGCGTCACAAACTGGACCGATGGGAAGCCTTAGTCCTGTTGAGCTCTTACTTACTTTACACCGGGTATTTAGTCGGTTTGGAAAGCTAATTATCACCCATTCCCCTGCAGATTGAGGTTGTTTTGCCCATTCCAGGCGATCATTTCTTCTTCAGCTATTTCCATAATCCTGACCACATGGTGCAGGGTATTGATATTTGGGTCTGTAGCATGGCCAAAATCGGAAATGCGAAAAGAGAAATTCTTTTCATCCGAAAGCAACTCGTCAATATCCTGATACTCTGAGGACATGGCCACCTGGATCAGTGCTGTGAAGACCTTGATTTTGGCGTCTTCCAGTATTTCAAAAGCCTCTCTTACTTTTTCCTGATAGTTCATCATATGCTTAGTTTAGATAGAAATTCCATTTTTCATTGGTTTGGAGTGTCGACTTCTCTGCCAAAAACAGCAGATAGGCCGCGCGAAATTCGGATTTGTACCGTGAATGGACTTCAATGGGCACCAACCCGAAAATCGGATACTTCCTCAAAAGGGCCGCAAACGCTTCATTAAATTCATCGAACTCCTCGATGTAGTTGACCCCGTCTTTTTTCTCAAACTCATAGTCAGGTTCAAAGTCAAAATATCCACTCTCATCCGAAGTGAAGAAAAACCGATCCCGATTTCCCTTGTTGAATCGGAAAAAACTGATCGTGCCTCCTTCCCCGCCGATTTCACAAATTCGATCAAAGTCCAAATTGAACTCCACATCTTCCAGCACTCCCATGAAGATGAGTTCGGTATCTTCCTTTATCCTTTTTGAAGGAAAATAGTCCAATCCAGCTTTTTGAACCCGGTTCCAAGCCACATCCGCTTCACAAGTCAGCGCAATCACCTCGGTTCTTATCCCCAGAAATTTAGCTTTCTTGATCATCGCAAAGAGACCATCATCATAGCCATCCGTGTAGTACTCGACCACTACTTCCTTCCCCTCCATCAGGGCCATCAATGCTTCGCTGCAGGAAGCATTGATGGCATGCAGCTCTTGATCTTCATCTTCCATCGCTTGAAAGCTTCCAAAAAGCTCTTTTGCTTTCCACGCTATATTGAAAATGCAGACCTCTCTCTTTTCGGCATACTCCCGCTCAATAAAACTACTCTTTCCTACCCCACTTGGTCCGATGACAAATATTACTTTCATGACAATCAGTGGTTCTTGGCATAATCCCACATCACTCCCCAAATGTCATGATAGGCAGACAGTTTGTCTCGCTGCTCCGGGTTCTGAGCGATGGCATTTTTGAAATTTGGATAGTCTATTTCCCACACCTGCTGAGAAATGACCGATACCGCTTCCTGTTTACTGACATGGACCCGGTAGCCATAGTCCGCTTCGGGAGTTTCGATGATTCTTTCCTTCGGAAAAAGTGATTCCAAATCCTTTTTTACCCGAGCTCGAAAAAGTACCTGATCTGGCTTATCCCTGTGCTGAACGATTGAAATAAAGCCATTTTTGCTTGCTATCCACATCCTTGATATTGAATTGATTACAGGAATAAATCTACGGGCAAAAGAATTATCGAACTAACTTTTGACAGTAAGTGTCGCTGAATAGTTTTTACCGAAAACAGTCAAATCCCCACTTTTGTCAATTCAAAATTTTCTGCCGCCATTGATCACAAAGGGAAAACATATCCACAAAAAACACGGTATTTTTCAACACCAAATTTGGCAAGCCAACACTTGTCTGCCCAGCCTATACACCTATGCTCCGCCCAAAAAACCACTTTCGGCAATTCTTTGCCGTCTTCGTACTCCTGCTCTTGGGAAGTGGGTCCGTTTTTTCTCAAGGAAAACTCCGAGGGGTCGTCCAAGATCAATCGTCCAAAAAAGCCTTACCTTTTGCCTCAATTGCTGTATTTTCTGAAGGGGACAGTTTGATAGGCGGTGGAATTACAGAAGACAACGGAAGCTTTTCCATTGACCTTCCTCTGGGAAGGTTTTATGCTTTGGTGGAGTTTATGGGTTTTGACTCCTTCAAAAGCTCAGTGTTCGCGCTCTCCAGAGCCGATGCAAATGTCAATTTAGGAACTGTCACCCTTCAAGCATCTGATCAGAAACTGGATGAAGTAGTCGTCCAAGGGGAGAAGACCTTGATGGAGCTTTCTTTGGACAAGCGGGTATTCAACGTGGGAAAAGACCTGGCCAACGCAGGAGGCACGGCCACGGATATTTTAATGAATTTACCCTCCGTGGCTGTGGACACGGAAGGTAATGTGAGTTTGCGGGGCTCCTCCAACGTACGCATTCTGATTGACGGTAAGCCCTCCGGATTAGTCAGTTTCAGGGGATCGGCAGGACTTCGTCAGCTTCAGGCCAACATGGTGGAGCGAGTCGAAGTGATCACCAATCCCTCCGCCCGCTATGAGGCCGAAGGGATGGCCGGAGTCATCAACATCATTCTGAAAAAAGACAGCAATCAGGGTTTTAACGGTTCCTTTGAGGTGATTGCAGGTACCCCGCTTAATTTGGGCTTTTCCACCAATCTGAATTACCGTAAAAACCGCATCAACTGGTTTATCAATTACAGCTTTGCCCGACGCTATCAGCCCTACGTCAGTGAGCAGTATCAGGAAGTGTATGAAAACGCGGAAACACTTATTCTCAGTCAGGCCAATGCCGGTGAACTCCGAGGCTGGAACAACAGCATTCGGGGAGGATTGGACTATTTCTTTTCGGAGCAGAGCATTTTCACCGCTTCCTACCTCTGGAGAAGAACTGACGGCCGTAGAATCACCGACATTCGCTACGATGATTACCTGAATTCTTTAGATAATTTTCAAGGCTATTCATTGCGAAGACAGGATGAAAAAGAAAAAGAACCCAATTCAGAAATAGCATTAAACTACAAGCGGATTTTTGGGCAAAAAGGACATGAACTGACGGCTAATTTCACCTATCTGAACTACTGGGAAAATTCCGATCAGCTATTCACCGAATTCCGCTTTGATGCAAATGGACAGCCGGTACCCGAGGAAGATCTGCTTCAGACTTCTTTGAATGATGAATTTGAAAATCAGTACCTCTTTCAGCTCGATTATGTCAAACCCATAGGCTCGGAGGGCAAATTCGAAACCGGGCTGCGGACCAGCTTTCGGGAAATGGAAAATGACTTCATTGTTTCCGAAGAAAACGAAAGCGGGGAATTGGTTCCCTTGCCCGGACTGGACAATATTTTCCTCTACAATGAAAATATCCTCGCAGCCTATGGAATCCTCGGTAACAAAACCGGAGACTGGACCTATCAGGCAGGGCTTCGCGTAGAGCATACCGATGTGGAAACCATCCTCGCAGAAACCAACGAGCGCAACCCCAGAAACTACACCAATCTTTTCCCAAGTGCTCATTTGACTTACAATGTCTCCGAGGAAAACGCCTTCCAACTCAGCTACTCCCGAAGAGTGAGAAGACCGGTTTACAATGACCTCAGCCCCTATGTGACTTTTTCCGATCAGCGAAATTTCTTCAGTGGCAACCCTGATCTCGATCCGGAATTTACCGATGCCTTTGAGTTGGGACACATCAAGTATTTCGAGAAAGGAACCCTGTTTTCCACGGCCTACTTCCGAAACACGGTAGATAAAATCGAGCGGATCCGAACGGTGAATGAGGAAGGTTTTGCGACCACTTTGCCTTACAATCTGAATGGGGAAAAATCCTTTGGCCTGGAATTCAGTGCCGATTACCGGCCCAAAGACTGGTGGAAGCTGGATCTGAACCTGAATTTCTTCCATGCCAATATTGACGGAAGTAATATTCAGGCAGACTTTGAGGCAAGGACTACCTCATTCCTTGCCCGGCAGACATCAAGATTCACCTTGGATGGAGGATGGGATTTGCAGCTTCGCGCAAACTACGATGCCCGTCAAAAAACAGCCCAAGGAGTCCGAAAAGGCATTTTCTTCATTGATCTATCCGCAAGCAGGCAGATTATGCAGGAGCGGGGTAGACTGATCCTGACTGCCAATGACATCTTCAATTCCCGAAGAAACCGCTACATCATCGAGGGAGAAAACTTCTTCACCGAAGGAGACTCACAGTTTATCCGACGACAGATCAATCTGACTTTTTCTTACCAAATCAATCCATAAACCCCTCCCTTTTGCGACTCCTGTCACTAAAATCCAAGCCATCCTTTCCCAATTTTGGAAGGCTAAATGCTATGCTCCGATTTACCGCTTTACTTCTCTTCCTTTCTCTAGTTTGCAATAGTCACGTTCAGGCTCAAAAAATCAATGATGCCTACCGCCTTCAAATGAAGCGGGCTACATCTCCAATTTTGATCGACGGAGTGATGGATGAGCAAGCTTGGGAAGAGGCTGAAGTGGCCTCTGATTTTTTTATGATCACACCGATGGATACCAGCTTTGCACAGGTGCAGACGGACGTCCGGATGACTTACGATGATCAAAATCTATATCTCATCGTGGTCAATCATCATCTGTTGGAGGGACCTTACATGGTCGAGTCGCTTCGAAGAGATTTCTCTTTTGGTAAAAACGACAACTTCCTGCTATTCATGGACCCATTTGATGATCAGACCAACGGCTTCACCTTCGGGGCAAATGCTGCCGGAGCCCAATGGGATGGAATCATGTTCAACGGAGGATCGGTGGATTTGAGCTGGGATAACAAATGGACCTCCAAAGTCAGCAATTACGAAGACAAATGGATTTTTGAAGCGGCAATTCCTTTCAAGTCCATCCGGTATAAAAAGGGTATCAAAGAATGGGGAATCAACTTTTCCCGACTGGATCTGAAAGCGACCGAAAAGTCAGGATGGGCACCTGTACCCCGCCAGTTTCCTTCTGCTTCTTTGGCTTACACGGGCGTTTTGGTTTGGGATGAGGCCCCTCCGGAAGCAGGAGCCAATGTTTCGGTGATCCCTTACCTGTTGGGAGGAGTGTCCAAAGATTTCGAATCGGAGGGAGAAACCCAGTATCGGAGAGAGTTTGGAATGGATGCCAAGATTGCCCTGACTTCTTCATTGAATCTGGACTTGACGGTGAACCCGGACTTTTCTCAGGTAGAAGTCGATCGCCAAGTGACCAATCTGGATCGTTTTGAGCTCTTTTTCCCCGAACGAAGGCAGTTTTTTCTGGAAAACGGAGACCTCTTCGCCAACTTCGGCTACAGCACTATCCGGCCATTTTTCTCCAGAAGAATCGGTCTCAATGCGCCCATCCAGTTTGGAGCCCGACTCAGTGGAAAGATCAACAAGGACTGGCGCATAGGTGCCATGAATATGCAAACGGGAGCCGTCGACTCAGAAGGCCTTCCTTCCCAAAACTTCACCGTGCTGGCTTTGCAAAGACAGGTCGGTGCCCGCTCCAATATCACCGGCATCCTGATCAACAAACAATCCCTGAATTACAACCCGGACCTTGAATCTGAGCATCCAGTCTACAGCCAATTCAACCGCAATGCAGGACTGGAATACAACTTGGCTTCCTCCAATAATCTCTGGACTGGAAAAGCTATGCTGCTGAAAAGCTTTGGGCCGGATGGGACACAGGAAGGCTTTGTCCATGCCGCCAATCTCCGCTATGCTTCAGGAAACCTAACCTGGAACTGGCAGCATGAGTATGTATCTGAAAACTACACTGCTGAGGTGGGCTTTGTACCCAGAAACGGCTTTTATAAAATCAGCCCGACGGTCGGCTATCGCTGGTTTCCCAAAAGTGAAAAGATCCTTTCTCATGGACCTGATTTAGGAACCACTTTCTTTTTCAATACTACCGGCGAGCAAACGGATAATACCACCTATGCAGCCTACAATGTCAAATGGAGAAGCCAAAGTACATTCATGCTTTGGGCCGGTTATGATTTTGTAAAGCTGCAACGGCCTTTTGACCCAACCAATTTCTCGGGAGAAACACTGCCCGCAGGAACCATTCACACTTGGAGAGCTTGGGGCACCGAGTATGCTTCCAAGCCTCAAAGTCTATTCACTTACAGCTTTTCCACTCGGATGGGTGGCTACTACGCCGATGGGGATCGGTACAATATCAGCACAGAGCTGGGCTATCGATTCCAGCCCTATGTCAGCATCGCCATGAGCACCAATTACAACCGGATCGTGCTCCCAGAGCCTTGGAATACGACCAATTTTTGGTTGGTCGGCCCCAGGGTAGATGTGACGATGACCAACACGCTCTTCTTCACAGCCTTTGTCCAATACAATGAGCAGATCAAAAACATCAACTTGAATACCCGCTTCCAGTGGAGATTCCAGCCTGCTTCCGATCTTTTTATCGTGTACACGGATAATTATCTACCCGCACCATTTTATACCAAAAACCGCTCAATCGTGCTGAAATTCACCTATTGGTGGAATGTCTGATCAAAAAATGGACTAAGCTTGAAAAATTCACGTACAAGAATTAATTTTATACGTATGAATAAAAAGCTTACTCTTTCTTTAGATGAAGACATCATTGAAAAAGCAAAAATCTATGCCGCCCAAACCGGAAAAAGTCTTTCGAGTCTGGTGGAAGAATTTTTTGAAAACCTGACCGAGAAATCCTCATCCACGCAAATTTCAGCGAAAATCAAACGTATTTCAGGAAAAATTGAAGTTCCTACTGACTTTGATTGGGAGGAAGAGTTGAGAAAAGGCCTAGAAGAAAAGCACCTGAGATGAAGCTTTTTTTGGACACCAATATTATCATTGATTTTTTGACTAATCGGACGCCATTTACCCAAGAAGCAGTATCCCTTTTTCAACTTGCTGAAGACGGAAAAATTGAGCTTTTCACCTCCACCCACGTTTTGGCCAATACCCATTATGTTTTGAAAAAGTTTGTAGAGGACAAAAAGTGGAGAGGGACTTTACTCGAATTAGCCGAAATGATTCAGATCGCGGATGTAACTGTAAAGGGCTTTTTGACCGCTCTAAAGTCTCATCACAGGGATTTTGAAGACGCGATACAAATCAGCACCGCAGAGCAAATTGGAGACGTGGATTATATCATAACCCGAAATCTTAAAGATTTTAAATCCTCTTCTATTCCGGCAATTTCAATTCAGGAGTTGATGAGAATACTTTCTGGAAAGTAAAACCACGCCAAAAATCAAGGAACCAACCAAGCCCCTTTCCAATCCTTATCCTTGGAAAACATCACCCGAAAGTGCCCTTCTCTTCGAAGCTGTAAAACCTCGATTTCCATCGGAGAAAATTCCAAGACGCAGCAAAAGTGATTCTCCGGATTACTTACTGTCCAGCCATCTTCAGGAAGGGAAATGAGTGTTCCCGGAGCTTGGGCACCGGTATATTCTGACCTTCGGTGGACGGGAATTATTTTCCATATTTCTTTAGCCAAGTCATCCTGAAAATGAAGCTTAGCTTGAGTCTTTACCCGGATTTGAACCTGCTTTTTGGGATGGTAGAAATGAAGCGTCGCATTCGGGTTGGACTTCAAATCCGAACATTTCTCGGATCGGTAATCGGTGTAGACAAAAAAGTGAAGTTCCTCACTTACCTTTCTTAGCACCACCGTTCGAACTGAGGGAAAATCACCGGAAACCGTCCCCAAATTCACCCAATGAAAGGGGTGCTTGACATCCAAAGCCCCGCGATGTAATTCGTGCTTGACCGCTTGCCAGATTTCTTCCAAAGTATCTGTTTCCTGAAAAAGCATTATTGCTCGATCGAGTTAGCTTCAAAATAAACCAATTCTCCCTCTTCAAACTCCACCTGAAGCTCTATGGGATTGCAGCAAACTTCGCAATCCTCAATGTACTCCTGCCTGGAAACCGAGGGATCAAGCAACATAGAAATCTCCTGAAAGCAATGGGGACATTGGAAGTAGTGTTCGTGCATGATGTAAAAACCTGTGAGGATGGAAAAAGTTAAGGCCTGGAATTGTGATCCAGGCCTTAATCTTAGTCCTTCTTCGGCCCTAAAATCGGAATTTTTTGGTCGATCATGGACTTTTCTAAGGCTTGGGTAGAAGCCATTACCCCTTCGACTTGCCCTTTGACTTTTTCATAAACATCCATAAGATCTTTGACTCGTTGCTTTTGGCCCTCGGTGATCGGAGGTTCACCTTCATTGATTGCTCCATAGATATGCAAGAGGTCGGCATCCAGTTTATTCGGGAAGTTGATTACATCCTGGAAGGTCTTCTGCTTAGTCTGAATCAATTCTGACTCAGCTTCATCGATAGCTGTCAGCACTTCTTTGGCCTGATTATGCCAAGCCTCATACTTTTCTGAATCGACTCGGATCTTCAAATCAGTGATTTGTGCTCGAATACTGCGTAAATCTTCAGCCATCGAACGGGTATCCATGATCGCCTCTCGAAGGCTCGTCAACTGAGCATCCTGCTCTTGGTATTGAGCCGCCATAACCGTCCATCTTGGATCAGGTTTTACTTCGATTTCCTTGCTGATTTCTTGGTCCCCGTAGCGCATCACCAATTTGTATTTACCGGGAATTACACGCTGAGCAGAAGAACCAATTCCAGAAAATACTCCTTTAACTGACTCAAAGGAATCCAAACTCAAATCCCAGTTCAGGCGATTCATACCAGTTCTCTTCTTGATTTTCCCGGTTTTGGCTTCCGAATCGGTCGTGAATTTGCGTAGCACTTTTCCTCTCATATTCTGAAATTCGGCTTCCAAAAGCACCGAATCCACATTTTCTTTTAGGTAATACATCACTGAAAATCCGGGATAAGGATTTTGCCCTACTTGGGGATCATTTCCACGGAAAGCAAAATCACGAATCGCAGCCTCAGGTTCGTAAACGTAGAAGTCAGCGTCTGCGGCAGCTTTCAGTTCATACAGCGGATTCAAATCATCCATCACCCAAAATGCCCTTCCGGAAGTGGCGATAATCATATCATTATCCTGAATCATCAGGTCATTGATGGGCACTACCGGCAGATTCTGCTGGAATTTTTCCCATTGTTGGCCTCCATTGAAAGAGACATAGAGACCAGTTTCTGTTCCAGCATAAAGCAAGTCCTTTTGGTTAGGATCTTCCCGCACCACTCGAACAAAAGCTTCCTCCGCAATACCATTCACCAAGCGGGTCCATGTGGCGCCGTAATCGGTCGATTTGAAAATATGAGGGGTGAAGTCATTGTATTTGTAACTGGTAAAGGCCACATAAACGGTCGCTGGATCATGAGGAGATACCTCGATCTGATTGACCATGCCTTCCGGAGTATTGGGGATGGTGATATTGGACCAGCTTTGGCCTCCATCTTGGGTGACATGAAGCAAACCATCATCCGCACCAGCATACAAGACCTCTGGAGTATGAGGAGATTCTGCCAAATACATAATCGTGTGGAAAACCTCTCCACCGGCTCCCTCATTGGTAATCGGTCCTCCGCCATATTCCAAATGGGCTGGATCATTTTTAGTCAGATCCGGATAAACTTCCTCCCAGCTTAAGCCACGGTTGGTCGTCTTCAAGATCACATTTCCAGCATGGTAAATCACCGAAGGATCATGCTTGGAAGCGATGATGGGTGCATTCCAGTTGAAGCGATACTTGACTTCGGCTGGCTTGGAAGCCAAGCCCTGGTAAGGATAGGCCATCACGTCCTTTTCCTGCTTGGTCTTTGCATTCCACTCAGTAATAATCCCTTGATAGCAACCCGAATAGATAAAAATAGGGTTTTCCGGATCGAAAGCAGAGTAAGCCGATTCACAACCACCCACAGGATAAAACTCCTCCCAACCAATTCCTGAACCATTGGCGCGGGAAGCAATGGATACGGAAGAATTGTCCTGCTGACCTCCATAAATGCGATAAGGGAATTGCTTATCCACATTCACGCGGTAGAATTGAGCGGTGGGCTGATTGTCCTGACGAGACCAATTTTTTCCACCATCGATGGTGACATTTCCTCCTCCATCATTGGCATTGACCATGTATTGGGGATGCATAGGGTTGATCCAAAGCGCATGATTATCTCCGTGTTGGGTTTGCAGATTTACAAAAGTCTTACCCCCATCCTTGGACTCCACCAAAGGCGCATTCATGATGTAGACTGTCTCAGGCTCGGTAGGATGAGCCAAAATATGCATGTAATACCAAGAGCGTGCGCGAAGCAATCGGTCTTCATTGACCAATTTCCAGGTTTTTCCTGCATCATCGGATCGATATAGGCCTCCGTCTTCTGCTTCGATAATTGCCCAGACGATATTGTTATTGGCACGGGAAACTGAAATCCCGATTTTCCCCATCACTCCTTTAGGAAGACCTTCGCTCAGCTTGGTCCAAGTTTTCCCCATATCCGAAGACTTGTAGATTCCCGAACCCGGACCTCCACTTTGGACTTTCCAAGGGAAGCGGCGATGATCCCAGTAAGCGGCATAGATCATTCGTGGATTGGTCATGTCCATGCTGAGGTCGGAAACTCCCGAGTTTTCGTCCACATAATGGACCTTCTTCCAAGTTTCCCCTCCATCCTCAGAGCGGTAGATTCCCCGGGCATCGGTTGCACCGTAGGGACTTCCCTGTCCGCCGACGATAACCAGATCCGGATTGCTTGGATGAACCACAATTTTGGAGATTTGTCGGATTTCGGAAAGCCCCATGTGCTTCCAGGTTTTTCCTCCATCCACTGATTTGTAGACTCCATCTCCATGAGATGTCATCACTCCCCGAACGGGAGCTTCTCCCATCCCTACATAGACTACATTCGGATCTGACTCTGCTACGGTAATCGCACCGACAGAAGCGGTTCCGAAAAAACCATCGGAGACATTAAACCAGCTTTCACCGGCATCGGTGGTCTTCCAGACCCCCCCGACCGAACCTTGATAAAAAGTCAAGGGTTCCTGAACTACACCTGCTACTGCGGTGGCTCTACCTCCTCTGAATGGCCCCACGAGACGAAACTCCATGGCATTGTAAAGAGCGGTGTCAAAAGTTGCTGCCGGAGCAGTCTCGTTTTTCTTTTTGGATTTCTGTGAAAAGACACTTTCGGGTGAAAAAAGCAAAAGCAATCCCAGCAAAATGGGGATGAATTTAAATCGCATGATTGTTTGGGTTTGGTGGTAAGCAGTAATTTACAAAAGGCTGGGAAAAGTTGGGATAAAAAGTAAAGTCAAGAGAAAAGAAATAGACAATTGACGGAGTTTACATGAATTCCGTCACCTTACTGACGGAATTAACGTGAATTCAGTCAGTTAAATGCTAGAACCTCAAAAATCTCCCGCTTCTTGGCCAAAATTCTATCATGAAGCAAGGTTTGAATTGATTCATTCGGGAAATGAAATGGCTTGGATTGGGGGATAAAAACAACCCCCGACCTCAATACGAGATCGGGGGTTTAAAATGATCAGTAAAATGGATTTACTCCACCTCAACAGCAGCGTCTACATTTTTGAAGTACACTTGCTTATCAGCATCCAAATCCACCAAGACCGCTGAGTCATTCTTGATGTAGCCTGCCAAAATCTGCTTGGAAAGCTCATTTAAAATCAAACGCTGCATGGTCCTTTTCAAAGGTCTCGCACCAAACTGTGAATCAAATCCTACTTCCCCAAGATAATCCAAAACTTCTTTGGTTGCCTCTATCTCAATGTTGGATTCAGAAAGCCGCTTTTGGATTTCTCTCCATTGGATGTCGACGATTTTACGAATGATCTGCTTGTTGAGCGGCTCAAACATAATCGTTTCATCGATTCGGTTGAGGAATTCCGGTCGTACTGTCTTCTTAAGCAAATCGAAGACTTCTGTTTTGGTTTTTTCAAGAATTTCCTCTTTGTTCCACTCCTCCATCTCAGCAAATCGCTCCTGAATCAGATGCGAACCGATATTCGTGGTCAGAATGATAATCGTATTCTTGAAATTGGCGATACGACCCTTATTGTCGGTCAAACGGCCATCATCCAGTACTTGTAGGAGAACGTTAAAGACATCCGGATGGGCTTTTTCGATCTCATCCAGCAAGATGACGGAGTAAGGCTTTCTCCTTACGGCTTCTGTTAATTGGCCTCCTTCATCATAACCAACGTATCCCGGAGGTGCTCCCACCAATCGGCTGACTGCATGTCGTTCTTGGTACTCCGACATATCGATACGCACCATTGCATTTTCGTCATTGAAAAGGTATTCCGCCAAGGCTTTCGCCAATTCGGTCTTTCCGACCCCGGTAGTACCCATAAAGATAAAACTCCCAATCGGACGCTTTGGATCCTGCAAACCTGCACGACTTCTGCGAACCGCATCGGACAAGGCTGCAATGGCTTCCCGCTGACCGGCAACTCTTTTTCCAAGCTCATCTTCCAAATGAAGTAGCTTTTCCCGCTCGGATTGGATCATTTTCGAAACCGGAATTCCGGTCCATTTGGATACGACAGAGGCGATGTCTTCCTGATCCACTTCTTCTTTGAGAAGGGGGGAACCAGCCTGCATTTCTGCCAATTGGCTTTTGAAGGATTCGAGCTTTTTCTCAGCCTCGACGATTTTGCCGTAACGGATCTCAGCTACTTTTCCAAAATCCCCTGCACGCTCGGCTTGTTCCGCTTCCAATTTCAGTTTTTCGATGGCCTCTTTTTCACGCTGAATGCCCATGATCACGGCTTTCTCGCTTTCCCATTTGGCTTTTACGGACTGTCTCTTTTCGGACAATTCTGCGATTTCTTTACTCAAAACCACCTCCTTATCCTTATTATTTTCCCGTCGAATTGCTTCTCGCTCGATTTCCAGTTGCATAATTCTCCGGTTGAGTTCGTCCAGCTCTTGAGGCAAAGAATCGATCTCCATTCTCAGTTTAGCAGCTGCCTCATCCATCAAGTCGATGGCTTTATCGGGCAAGAATCGATCTGAAATGTATCGCTGCGAAAGCTCAACAGCCGCAATGACCGCATCGTCTTTGATTCGAACCCCATGGTGAAGTTCATACTTATCCTTGATGCCTCGAAGGATGGAAATGGCGTCTGCTGCATCCGGTTCATCCACGATCACGGCTTGGAATCTTCGCTCCAATGCTTTGTCCTTCTCGATGTATTTTTGGTACTCCTTTAGCGTAGTCGCACCGATGGCATGGAGTTCACCACGTGCCAAAGCTGGCTTGAGCAAGTTGGCTGCATCCATGGCCCCTTCTCCTCCACCTCCTGCACCGATCAAAGTATGGATCTCATCGATAAAGAGAATGATCTCTCCATCCGAATCCGTCACTTCCTTGATCACCGCCTTAAGTCGCTCCTCAAATTCTCCCTTATATTTAGCGCCTGCGACCAGCAAGCCCATGTCCAGAGAGATCAGGGATTTACTTTTCAGATTTTCCGGCACGTCACCGGAGACGATTCGCTGTGCCAGTCCCTCGACGATCGCTGTCTTACCCACACCGGGTTCTCCGAGGAGAATAGGGTTGTTTTTGGTGCGTCTTGCCAGGATCTGCAGCACCCGTCTGATTTCTTCATCTCGGCCGATGACCGGGTCGATTTTACCCTTTTTGGCCAATTCGTTCAGGTTTTTGGAGTACTTCTCTAAAGCCCTGTATTTGCTTTCTGCATTGGGATCGGTCACTTTATTGCCTTTTCTAAGTTCTTTGATAGCTTCGATGAGGGACTTTTCAGCCAATCCCTGATCTTTCAAAAGCTGGGAAGTAGCTTCGTTTCCTGCCAAAATCCCCAAGAGCAAGTGCTCTATGGCGACAAATTCGTCCCCGAAAGTCTTGAGGTAATCTTTGGCTTTGGTCAAAGCCTGATTAGCCGGCCCGGATAGATAGGGCTGCTGATTGGCTCCACTGACTTTGGGAAGTTTACTCAATTGCTCCTCGAGCTTTTGCGTGAGTAGTTGCTTATTGACACCAAGTTTTTTGAACACAAAATCGGTGACATTTTCATCCTCAGAAAACACCCCTTTAAGCAAATGCGCTGGTTCGATGTTGGGTTGCCCCGATGCCATCGCCAACTCCGCAGCTTTTTGGATTGCCTCTTGAGACTTAATCGTGAATTGCTTAAAATCCATGTATTGCTAGTGGTTTAGTTGCTTGATCTTTTCTATACCACTCCCAATAACAAAACCACCTCCAATCTATTTTTTCAGCCAAAATGTCTGCAAAAGAGAGGTAAAATGCCTTGATGAGGAAATTTTGACAGAAAATCAAATGAAAACGAAATATTTTTTTGGACTTCTTTTGAACAAAAAAGCTCCCGACTCGAAGGAATCAGGAGCTATCTGAGCATCTAATTTTACAATCAGCCTTGGCTGGCAGCGAAATCCTCTACCGCTTTCCAAACCCTGAAAATATTTTTATAGCAGATCTTCTCTATGTCCTCCTTGGAATAGCCTCTTTTCAGCAATTCTGCAATTAGGTTGGGGAACATGGATACATCCTTTAATCCGGTCGGCAAGGAATCCCCCACCCCATCGAAATCAGAACCCAAGCCGACGTAATCAATTCCTACCAAATCAACCACATGGTCGATATGGTCGGCTACCCGCTGTACCGTTGGGAAGGGATTATTGGCTGCTGCATAAGCTTCAGCATAGGCTCTGAAAGAAGAATCGGACCGGCTAAGGTTGTTTTCGGCCATATAATTCACCAAATGCTCCCGAACCTTGGCTGATCCGGCAGCATAGGCAGAATCGATAAAGCTTCCTCCAAAATTGATCATCATCACTCCACCGTTTTTGGCCATGGCCTGAATCAGTTCGTCGCTCATGTTTCGCTCAAAACCCGGAGTGAACTTCCTGACAGAGGAGTGGGATGCGATCACCGGAACTTGGGTGATGGCCAAGGCGTCCCGAAAGGTATTATCCGAAACATGGCTCAAGTCCACCATAATTCCTACACGATTCATTTCAGCCACTACTTTTTCCCCAAATTCACTCAGTCCTCCGTGAGTACCCGTAGAATCATAGCTAGCATCACCGATCAGATTATCCTTCCCATGAGTCAAAGTGATGTAGCGAATTCCTCTTTTGTGAAAGTATTCCACATTGGCCAAGTCATCCTCGATGCCAGCACCGTTCTCCATTCCCATGGGTAGAGAAATCAGCCCTTTGGCAAAATTGGCTTCAATATCTGCCGGGCTATATGCCATGGCAAACTTATCCGGGAAAGTAGCCGCCAATCGTTCGGTCATCAAAATCAGGGAATCGGCTAATGCCTTGGATGCTCCGGAAATAGCCTGATTTCCAGCTGGAATATAGATAGACATAAAAGGGGCATCCAATCCCCCCTCTTTGGAGCGGGGATAGTCAAAATTTCCATCTGGAGTACGGACTGACACGTCCAAAATCTCCCTCTGAAGTGTAAATCCCCCCACTTTCATCCGATAGGGCAAATCCACATGTCCATCCACCATGATGGTGGATTGGGCGATTTCTTTGGCAATTTCCAAACGCTCTGCATCGGAGAGTTGGGTGTAATCGATTTGAGGACTTTTGGTTTCGCAGGAAAAGATCATTCCCGCTAGAGCAATTAGGCTAAGGTATTTTTTCATATGGTGGTTTTTTCAAAGCTAAAACTAGAAGTATTCTGAAGTCGGTCGTCAAAATATCCATAAATGGCTAATAAAACAGAATTTTCTTTGAGTACCTATTGATGCTAGAGCAAGGGATCAGAACAAACGATAGATTTTGTGTAAATTTCCTTTCCACCAACCCACCGATCATGAAAAATTTACTTGGCCTTTTTCTGCTACACTTACTTTTGGGAGCTTGTCAGCCCTCAACCGACTCCCCAGTCTCTGTTTTTATAGAAGAATCTCTCCAGGAGGACCTGAAAGACGGTCGGTTACTTCTAATTTTTTCTACCAACCATGAAGCTGAACCGAGATTCGGAATCAGTGACAATGTGGGGACAAATCAGGTTTTTGGGATGGACTTTGAAAACTATCAGGCGGGGGAATCCTTGGTTTTTGACCCTGAGAGCTTTGGATACCCAATCGAAAGCTTGGCAGATATTCCAGAGGGAGAATACACCGTTCAGGCTTTCATCCAGAAATACGAGACCTTTACCCGATCAGACGGCCATGTGGTCAAGCTACCCATGGATCAAGGGGAAGGCAGGCAATGGGCCCGAGCTCCAAAAAATATCTACTCCACTCCCAAAAAAATCACTTGGGAAAAAGGAGCTGAGCTTTCCCTGACCTTGGACCAGATCATCCCTTCAGTCACCGAACCGGAAGACACCCCATACATCAAGCATATCAAAATCAAATCAGAGAAATTGTCTGAATTTTGGGGGAGGGATATGTATTTGGGTGCCCATGTCTTGCTTCCTGAAGGATTTGAAGAAAATCCAAATCAGTATTATCCCCTGATGATTTATCACGGGCACTTCCCATCTGACTTTGGAGGATTCCGTACAAGCCCACCAGATCCCAACTTGGGAGAGGATGACTACAGCGCGAGATTCGGCATTTATGGGTATGAGAAAATGCAACAGCAAGAGGCTTATGATTTCTACCAGCAATGGATTTCTCCCGACTTCAAGCGATTCCTAGTGATCGAAATCCAGCATGCCAACCCATACTACGATGACAGCTATGCCGTGAATTCGGCCAATTTGGGTCCCTATGGCGATGCAATCACCTACGAGCTCATTCCTTATATCGAGAAGGAGTTTCGGGGAATCGGAGAAGGATGGGCCCGGTTTCTTTATGGAGGATCTACGGGCGGCTGGGAGGCATTGGCTGTGCAGGTTTTTTATCCGGATGAATATAATGGGTGCTTTGCCGCATGTCCAGACCCGATTGATTTCAGAGCCTACACATCCATCAACCTCTATGAGGACAAAAATGCCTATTTCAAAGAGGGAAATTTCAGAAAGACCCCACGTCCAGGACACCGGAATTACCTGGGGCATGTCAATGCCATGGTCATAGATATGAACCACCGAGAGCTGGCATTGGGAGGAGAAAAAAGCCGGTCCGGAGATCAGTTTGACATTTGGCAGGCGGTCTACTCCCCTGTAGGAGAAGATGGGTATCCCAAGCCAATCTGGGATAAATACACCGGAGAGATCGACTCAGAGGTAGCAGCATATTGGAGAGAAAACTTCGATCTGAGGTACATCATGGAGAGAGATTGGGCTACGCTTGGACCCAAACTGGAAGGAAAAATCAGGATTTATTGCGGGGATATGGACAATTACTATCTCAACAATGCAGTGTACCTTACCGAAGAATTTTTAGAAAAAACCGAGAACCCTTTTTACGCTGGAGAGGTTGCTTATGGTGATCGGGCTGAGCATTGCTGGAACGGAGATCCCAATCTACCCAACTACATCACCAGACTTCGGTACAATACCATGTATTTGGATAAAATTGCCGAACGACTTCAGCAAACAGCCCCACCTTCTTTTAATCAAAACAACTGGACACTAACCAAAAACTAAACAATGAAAACCAAATTTAAATCAGGAATTCTTTTAGCAAGCGCCATCTTATTGTTTGCTCAATGCTCTTCTCCCAAAACAGAAAGCTCCGAAGAAATGGCTACCGAGGAAAGCACAGCTATGAAAACACCAAGCCTTACTCTCCTTTGGGAAACTCCCGCAGAACTGATCACCAATGAATCGGTCCTTTTTGACCCATCAAGCGGCAACCTGTATGTGTCCACTATCGGAGGAATGGATCCCTTGGAAAAAGACGGCAAAGGTTCGATAGCGATCGTTTCTACGGCTGGAGAAATCCTCAACCCTGCTTGGGTGACGGGATTGAATGCCCCAAAAGGCATGGCTATTTCTGAGGGAAAACTTTACGTAACCGACATCGATGAATTTGTAGAAATCGATATTGCTTCCGCTACAATTTCAAACAAATGGAAAGTTGAGGGAGCGCAGTTTCTTAACGACGTGGCTGCCCACAACGGAACCGTTTACTTTACGGACATGAATACGGGTAAGGTCCATACCTATGCAGAAGGTAGTATCTCCACTATTTCCGAAGGAAATTCCTCAATAAACGGGATAGCAGTAGCCAATGACGGGACCATTTATGGATTGGATGCCTCTGGACTGAAAAAATGGAATGCTGATGGCACCACTACGATTGTGAACTCTACGGTAACCGGCGGAGATGGCTTGATTATTTTGGGAGACGGCAATTTTGTAGCTTCTAGATGGCAGGGAGAAATTTGGTTTGCCTCAGCAGACGGAGAGACCAATATGCTTGACACCAAAGCCGCAGAGTCCAATACCGCAGATATCGGATATAACCCAGCCGAAAAGGTGGTATACGTGCCTACCTTCTTCAAAAATAAAGTAGCGGCCTACAAGCTCGATTACTAAGCCAAAATTCAATATTCAAGAAAGGGAGCTGGAATAAGTTCCCTTTTTTATTTCCAAGTAGGTTTAAATCCACTCATGGAAACTCAAATGAGGATTAGAGTTTTTACATATCTATTCTGCATTATTGTCCTTACCTTTATAAGGATTCAAACCAGAATTCAAGATAAGAGTCAGATAACCCGAATATTATGAGTTCAAAACCTATCAATTACGAGCTGGAAAAAAATATGGAAGTCATTTCCCAGCTGGATGCCATCGTGGGCGATGCTGTAGATAATGTGCTGGTGGATCCCGATGAATGCTGGCAGCCGTCTGATTTCTTGCCAGACATGTCCAATCCAGAGGCTTTAGAAGATATCAAGCTTCTGCAAATGAGGGCAGAGGGAATTCCGGATACAGTATTGACCTCTTTGGTAGGGAATATGATCACTGAGGAGGCGTTGCCTTCCTATCAGACCTATTTCAATCTTCTGGAAGGAATCAACGAGGAGAGAAGTCTACTTTCTCCTTCAGGATGGGTAAGGTGGTCCAAAGCATGGACCGCAGAGGAAAATAGACACGGAGACTTGCTAAACAAGTACCTCTATCTGACAGGAAGAGTAGATATGAAAGCCGTAGAGCAAACTATCCATCGCCTGATTTCCAATGGGTTTGACCCTAAGTCGGAATCTGATCCCTATCAGGCAATGATTTACACTTCCTTTCAGGAAAGAGCTACCAAAATCTCTCACGTGAACACCGGAAAACTGGCGGACAAGGCCGGAGACCATGTTTTGGCGAGAATTTGCAAAACCATAGCCGGAGATGAAGCCAGACATGAAAAAGCCTACAAGACCTTTATGTCTAAGATTTTTGAAATTGATCCCAGTGGGGCCATGGTTGCTTTTGAGAAAATGATGCGAAAGCAAATCGTGATGCCTGCTGTACTCATGGGTGAAGGCGGTAGCAGACAGTCTTTGTATAGGGATTTTTCAGAAATCACCCAAAAAGTGGGCATTTACACAGGTTGGGATTATGCCCGAATCATTCAGCACCTGGTCGACCACTGGAAGGTAGAGGCTGTGACAGGGCTCAATGACCTGGCAGCAAAAGCACAGGATTACCTATCCAACTTAGCAGACAGGTACATGAGATTGGCAGACCGGATAAAAGCCCCAGATGAAGTCAAACTCGCCTGGTTGAAATAAACCTTCAAGTCCTTCTGAAAAGAGGGACTTTTTTGTAAATACTAATTCCATTACCACTCAAGAAAATGAAGTATCCTGTTTTCCTCCTTCTTTTTGTTCTTTTTGTTTTTCAGCCAAAAAGTACCGCCCAAGACCTCAAAGTCAACATGGATAGGCTGCATTCCAGCCTGATGACCTTATCTACCTATGGAAAAAATGAAAAAGGAGGCAGCGACCGGGTAGCTTATTCCTCACACGATATAGAGGCCCGAAGTTTTATCAAAGACCTAATGATTAAGGCTGGTATGGAGGTTCGTGTGGATTTTGCGGGAAACATAATTGGAAAAAGGCCCGGAAGAGATCGGGACAAGGCTCCCATCGCTTTTGGTTCTCATATTGATGAAGTCCCCAACGGAGGAGACTACGACGGTCCTGTGGGTACTCTGAGTGCCATTGAAGTGGTCCAGGTTTTAGCTGAAAACAGACTTTATACCGATCATCCTTTGGAAGTGATTGTTTTCGCCAATGAAGAGGGAGGGGTGATCGGAAGTCGTGCTCTTGTGGGTGAATTGAGCCAAGAAGCGCTACAGGTAGTCAGCAATGCCGGAGTGACTCAAGCTGAAGGAATAAAGCTTCTTGGAGGCAATCCGGAAAGAATCCCAGAAATAAAGCGAAATCCGGGTGACATAGCCGCATTTTTGGAATTGCACATCGAGCAAGGAGGAAATCTTTATAATGAAAAACTGAATATCGGTGTGGTCGAAGGCATAGTCGCTATCGAATGGTGGGAGATTTCGTTCAAGGGCAAGGCCAATCATGCCGGCACTACGCCCATGAATATGCGAAAAGACCCCATGCTTCCGGCGGCGGAGTTGATCTTGGAAGTCAATCGGATTGTTAATTCTTTCGAAGGGAGGCAGGTGGGGACTGTGGGGAAAATTCAAGCTTTCCCTGGGGCTGGAAATGTAATCCCGGGAGAAGTAAAACTCAATCTTGAAATCAGAGACCTTTCTTCTGAAAAAATCTGGACGATCTACAAAGAAATCGAATCTAAGGCAAAGGAATTAGCTGAAAAAAGTGGAACTCAATTGGACATCGAGCATATCGAGGTAGCCAGCAAACCGGCTTTGGCAGACCCCATGATCCGTGAGGTAATCAAAAATCAGGCGGACATACTTGGCCTCAGCGCCAAAAGTCTTCCAAGCGGAGCAGGCCATGATGCACAGGAAATGGCCCGAATAGCCCCAATGGGCATGATCTTTATTCCAAGCAAGGATGGTATCAGTCATTCCCCTGAGGAGTTTTCTTCCAAAGAGGACATCGCCAATGGGGCAAATGTTCTATTGGGAACAATCTTGAGCTTAGACCGCTTGTTAAAGTAGTTTTTTTGACAAAACCATCCCCATGAATCCACACAAAATCGATTCGATCGCGCTCGAGTTATTGAAACTCTCAGACTATCAGGAACTGAAAAAAGCTATGGTTTCTTCCTATCGGTCCATGCCGGACGCCTATTGGAAAGAAGCCCAGATTGAGACCCTGATTTCAAAATTTCCGGAAGGTCAGGTAGTGATCAAAATCAACGGTTTCTTGGCAGGATGTGCGCTTTCCATTATCGTCCATGAAGATCTCTTGGAAGGGGAACATACCTATGTGGATGTGACGGAGAATTTCACCTTTGACTCCCATGCAGACGATGGAGATCTTTTGTACGGGATTGATGTATTCATCAAACCGGAATTCAGAGGGCTTAGACTTGGCAGGAGATTGTATGACTACCGCAAGGAACTCTGTGAAAAATTGAATCTGAAAGGAATTGTATTTGGAGGGAGGATTCCCAATTATCACCGATATTCAGATCAAATGAGCCCCAAAGAATACCTGGAAAAGGTGCGAATGAAAGAAATCTACGACCCGGTTTTAAACTTTCAATTGGCCAATGATTTTCACCCGAGCAGAATTCTCACCAACTACTTGGAAGGAGATAAAGCTTCGAAAGAATTTGCGGTGATGCTGGAATGGAATAATGTGTATTACGAAAAACCTTCCAAAAAGCCTCTTCCCAACAAAACCATTGTCCGGCTTGGGTTGATACAATGGCAAATGAGACTCTATGAAAACCTTGATGAGCTCATGCAGCAGGCAGAATATTTTATCGATGCAGTATCTGGCTATCGGTCTGATTTTGCCTTATTTCCCGAGCTTTTCAATGCCCCCCTCATGGCTGAGTTCAATCACCTTTCGGAAGCCGATGCCGTAAGAGGGCTTGCCAAGTTTACTGACGAGATTCGGGATAGATTTTCCAAATTGTCCGTAGCCTATAATATCAATATCGTCACCGGTTCTATGCCAAAAATGATTGAAAACAAGCTTTTCAATGTAGGTTATCTCTGCAAACGGGACGGAACCGTAGAGCACTACGAAAAGCTGCACGTCACCCCTTTGGAATCCAGAGTTTGGGGCATGCAGGGAGGGAGTCAACTCATGGCATTTGATACCGATTGCGGAAAAATCGGCATTCTGATTTGCTATGATGCGGAATTCCCCGAGCTGTCCAGAATCCTGGCTGAGCAGGGAATGGACATTTTATTTATCCCTTTCCTGACCGATACACAAAACGGATATTCCCGGGTGAGGCACTGTGCTATGGCGAGAGCAATAGAAAATGAATGCTATGTAGCGATGGCGGGAAGTGTGGGCAACCTTCCCAAAGTCCACAACATGGACATGCAATATGCTCAGTCCATGGTGATTACACCCTGCGACTTCCCCTTTCCGAGCAATGGAATCAAAGCAGAGGCTACCCCCAATACCGAAATGACCTTGATCGCGGATGTAGACCTTTCTCTCCTTCGTGAACTTAACGAATTTGGAAGTGTTAGAAATCTTAAAGACAGGAGAAAAGACCTCTTTGAACTCAGAAAAAAGTAAACACTCAAATTCACCAAGAGATGAAAATCATAAAGAAAACTCACAAAGCGGAATACAGGCCCATTGACGATTTGGTCACTTACAGCCCAATGCCCACCCGTTCACTCTCTATGATTGACCCGTTTTTATTTCTGAATCACCACGGATTCCAAACGTATCCTTCACCAAATCAAGGATTGCCCTTTGGTCCCCATCCACACAGGGGCATGGAAACCGTGACTTTCATTTTAGAAGGCGATATCATGCACTCAGATTCCACAGGTAAAAACTCAGTCATTGGACCTGGGGGTGTACAGTACATGACCGCAGGCAAAGGGCTGATTCATGCAGAAGTCTCGAGTCCGGAGTTTAAGCGTAAAGGCGGAGATTTGGAAATTCTTCAGCTTTGGCTGAATCTTCCTGCCTCCAAAAAAATGATTGCCCCGAATTACATCGGTCTTCAAAAAGAGGATATCCCCGCATTCGAACTGGACAAAGGAAAGGTTCGAGTTCAGCAGTTGTTTGGAGAGTGGAACGGAGTAAAGGGAGCTTTTGAAGGAAATTTCCCGATCCAAATGAGCACGATCTATTTAGACAAGGGTGGAAAATTCGAAAAGTCCATTCCCGCCTCAGAAAATGTGTTTTTCTATATCGTCAGGGGAGAGCTTAAAGTAAATGGCGAGGGCCTACACATGAGGCATTTAATTGAATTTGCCAATTCTGGGGAAAAAATAGAGGTGGAAGCTTTGGAGGAGTCAATCTTGATTTTGGGTCATGCCTTGCCTTTCAACGAGCCTGTAGTAGCTCAGGGGCCTTTTGTGATGAATACCCAACAGCAGATTTACGAAGCTTATCAAGATTACCAAGCTGGAGGGTTTGCTTGATCAATTCAGTTGATTATCTGACCTGATTTTCTCAGCCTGATCCAGACCATCCTGCAATCTCCTCAGAGATTCAATGGATTGTCTGGATTTTTCTTGATCAATGGTCAGCTCCAATCCACATCCGTGGCAAAGCACAGGCTCATAATTGATCAAAGATGCAATGCTGATGACTAGTTTGGTACCGCATTCCGGGCAGGAAAGCCCCGGCTGACGCGCTACTTCTACGATTGGAGTTTTTTCCGGCTCAGCAGGTTGGGACTCCTTTTTCCCTATCCCAAACCAGCTTAGAATCCGGTCTTTGAAGGTGACAATCCAATTGGCCATTAGGTCTCTTTGTTTGCGTTATCCAAAATATTCAGCAGTTGAACCATTCCGATGGCAGGTTCGGCCTGGGCCAGTCTGATTTTGACATTCATATTTGCTGTGGCAGCTTGGGTGGTATTGGGCTGATTTGGGGTGGGCTTTTTCCCGAATATCCCCTTCAACCTTAAGGCACTGGTATCGCCGATAAATTTATTCCCAATGGAACCTCCGCTTTTGGGAACGCTTGCAGATTGGTCCGGCTGGGAAAGGGCTAAGTCAAACTCGATCTCTGCCTCAGCTACTTTTAAGGAGGGGATGGGAATGATAGTCAATAAGGGAACGGCTATTTTGGCAGTTTTGGATGAACCGTCAGCCTCCACTTTTTGATAAGAGAAAATGATATTTCTTACCTCCCCAAAGTCCTCCTCACTGGATGTGGAAGTCTTGGAAAAACCCACTTCCTGAATGAATTCAGCAGTCGCTTTGGCTGCAATCGCCTCTGCCTGAACTACCGCAGCCAAAGGTGCTCCTAAAAGGTCAGAAATGTATCTGGGAGTGATCATCGTTTTTTGGATTAAAGAATGGAAGTTTTGTTTTCGTCATCAAGGAGAGTAAAATCCTGTGATCCAAGCGTAAACCTGATGGTAGCGATACTTTCGGGCTTGGCCTTGCTGATTGCTTCGCTATCCACTGAGACCTGCATCTTGGTCACCACATTATCGGAAAGGATCTTGCTTGCACTACTTTCAAATAATGGCATTTTCTTGGCCAAGACTCGCTCTGCTAATCGGGCCATGGTCAGATCTTCTTCAAAATCATCTTTTGGATTAGGGGCGGGGGTATTTCCCGGACGTTTGGATGCAGAGGCACCGCTCATCCAGATTGGCTTTATTCCTGTAGCCTTATTTAGTGCGGCTGCCTTTTCTGAAACCGATTTATCAAAAAAGGCCTTTGAAGCTCCAGTCCCTATTTTTTGGGAAGATGCGCTGATCTCTACTTCCTTATTCCCAACCTTCACTTTCGCAATTTCAGATTTACTTTCGGTGTCTTTTTTGGTCACTCCCACTTCCACCTTTCCTTTTTTCAAAGATTCTGAGAATAGCTTGGCTTCAGCGAGTGCTTTTCCGCTATCCTCAAACCTCTCATTGATTACAAACTCTGCTTGTCCTTTTTTATCCAAGCCAATTACCTGAAATTCACCCGTTTCTAGAGGAATTACAGCCAGAGAGGAGTTTTTCTGAACGACAGGAAATAAGGGTTGCAGATTTTTTGTGAAGGAATCCTTAACCAAAGCAGTCATTTTTATTGGATCATTGGTTTTGATTCCCTCCAAAAGGGTATCCTCGATTTGTTCAGAAAGGGATTTTTCCCATTCCTCTGAGGGATAGGAACTACCCAGCCCCTTGTATAACTCATTGGTTTGGGTCAGATTCTTAAGCTGAGATTTGATTTCAGCCGCGGTTTCTTTTGAAAAAACTGCTGCCAAATCAGCAAGTCTTTGCTTGGAAAGAGCTGGATTGGCGGGCTTTTCTTCTACACCGGTGACGGCGTATTTGATTTCCACTTCCAGATGTTGAATTCCTATCCTAGGGACAGGAAAATACCTAAGAATCTGATCTGAAGCATAGGCTTTGGCTATTTCTCTGGATGCCTCATCGGCCTTGGATTTGGCCTCATTGATATCGCTGAGTATAGACGCAATTATTCCATTTAACTGGCTCATAGTCAAGTAGAGGTTTGAAATTAAAAATAGAAGGAGGATGGATTAACCCCCTCCTCCCCCACCACTAGCTGGTTTTTCCAAAATAGCCTGTTCCATGATATCCAATACTTTGGCGAGACCGGCAGGCATTTCGTCCTGAACAGCCTTCACCTGAATATCCATGGTATATTGAGTGGAAGTATTGACTTTGTTGCTCTGATGACTGCTCCAATTGTTTCGTGTAGACACTTTGGCATTGAGATTAAACTTTACCGGAGAGAAGAATCCGCCTGCCTTGAAGCTCATTGTCGTATCTGTTGCGACACTAGCACTGCTGGCACTTCCACTTTTATACTCTTGCTGCTCAGTGATGTTGGCTGTAAACTGGATAGTCATCTCCTGAATCCGGATAAAAGGAATCGGTACAATGGTAAGAATTGGTACAGTCAAAGTTACCGTTTCTTCTCCTGCGTCATTCCCGCCTGCGCTTCCTCCTGCAGTCTTTCTGGAATAGCGGAAAGTAACATTACGTACGTCACCAAGGGTTTCGTCTTGGTCGCCGTTTTGCTCTTCTGGAGCTGACTTAAAACCTACCTCTTTGATGAAGTTCACAGTGGATTTCGCGGCGAGGCCTTGGGATTGAATGGCCGCTACCATGGGGCCCCCTATGATTCTGCCAAAAGGCAGGGAGCGAAGGGTTCGATTTACATAACTCATAATAAAATTATTTATGGTGGAAAAAAAGGAATTCAAAAATCAGAGGTCCAATTGGACAAAATCGAATACTAAACGATTGAAAGTAAGGAATTTAAAATTGTAAAGTCAAGCAAAACCGAATTAAGAAAAACTTCTTGATGCTGATTTGATAGAATTTCACCTAGACAATCCCCAATTTTTACCAAATTTTATATGCCAAAAAAAAGAAAAAAGCAAAACCTTGCAACCCTCCTAAAATCTTACTTTCCTAAAGCAGACATCGGAAAAATGGAAGAGAAAATATGCTCCCATTTACCTTGGCTGATTAGGAGGCGTCGATAATATCCTGAGAAATGAGCCGGTAGATTTCTGCGACTTGCTCATTATAATTCAAAAACTTGACGTGCTCCTCCAAGGTCTCATAATCCTCTCTTACTGCCGGACCCGTCTGTGCCTTTTTTGCTCCAATTTGCAGACTTTTAGAAATGGTTTCAATAATTAGAGGTTTGAGCATCTCAAAATCCAAACCCTGCCGTCTCATGATTTCCTCCGCTATTCTGATCATATGATTGGAAAAATTGCTGGCAAATACAGCCGCTATATGCACTGCCTTCCGATCTTTAGAACGGACGTTAAATGTCAGAGGAGAAAGACTTTTTGCCAATTTTTTCAGCTTTTGGAGCACCTCTTCATCCTCTGCTTCCAAAAGAAACGGGACCTCATCCATATCGATTTTTTTCCCTTTGGTAAATGACTGAAGAGGGTAAAAAATCCCCGTGAAACTGGCCGAACTGTATCCCAAAATATCCAAGGGCATTGTACCGGAAGTATGGACAAGAATGCTTCCTTCAGGCAAAATAACCGCATCGGCTACTTCAGGAATGGCGGTATCTTTGACTGCCAAAATGAAGATTTGTGCCTTACTTTCCGAAAAATCCAAATCGTCCTTGGGCTCTGCAGCATAAACCCGCTCAGTAATTTCCGTGGCTTTTGCCAACTCACGGGAATATACCTCAGTAATTTCATGCCCGGCATCTTCCAAGGCAGGAGCGAGTTGCCAAGCTACATTTCCTGCTCCTATCAGGGCTATTTTGAACTTCATCTTTGAATGAAATCAAAATTCAGCAAAAAGCAAAAAAACTAGAAAAACCCATCAATTCACATCGGGCAATCATTGATCCAATGCCACGTTTTTTTGGTTAAAATGAAATCTCCCTGAAACTGGCTCGCCCAATGCATTGACTCCATTGACAACAACCCAAAATGCTTCGACATCTTCTGGTAGCTTGAACTGAACCGAAGTGGAGGTCTGATTAGGTGAAATTTTGACACTTGGGTTCCAAAATATAGTGGAGCTAATATCTGAGGCCAAAATCTCAAAATCAACCTTCTCGTTGTCTAGTCCCCATAGATCATATTCCTTAAAAGGATGGGAATTCTCTTTGGCAAGCTGAATCCCATCTTTCAGAATAATATTTATTGCACCAAATTCACCCGCCTCGCCTAATGCCACGACGACTGTCGGAATCACTTCTATCCGATCGATATTGAACACATTGATCATAGACAAAGCCTTATACTGATTCTCTGAATCATATCCAACCAAAGTAGATCCAGAGGTAGAAGTAATTGGCGAACCATTTACTAATATCTGGGGAGGCCCTAAAGAAGAACCTCTCCTGTTGAGTATAATTGGCGGATTTCCTGCAACCCTAAAGCCCGCCACTCGATTGACAAAGGCATACATAAACTGCCTGGTATCACCAGATAAATAAATCCCATCCATTTCAAGGACTTTATGCGGTTTGCCATAGGGCATCCGATAAAGAGGGTTTTCTTTCACATCATCGACGACTACTTCTTCCAAGAGAATTTCGCCCGCTCTCATCTTCATATACTCCCTTCTCAGCGAATCTATATAGGGTAGAGAATTAGAAATCATTTTCGTTTTGGGAAAATGGATTTTTGAAAAATCCACTTGATTAGGTGAAGACACGTAGGTGATATCGATATTTTTCAGTTGATCACCATTGAAGTTGCGGCCCTTTACAGCGAGAGAAAACTTTCCTTCAAATTGCAATTTCTCCAGATAAAAATTCCCAAATAAATCTGTACTTAATTCCCTTCTATCCAAAAAACCATTCACTAATACTTCCAACTTGGATCTATCCACAAACGCAGTCGAGTCACTCACTTTTCCTTTTAGAATAAATCCATACTCCTTGTCCAATTTGAACCTTTCCAAATCAAAAGCGGGGGATTTCCTCTCAATTTTTAAAAATTCCACAAAGGAATTCAATTCAGAATTCTGCAAAATCAGAGCATCATCTTTAAGGATTGAGACAGAAAGATTGCCACCAATGACTTGGCCATTCACTCCATTTAACATGAAGTTTAGCTTCACTGAATCTTGGGCTTGGTAAATTTCCTTATCTGTAAATGCTGAGATTCCTTTTCCATAAGTACCTGATAGATCTGTATCTTTTTGCCAATTGGCAGTCAATACTTGAATAGGTTTGACATATTCAGACCCCAATCCATAATTTGATCCCCAAAGGGTATATGCTTTTACTACAAAATCTCTGGTATCTAACTCAGGTCCCAAATTGATTTTGCCTTCGGCCATGCCATTTTTCAAGGAAAAAATCTTGTGAATTTTCGAATTTCCTAAGGTATCCAGAATTTCTACATGGAGAATTTTGCTTGATTCAGCCACCATCAACGGATTCCCGAAGATCATGAAGGCTTTGAAATATAAATTATCCCCGATTAGGTAAATATCTCTGTCAGTATGTAAAAAAACACTCTCTTTTAAGTTTTCGACAGTAGGATCCAATTGAGCCAAGGTCTGTGTTTGCTCATAATTAAAATCATCAGGAAGGAACAGTAAGGGATTTTGGAAACTTTCATTTTTGGCGTTTACCAAATCACGATTCACGGGTACACCATTTGCTCGAATCAGGATTTCTGTATCTCCTACATCAAACCCAGTATTTATCTTTCCTGGATTCTTGATTTTGAAAAAAAATTCTCCTTTCGTGTTGGTCGAACTTAGCGTAACTTGGTCTGGCTCTTCAGATATGAGTCTCCTGATTTTATAGACCGGAGACTTTTCATACAGGGCTACTCGCTTTTCTTGCTGTAACTTACTTTCCTCAGCTGAATTGGGACTAATTTCAAGGTAGGCAATTGCAATATCAGCTGAATTCCATTCACTTTTTAAAAGAATAGGATTTCTTAGCCACATAGAAATCAAATAGGAGCTTTCCAGGTTTTGGATCAAGATCATTTCCCTAGCATATACCCAGGTTTGTTTATCCTTTTCAATAAACTCCAGAACTTCTGGGTTTACCAAAATGATTTCTTCTTCACTTGAGGCTCCCCTGACCAGCATTCGACGGAAGGCTTCTAAATTCCTTTTATGTGTAGCAAATTTTATTTTTTGACTTGGGACAGTTTGTAAATCAGTTTCCAACAAAATTTGAATCGGAAAAATGGATTGTTCGGGATAGCCCACCACGACATCTATTTCCTTAAGTAAAAAGCCTTCTTTTCCTACCATTAACTTCCACGAGCCAAAAGGAACTCCAGCTAGAGTGAAACTTCCCGTACTATCCGTAAATGACTGGTAACTTGTGCCCGGAATAAAAACTTGACTTTGGAAAATAGCCTGATCAGACTCCAGAGTGCTGACCACTCCTTTGACCACTCCGGTCTGCGCCCATAAGCCAAAACTGGTCCCCAGCACTAACGAGAAAAATAATAAAACTTTCATTTTAGAAAATTTGGTTTTAATAAAAATATAAAATTAGTCTAAAATAAAAAATTGAGACTCAGCCGTGTTTCAAATATTAAATAAAAAAACCATTCCGATTGTTCCGGAATGGTTTTAAAGTCAGGTTGACTAAATCTAAATATGCAGGGCTCTGTTGTCGGTAGCCGAAAGGCAGGCCTCTTTGAAGGCTTCCGTATAAGTAGGGTGAGCGTGGGACATCCTGGCAATATCCTCAGCCGAAGCCCGATATTCCATGGCTACTACTGCCTCAGCGATCATGTCCGCTGTTCGTGGACCGATCATATGAACTCCAAGGATTTCGTCTGTTTCCGCATCGGCTAGGACCTTAACCAATCCATCCGTATCCATAGAGGCTCTGGCTCTGCCGGAGGCCATAAAAGGAAACTTTCCTGCTTTGTATTTTCTACCATTTTCTTTCAATTGCTCCTCAGTATATCCTACGGAAGCTACTTCAGGCCAAGTATAGACCACCCCGGGGATAAGCAAGTAATTGATGTGAGGCTTTTGACCAGCGATGGTCTCAGCTACAAATACCCCTTCTTCCTCTGCTTTGTGAGCGAGCATCGCTCCTTTGATGACGTCGCCGATAGCATAAATATTAGGCACAGAGGTCTGCAGATGTTCATTAACTTCGACCTGACCTCTTTCATTCAGTTTCACTCCAGCAGCTTCTGCATTCAAGCCATCCGTGTAGGGCTTTCTGCCGATGGAAACTAACACAAAATCCCCTTTGATCTCAATGGTTTCACCTTTTCCGTTCTCAGCTTTGACGATTACTTCTTTGCCTTTATTCTCCACCGAAGTAACCTTGTGCTTGAGGTAAAATTCAAAACCCAGCTTTTTGAGGGACTTTTGCAGCTCCTTGCCCATGGTTTTGTCCATAGATGGGATCAAAGAATCCATGAATTCAACAACAGAAACCTTAGCCCCCATTCTTCCATAGACCGAACCCAGTTCCATGCCGATCACACCCCCGCCAATCACGATTAAGTGCTTGGGAATTTCTTTCATTTTCAAAGCCTCGGTGGAAGTGATTATTCTGTCTTTGTCCAATTTGATGAAGGGCAAGGAGGCAGGTTTTGATCCAGTAGCAATGATGATGTTTTTACCTTGGATCTCTTCCGATTTTCCGTCTTCCTTGGTAATCTTGATTGTGTTTTTGTCAACAAAAGAGCCCATTCCGTGATGGACATCGATTTTGTTTTTCTTCATGAGAAATTGAATCCCATCCACATTCTGCTTCACCACATCGTCTTTTCGGGCGATCATCTGCTTCAAATCCACTTTGAGATTGGACAGATTGATTCCGTGGGTTTTAAAGGTATGGGCAGCATTGTGGTAATGCTCAGATGAATCCAAAAGTGCTTTGGAAGGGATACAGCCTACATTGAGGCATGTACCACCCAAAGTGGAATATTTTTCAATTATCGCGGTTTTCATTCCAAGTTGAGCAGCACGGATAGCTGCCACATAACCACCTGGACCAGAACCGATTACTATTAGATCGTAATTCATTTTACCTGTTTTTATAGGTTATGTTTAATTCAGTAACTACTATTCGAGTATGTGGTATTTGGTATTTAGAGCGCTTTTATCAGGTTAATCAACATCTTCTTGATAATCTCGGACTTATTCCGATAATCGGAATACTCCGACTCCTGACTATACCCAAGCCGATGGGCAAGGAGCAATTCATTTTCTACTTCGATTAGAGAACCAAGAGAATAATGGAGAAAATTCCGAAACTCGGGATTTCCTCCTCTACCTGCACCCTCTGTAATAGTATTGGATATCGAATAAGCCGCTCAATTGGTATGGGTTACCTGTGCGTATTTCTCAAAAACCGGATACTTCCTAGTTCTCAGACTAATTTCCACAGCAAAGTCTACAGCTTTTTTGTAAACTTCCAAATCCTCATATCAGGGTCTTCCCATACCCGATTCTACCTACCAAATACCGTTAAACTCCAAACAACAGCCTAGTTGGATCCTCCAAGAGCTGCTTCACTCTTACCAGGAAGCTGACCGATTCACGCCCGTCGATGATTCTGTGATCGTAAGAAAGCGCCACATACATCATTGGTAGGATTTTTACTTCTCCGTTGACAGCCATTGGTCTCTCTACAATATTGTGCATACCCAAGATGGCTGATTGAGGTGCATTGATGATCGGTGTGGACATCATGGACCCAAAGACTCCACCATTGGTGATGGTGAATGTACCTCCCGTCATTTCTTCGATAGAAAGCTTGTTGTCTCTCGCTTTGGTAGCCAATCGTACCACCTCTTTTTCGATCTGATCAAAACTCATCCCTTCGGCATTTCGGATCACTGGTACCACTAAGCCTTTTGGAGCCGATACTGCAATGGAAATATCACAGTAGTTGTGGTAAATGATTTCATTCCCGTCGATCTTAGCATTGACAGCAGGCCATTCTTGAAGAGCCACACATACAGCCTTGGTGAAGAAAGACATAAATCCAAGACCCACACCATGTTTTTCTTTAAACTGATCTTTGAATTTAGACCTTAGGTCCATGATAGGCTTCATGTTTACCTCATTGAAAGTGGTCAGCATGGCGGTCTCATTTTTGACGGAGACCAATCTTCTGGACACGGTCTTTCTCAAAGAAGACATTTTCTCACGACGCTCATCTCTTGAACCCGACTGAGGTGGAGCTTGTGCTGCTGGAGCATCCGATTTGCTTTCTGGTTTGGATTCGGCCTTTGGTGCTGATTTTTCCGCATTTTGAGCATCTTCCTTCGTAATTCTTCCGTCTTTCCCTGTTCCTTTTACCTCATCAGGCTTGATTCCCTTTTCTGAAAGAATTTTGGCTGCAGCGGGGGATGCATGCCCAGAAGCATAGGAATCGGATTTGGAAGATGCTGACTTTTCTTCTTTCTCCTTATCAGGAGCAGTGTCTTCTTTTTCCGGAGCTTCTTCTGTGACCTCAATCTTGCAGATTAGTCCGCCGATTTCCAGTACATCGCCTTCTTTGGCTACATGACGAAGGATCCCGGTGGCTTCTGCCGGCAATTCAAAAGTGGCTTTATCAGAATCTACCTCGGCGATGATTTCATCCAAGCTGACAAAGTCTCCGTCTTTCTTGATCCAATTGGCCAAAGTCACTTCAGTAATGGACTCTCCTACTGTCGGGACAATCATTTCTTTTACTTCACCACTTCCACTGGATTGGGAGGATTTCTTGGCAGGCTTTTCATCTTCCGATGCTTTGGAATCGGCACCCGAATCCGAGTCCGAACCGGATTCTTCAATCACACAAATTAATCCTCCAATCTCCACAGTATCTCCTTCTTGTGCTTTGATTTTCACTATGCCTGCTGCTTCTGCAGGAAATTCAAAGGTTGCCTTATCAGACTCAAGTTCACATAGGACCTCATCCATCTGAACTTGATCTCCGTCTTTTTTAAACCATTGACCTACGGTGACTTCGGATATGGATTCACCTACGGTAGGCACTCTCATTTCTTTGCTCATGGTTATTTTTTTTATCCCTTCTACTTTCAGAAAGGAGGATTTTACAAATGATTTTTCGGATTGGAGTCTACTTGCCTCCGGTAAAGGAATAAGATTAAACTTTTAGCGCTTGAGATACAATATTCTTTTGCTCTTCTACATGGACTTTGTTGTAACCGGTAGCCGGAGATGCACTTGGCTTTCGTGCGATGACTTGCATCGGTAGATCCTTGTAGAGTAATCTCAAAAGGTAATTCCAATATCCCATGTTTTCGGGTTCTTCCTGTACCCAAACCACCTCAGCATCCTTATACTGACTGAGAATGTCCAGGATCTGTTTCTTTGGAAGAGGGTGAAGCTGCTCTATGCGGATAATCGCCACATTTTTGACTTTTTCTTTTTCCCTCGCTTCTTCCAGGTCATAGTAGACTTTACCTGTACAGAGAATTACTTTTTTCACATCTCTTGGAGTCACAGTTGTATCTGGAAGTACTTCTCTGAATCTTCCAGAAGTAAACTCCGAAAGTGGGGAAATCACCTTGGGGTGACGAAGCAGGGATTTAGGTGACATGACTATACAGGGTTTCCTAAACTCCCAAGTCAATTGTCTTCTCAGCAAATGGAAGAAGTTGGATGGTTCGGTCACATTGGCAACCACCATGTTGTACTCTGCCGAAAGCTGAAGAAAACGCTCAGGACGAGCATTGGAATGTTCTGGACCTTGACCTTCGTAGCCGTGAGGCAAAAGCATCACAATTCCATTTTGCTTTTGCCATTTGGATTCGCCTGAGGAAATGAACTGGTCAATCATGGTCTGTGCCCCATTGGCAAAATCACCAAACTGCCCTTCCCAAATGGTCAAAGAGTTGGGATTGGCCATTGCGTATCCATATTCAAAACCCAACACAGCATATTCTGAAAGAAGAGAATTATAAATATGAAACTGCCCCTTTCTATCCTTCATTTCCTTTAGGGAGTTGTAAGGCTGATTTGTGTTGGCATCATGGAGGACCGCATGTCGGTGGGAGAAGGTCCCTCTCTGAACGTCTTGCCCGGTGATTCGTACGGTTTTTCCATCCAATAGCAAGCTCCCATAAGCCAAAAGTTCCGCCGCCGCCCAGTTCAACTCTTTGGATTCAAAGAACATGTCTTTTCTTTGCTTCATTTGAACCTCAATCTGCTTGATTGGCTTGAATCCTTTAGGAATTGCAGTCAAAGCCTCTGCAACTTTTGTAATATGAGCTTCCTGAATACCCGTCTCCGGAGATTGTTCAAAATCCTCCGGCTTGGAACGGCGAAGACTGCCCCATTCTCTCTCAAACTTAGTGGCTTGGTAAGGCAAAGGCTTTTCTTTCACCATATTCAGCCTATCCTGGAGTAGTTGCCTGAATTCTTCATCCATTTGGGCGGCTATCTTGGCATCGAAATCCCCTCTTTCTGTCAACCTTTTGATATAGATCTCTCTGGGATTGGGATGCTTGGAAATGATATTATAAAGCTCAGGCTGTGTGAATTTAGGTTCGTCAGATTCGTTGTGTCCATGCCGTCTGTAGCAAACCATATCCACAAAGATGTCCTTACTGAATTTTTGACGGAACTCAGCGGCTATCTTGGCAGCAAAAACTACCGCCTCTGCATTATCCCCATTCACGTGAATCACAGGTGCATCGATAATTTTAGCCACATCTGTACAATAGATTGAAGACCGGGCATCATCAAAGTCCGTAGTAAAACCTACTTGGTTATTGATGACAAAATGGATGGTACCTCCGGTATTATATCCCTTCAAGCCTGCCATTTGAGTCACTTCGTAGACAATTCCCTGACCGGCAACAGCTGCATCCCCATGGATCAGAATTGGAAGTGCCTTCTTGGCATTGCCCTGATGTTCGGAATCAATTTTGGCTCGAATAAAGCCCTCAACTACGGGATTTACAGCTTCAAGGTGGGAAGGATTGGGAGCAAGTTTGAGGTGAACTTTGTTTTCTTCGGGAGTGACAATATCTGAAGAGTAGCCCATGTGGTATTTGACGTCACCGTCACCCATCGTTAAGTCTGGCTTGGCCGTACCTTCAAACTCGGAAAAAATCTGCTCATAGGTTTTACCCATGATATTGGCCAAGACATTCAGTCTACCTCGGTGAGCCATCCCTATCATAACCTCCTCTACTCCGTGCTTGGCAGAGGTATTGATGACCGCATCCAAAAATGGAATAGTGCTTTCACCCCCCTCTAAGGAAAATCGCTTCTGCCCTAGATATTTGGTATGAAGGAAGTTTTCAAAAACTACAGCTTGATTCAGTTTAAAGAGGATTCTTTTTTTCTCGTCCACAGAAGGATTGAAAGCCAAAGCCTCTTTCTCTACTTTGGTTTTGAACCAATCCAGCATCTCCGGATCGCGGATGTACAGGTATTCAAAGCCCATAGGGCCTTCATAGATTGTTTTGAGTGCAGAAATGATCTCAGAAAGCTTGGCACTTCCGATTCCGATTTCCTTTCCTGCCTGGAAAACCGTGCTCATATCACTATCCCCCAATCCAAAATCCTGAGGATCGATCAAGGCTTTTCTATCCCTGCGCTCACGGACTGGATTGGTTTTGGATCTCAAATGGGCTCGCGATCTGTGGGCGTGAATCAAAGCACGAACCTTTATCTCCTTGGGAAGCTGCTCCATGTCCATAATTGTTCCTGGGGTAGCCAATGAACCATTTTTTGGAGTTGAAGAGGAAGAATCTGGAGTCGAAGAACCGTTTTCGTCTTGTCCATAATTGGCCAGAGCAAAGTCAAATCCTTCAAAAAATTCTTTCCAGCTTGGGTCTATTGAGGAAGGGTCGGTTTTGAATGAGGAGTACAACTCATCAATGTAGGAAACATGCGCATTGGCGATGTATGAAAATCTATCCATGGTGTGTTTTTGAAAGGCTAACAAAACTAGGATCAAATTGTTAGATTAAAAAATCGCTTATTTGTTTTAGCAAATATTAAAAATAAAAAGAAAAGCAGCGCTTTTCAGCGCTGCTTTAACTTTCCATTAGGAAGAATTACCTGAAGCTAGGCCAAGGCTTTCCTGCATTAGACTTAATCTCCACAGTACCGAATTCACCGTAAGTATTCTCCCACTCAATAGTCAACAACTCCGGAGTAGAGCTGATTACTGTCATAGAATAGGAATCTCCAAATCTGTCAGTACCAGACATAGATAATACGTTACAAGCATCGTTTATTCTCACGTTTCCGTTGCCCCAAGGAGTACCTGTGTAGCACACACTCCAAGCACCAAAGGTACCATCAGATAGCGTGTATGCCCCCGGTGTACTTGCCACAGCAGTCCAGGTAATAGAACCTGAAACTGTTCTACCGCAGAAAGTGTCTACTTGGTCAAACTCGTAAGTACCTTCCAAATCAGAAGGACAGATGACGGAAACAGGATACTGGAACGGTGATGCATAGAATGGTGCACCCGCTACGTTGGTGGTCACATTGTCCGAGCTGAATCGTCTTCCGAATTTGTCATTCAAAACCAACCGGAATTCGAAAACGTCACCCCCTTCGATATCTGCCGGTGTCAAACCAACCGCTGAAATTGCAGCAGAAGCGGATACTTCAAAGGAAGTTCTCAAGAACCGGGAATCTGGATTTGGTTGGAAGTCAGATGCCTGAAGTGTAGTCACTAGAACATCATTAGCAGGGGTGAACTCCAAACCTACACCCGGAATCAACCTGCGGTGTCTCACTCGGATTTCCACAGTTTCCACTGTAGCACCATCTTCATTGTCCACTGCTTCGAGTGTCAGGGCAAATCTGGAATTAGCCAGATTGAAGAAGTTGAAGGTCGTACTGGTTCTGGCAATTGTTCTTAAATAAGCCCCATTGTCGAAGTCGGTGTAAGGCACATTAGGCGTTACCGTATCTCTACAGGAGCTTAGAAAGACAAGGGCCATTGCGAACAAGCCGAAACTATATTTTAGCATTTTCATGTTTTTCTAATTTTTTGGTTAATAAATCCAAGGTGAAGGAGGATTATTATCCCAGAACACCTGCTCCGCGAGATTGGTCCTCGCCGGCGCATTGGTATTGGTTACCGTATAGTTCAATGGATAGAAGAAAGAACGGATAAACGGCCCGGGAATTTCTTCCAAAGCAGGCTGCATTCTAAGCGGCATTCCCGTTCTTCTATACAGGTTGTAGGATTCCACTCCACTTCCATATAGAGAGAGCCAGTATTCTGTTGCGATCACGTTCATCTTTTCAGTGTTATTTGGCGCATCATCATATCGGTCACCAACAAATGCCAAGTAATTGTCTCTTGATCTGGTAAACTGATCATCCGGATCAAAGGTACGAATAGCGGCACCCTGAGCACTTGCCAAAGCAAAAGCTCTTACAAAATTCATTTGCTTGGTAATCCCGGAAAGCATTAAGGCCTTAGGATTTCCGGTAGTTCCCAGTGTGATTGCAGCTTCTGCCAGCATAAAGTCAACATTAGCTGCCAACATAATAGGATGAATACCAGCGCCTGCAGCTCCCAAAGTAGGATTGTTTACCGGAGCAGCTGAATTGTCGTCAAAACGACCACCTGCAGGGTAAGTTCCGTAGGCAGTTCTCCTCAACCCATCTGGTGGAATACCGTCTGGATCCAAGTGATCTCTACCCCAGTAGCCTCTTGTACCCGGGTTACAGTAGATAAATTGACCTACCAAGTATTGAGGAGGAGGGAGCTGATTGATACACTCTTGCTCATCAGGGTTGGAGGTATTGGTCAGAGACTGACGATACATGTAATACCTTACCCTAGGATCATCAAAGCCTTTTTCTTCAGTCAAATGCCACATGTAGAAGGTAGACTGATAGTCACCTCCACCGGCGGTATATTGACCTGCAAATTTAGGATGTCTGGAATCCGGGTCAGCTTGTGTAGTACCGAAACGAAAAACGAAATCATCACCGGTACCCAACATGTTGTTTTCTGCAATCAAAGCATTGATACCCGCCGTAGAGCCAGATGGATCCACCAATCGTTTGTTGAGGAAGTATCGCAGCTTCAAGGTATTCACAAATTTCACCCAACGAGTGTAATTTCTATTGTAGAAATAGTCATTCGGATTACCGGCAGAGTTTGCAGTGAAGTGAGCAGCAGCTTCATTCAAAAGACCGAAGGCAGCTTCATAAATCTGGGCTCCAGGATCGACATTGGGATTGAAGTTGGCTGGATCTAAGGCCTCAGAGAATGGGACATCTCCGAAAGTATCCACCAAGTCAAACAAAACCATGGCTTTGATGGTCTTGGCGATACCCATATGTCTTTGGAAGTTAGACGCCTCAGCAAGTGGCAGAAGGAAATCAATGTCCGCCAGAACCCCTGCATAGGCAGTAGACCATGCAAAGTTTTTCGACGTTGGTGCATAAGCCAATTCATACAGCGCAGAACCTTGATTGATGATTCGGGTGAGTCTTTCGCCATCATCAGACATGCTAAACCAAAGATCCTGATAATCTAACTGTATTCTGTTCAACAGAAAATCCGGAGAAGCCGTCTGGGCGTTTACAGCATTTGGGTTCTCCAAAAGTTCATCCAATTTATCTTCACATGACGTGGCAAAAAGCAAGCTGCCTGCCAAGGTCATGCTATATAGAATTCTTTTCATAATTGTGTCTGTTTTAGGGTTAGAATGTAAGGGTTAACGTTCCACCCAATCTTCTTGAGCTAGGTCCAGTCACGAAATCAAATCCAAGGCCGTTACCAACACCCGTTCCCAACACGTCCACATCAAAGTTCATGTTTGGTGGGAAGTTAACAGCCAAAAACCAAAGGTTAGTACCACTAACAGCAATAGAAGCTCTCTTGAAAGGAGTCTTAGACATCAGGTTGTTCGGAAGCTGATAAGCCAAAGATACCTCGCGAAGTCTCCACATTGAACCATCAAATATGTTTGGTTCATCTGTTGCTCCTTGATATCCGGAGAAGAAATAGTCAGAAGCAGAAATTTGGTAGTCGTTTGGAATATAGTTCGGAGAACCATCTGCCTTTACTCCGTCCTGTCTTACACCTGGCATGATAAAGGTCATTTCACGATCTGCTACTGGGTCCTTGGTAACACCTCGGGCCAAAGTCGCTGTTACTGTATTGGAGAATACAGCACCTTTGTGACGGTATTCCACCATGAAGTTGAACGTGAAACCTTTGTAGGTGAAGTTGTTGATCCATGAACCTGTCCACTGAGGGTTTGGATCACCCAGTTCTACTAAGCCAACTGCTGCCTTGTGCACACCGTTGGAAAGGATGATGGGTTGACCAGCAAACTCCTGACCTTCAGGAACTCGGTCGAAACCAAGCCCTTTGATGACGTTAAATGGTCTGCCTGGGATAGCAAAGTTCCCCAAATTGGTAAAACCAGCAACCACGATTTCTTCCAAGCCACCACCAAGTTCGGTCACTTCACTTCGGTATTTGGACCAGTTTACAGTTGAATTCCACTGGAAACCAGAGGCAGTAGATATTGGAGTAACTGTTGCCTGCAATTCAGCACCACGGGTTCTGATATTACCAATGTTGGTAAAAGTACTTGTAAAACCAGTAGAAGGATCAATAGGGGCTTGGGTAATCAAGTCGTTGGTGTTTTTCTCATACAAAGAGATATCAAATCTCAACTTGTTGTTGAACATCACGGCTTCCACACCAAATTCCAATTCTCCGATCAACTCCGGTTTAAGGTTTGGATTACCCAGCTGATTGGCTACAGCGTGAGTGGCAGTTACCCCATTTCGGTCAAATGCTCGTGCAGTTTGGTTCAAAATGTTTCTTGTTCTGTAAGGAGAAGGATAACCTGCTGAGGTACCATAACCCAATCTCAATTTCAAGTCATTGACTGTAGAAGAATTCCAGTCAAATGCAGTAGTAGGGATGAAAGAGATAGAAGCTCCTGGGTAAATAATGCTTCTGTTTTCCGGTTCCAAAGTGGATGTCCAGTCATTTCTGGCAGCCAAATTCAAGAATAGGTAATCAGAATAATCCAAGGTTACGTTGGTATAGACCCCGTATCTTCTTTCCTGTACAATGAAGTTCATTCCGCTTCCAGAATAAGCATCATTACTTGATGAGGTAGTAAAGTTGGAGTGACGGAACAATCCAAAGGCCAACTGGCCCTGAGAGGCTAGACCTACTTGCTCATAGTCATCAAATCGAGAGTTACCTCCAATTAATGCACTAATGGCAAACTTTTCAGAGATATCCTTTTTCCAGTTAATGATCAAATCCTGATTCCAAATGGTATTGGCAATGTTGATCGTTCTGTAATATCCGGAAGTGGTTGCCAAGGAAGAAGAAGGCCCCCCTTTGTTGTATCTCAATTCCTGAACTTCAGAATAAGTATCCAAACCTAAACGATAGGTGATCGAGAAGTTGTCATTGATATCGTAGTTTACTGAAGTGGAGTTGAAGAAACGGCTTACATCAGAAGAGTTTACATAGTTTCTCACTAACCAGTTCGGGTTAACGATATCATTACCCCCTCTGTAATACACGGAGCTTCTGTCCACTGGATTCTCAAAAGGTAATCCAGCCAAATCTACAGATCTAGGTGTGTAAAGCACGTGAGCGAAAACAGAAGGAATACCGCCTGATGGACCGGAACCGAATGCGGCGTTCACCGGAGGAGTCAACAAGTTGGTGATTGCATAGGTAAAGGAAGAATTCACAGAAAGCTTATCTGTGATGGCAGAGTTGATACCCAATCCGAAGTTGAATTTCTCCAAATCGTTACCTGGAAGATATCCTTCTTCGTCTGTGTAGCCAAAGCTGGCATTGAAGCCGGTACGGTCAGAACCACCTGCAATCTGAACGGAAGTATTGGATACCAATCCAGTTCTGAAGAATACTTCCGATGGATCCGCATACGCTTTGTACTCGTACTGTACAGGAGTACCGCCTACGATACCATCTACCCAAAACTCAGGGAATGCATTTCGGATAGCCGCAACAGAAGAAGTAGCATAAGGGTGATTAACGGTAAGCCCTTGATCCATTCTCGGTCCAAAGTTGGAGAAGAAAAAGCCCGGAGCCTGTTGGAAACCATTTCCATAAACTTGACCGTAGGTTGGCAAAGAAGCCGCCTCATTGGCAAAGAAAGATTGGTTTACCGTTACTTCAGCTGCTTTTCTTTTGGATGCACCGGATTTGGTCGTAATCAAAATTACCCCATTCCGGCCTTGGTCCCCGTAAAGTACAGTTGCAGAAAGTCCCTTCAATACAGACATACTCTCGATGTTGTTTGGATCAATGTCCAAGAATCGGGAAGAAGTCGCAGCACCACCTGTGGTGAATCCGTTGGCGTTGTTGGTGCTGGTGTTGAAAGGAACACCATCTACTACGAATAGCGGCTGGTTAGAACCAGTGGCAGAAGAATAACCTCTAATTACCATGTTGGTACCAGAACCAGACATCCCGTTGGTGGAGGTGATATTCACACCCGGCACTTTGCCTTGCAATACCCGAGCTACGTCAGCCTCAGGCCGATTTTCTAGCTGCGAGTTGTCCACTGAGGTTACTGCGTAACCCAGTGCTTTCTTTTCTCTTTCGATACCGATCGCTGTCACTACCACTTCGGATAGTTGAGACGCATCGGTCGTCAGAGTGACATTCACTACGGATCGGTTGCCGACTGCCTCCTCGACGGACTTCAGTCCGACAAAGGAGAAGATGAGAACATCTGATCCCGCAGGTACATTAATGGAATAATTACCATCCAGATCGGTGGTAGTTCCCACTGTTGTACCCTTGACGAGAACAGTTGCTCCTGGCAACCCTAGTCCGTCTTCCTCGGAAATTACCTTGCCGGTAATTACCCGTTGTTGCGCCGACACCTCATAACTGAGGGCCATGGTGAAAAGCGCAACAACAAAGAGTAAAGCTTTTCTCATAAGGTATTTAGTTTAGTTGATCCGTAAAGAAAATTTATTCTTTTTTAATTTCAAAAGCGGTAAAAAATTCGTCTAAGCGGAAGAAAAAGCTAATTATTTGGTGCAATACCCTATTATTAACAATATTTAACTGCGAAAGCCATATTTTTTAAAATTAGCGAAACAATATTTTGAGAAATCTCGAAAAAGTGAAAAAATAAAAAAAAATTGAAATCGAAAAAAAACTCAAAATGTCTGTCTTTTTTTGAAAAATGTGCCGAATAGAGTGAAAAAATTCACTCAAATCGTATTTTTCAATATAAAATTTTGCTTTAGGTCAATTTTTAAAAATCAGATCCATCCTTTTTTCGGAAAACAAAATATTTGATTCCTTTTTGAACAGTATTTTTTGTTTTTTTTGAAAAAAATGAAAAAACCGGTTGATTTTTTAACCGGTTTTCCAATTTTAGAAGGAATATCTTAACGTAAAGGCTATTTCATCCCACCAGAGATCAGTGAAGTCAACAAAATTATATGCGGGCTTCCAATCTAGACTTAAATAGAAATTAGTATTATAAAAATTATACTCTAAACCTACAATTGCATCTACTCCAAATGCCCTGTAATCTTCCGTTCCTTTGTAAACCCAAGGAGGTTCTGCTTTGGGTTCTTTCCAGATTCCGTAGTGTACCCCTCCCCCGAAATACCATTCCATTCCACGAAACTCACGAATGTCCCTATGGTACTCGTAAAGCAGACTGGCATTCCATCCTTTCCATCGATTAAAGACCATCAATTCCAAGGCGGATTGGTCAGATACAAAATGCTTCACCGACCCACCAATCGAGGTCCCAGCCCGAACGCCAACCATGGTGTTGTAATCCCTGAAGCTATACTGCGCTTGGGAAATCAGGGTGGTAGAACAATAAAAAAAAGTGAATATCCAAAATCGGAAGAGCGCTGAATGATTCAAGGGGTGAATGTTTAGGAAGAAAAAGTAAAGATTTTTTCCGGAGTTACGCAATAATCCAAGGAAACATCGTGTGGTTCAGCTTCAATTTTTCCTTCGGGAGGAAAAAAACTTAAACCCATTTTTATTACCGGATGATCCATGCTTCCCAAAAACGAATCATAATATCCTTTCCCAAATCCTACCCGGTTACCTTCCCCGTCATAAGCCAAAAGCGGAACGAAAACCAACTGGATTTTGGAAGAAGACACTTGTATAGACTCCTGAGGAACAGGAATCCCCCATTCATCTTCAAAAAACTCGGCTTCTTTTGGGAGCTTCAAAGTTTCCAATTCGGTAGCCGTCCGGTTTACTCTTGATGTGTAGAGGGTTTTCCCGGACTTGTCCAATTCTTCTCTCAAAAGGAAGGTATTGACCTCATTAAACCGAATGATAGGGAAGAACAAATGAAGATGATGGATATCGGGATGGATTTTTAGCCACTCCATGACTCGCTTTGCAATGGCTTTGGATTGGTTTTCGACTTCATTGGAAGACAATCCCATTCTTCTGGCCCTATAGACGGCTCTTAATTGAGCTTTGGTGCTGGTTTTCATTCGTATTGGAAAACAAATAGCTTAAACTCTAATGGATCGAAATTTTCCATCAATTCAGAAATCATTCCCGGATTCTCCAGATAAAACTGCATAAAATTTACCGTCCGCTCCTGAGGCACACCTCCAGGAGCTGCAAAATCCAAAACTGCTTTGGCCCGACCGAGAACTACTTCCAGGCGTCTTTCTTCTGCTTTCCTCAGCTTGCCACCCAAATGGTCCAAAATCTTCAGCGTTCGTACCTGTGCAGCATCAAATGCGGATTTAAGGCTTTTTTCCAATCCTTCCGCTTCCTTTCCTTTTTCCTGAAAAAGATGAATTAGCTTGTTCTTCTCCTCGTCCATGCTGTAATCTAGCGAAGCATGGGTCTCCACGTAGCTTTTTTTCCATAAGGAATAATCACTGAACAAATCCTCTGCTGTCCAGTCCAATTGCTTCATTTTTCTTGAAGTGACTTGATCTACAATAAGACCAAAATTTCTTGGCAATAAAACCGGGAAAGGGGTATGGAAGTGTTCAAAGACTCCTTTGAGCTGCAACCAATAGACCACTTCCGCAGGACCGCCTAAATAAGCTAAATTAGGCAGAATCATTTCTTGGTACAGAGGGCGGAGAACCACGTTTGGACTAAACCGCTCAGGGTGGGCATGAATCAGGTCCTTCATTTCATTTTTGGAAAATACAAGCTCTTTATTCAATACCCGGTATGCCTCTCCTACAAGCTCTATTCGTTCCCGAATTCCTTCCTTCAGGTAAAAAAAGTTAATCTCTCTTGGGTAAATCTGACTTTTATAGCCTAGACCCTCCAATCTTTGGGTGGAATCAGAAGCCTCCTGATAGGGAGAATGGATAAAAATATCCTCTTCGATCACCTGAGAGAACTCCCGCTTGAGACCTGCATGATTCCCGTCCAGCACCACCAACCCTTCCTGACCAAAGAGTCCATCTACATATTTTCTTACCGCTTCGCCGAGGGTTTTACTTTTTGAATAGGCTTCTTTGAATACTTCCGGTGCAAAATGAATCTCTTTCATCCACTCCTGAAAGCTTTGATCCAGCTCAAAATCCCCTACTGCTCCTGATTGATTGCTGTTCCATTGATACTTTTTCCCATCCAATTTGAAATAATTGATTTCATCGAAATCATGATCCTCAGTGGCCATCCAATAGATGGGCACAAAATGACAATCCGGAAATTCATTCTTAAGCTTTTTGGCCAGATTGATCGTAGAAACAATCTTATATATAAAATATAATGGCCCCGTAAACAAATTCAGCTGATGTCCTGTGGTAACCGTAAAGGTCCTTTGGTCGAGAAGTGATTCAATATTGGACTGAACCTCCTCTTTGAGAGAAAGCGATTGATATTGCTCCAACAGAGCATCGTGAAGAATTTTTCTTTTTGACTCCGAAAATGATTTTGCTTGCATCGCCCCCCTGAAGCTTTCCAGCTGGGGAAGATGGGTGTAAAATGGACGGAGACTTTCTTTTCCCTCTAAGTAATCCAAAAAAAACGATGAAAATTGGCCGGTTTTTTCAAGATCAATACAGTACTTTTTCATCTAAAGGAGAAGTGATTTTGGGGAGGGTAACTGAGTCGTTTTGGTCAAAGTTCGTTTTTTTTTTCAAAAATCAGGACAACTTACATCAGTGGCAGTCTGAGAAGGCTAAATTGCTTTTTCTTTCCGAAAAAGAAACAAAATAACCCTTTGAACTTTTTATCTACCCGAAACCTTCCCATTCGATGATTCCCTACCAAAGGACCTTCCTGGATAATGGGCTTGAAGTGATTACCCATCAAGACCCCAATAGCAAGATTGCGGTGTTTAACTTGCTTTACAAAGTCGGCTCCCGATTCGAGAAGCCGGGAAAAACAGGCTTAGCCCACTTCTTTGAACATTTAATGTTTGGAAGCTCTGCCAATGTACCGGAATTTGACCGGGCTCTGGAGCGGGCTGGAGGGTCCTGCAATGCCTTTACCAGCCCTGACATCACCAACTACTACATGACCTTGCCTCCCAGCAATCTGGAGACGGCTTTTTGGTTGGAATCCGATCGCATGCTTCAGCTCACCCTCTCGGAAAAAACGGTCGAAACGCAGCGAAAAGTGGTTTTGGAAGAATACAAGCAGCGCTACCTGAATCAACCCTACGGAGATATTTGGCACCATCTGAGAAAACTCGCCTTTGATTCCCACCCGTACCGTTGGCCCACAATCGGGGAATCTCTTTCAGATATCGAAAACTACACCCAAGAGGATGTCTGGGAATTTTACAGACAAAATTATTACCCTGCCAATGCCATATTGGTAGTAGCGGGCAATGTGGATCATCAAGAAGTCCTTGGCCTGGCTCAAAAGTGGTTTGGTCCCATTCCCAATCCCCAGCCCAAACACAAGGCTATCCCTAAAGAGCAGGCTCAATCCGGCAGAAAAATTCAGGAATTAGAGGCCAGAGTTCCAACTGATGCTTTATACAAAGCATTTAAAATGCCAGCCCGAGGGGAGGAAGGCTATCTTGAAGCCGATCTGATCACGGATATGTTGGGTTTTGGCAAATCCTCTCTGCTAGAGCAAAAACTGGTCAGAAATGGAGACCGATTTGCCTCCGTAGGTGCTTACATTACCGGGTCAGTAGATCCTGGGCTTTTGGTATTTTCCGGAAAAATGGAAAAAAACATCAAGGCCAAGCTGGCCGAAGAAGCCTTGGATGAAGTTTTGCGGGAGTTTTTGGAAAGCGACATTTCCGAAAACCAATTGCAAAAGATAAAAAACCAATCGGAGAGCATGAAAGTCTATGAATCCATTCAGTTGCTTAATCGAGCGATGAATCTGGCCTATTATGCTCATTTGGGAAATCCGGATATTTATGAGGAAGAGTTTGAAAAAAAATCAGCGATAAGTCCGGACCAAATCCAAACCTGGGCAAAAAAGCTGCTCGATGAAAATCAATCTTCCGTGATTTACTACCAAGCGCAAGCACTATGACACCATTTAGAATTGGATTTGGGTACGATGTCCATCAGCTCAAGGAGGGGTATGACTTCTGGCTGGGAGGAATCAGAATTGACTTTGAAAAAGGAGCGGTGGGGCACTCTGATGCAGATGTTTTGATCCATGTGATCTGCGATGCCCTTTTGGGAGCAGCAAACATGCGCAATATCGGCTATCACTTTTCCGACAAAGACCCAAAATTCAAAGGAATTGATAGTAAAATCCTTTTGAAAGAAGTGATGAAGATGATCCGTGAGGCAGGTTACGAAGTGGGAAACTTGGATTCCACCGTTTGCCTTCAACTCCCCAAACTCAACCCCTTCATACCAGCCATGAAAACCTGTCTGGCAGAGGTAATGAATGTGAGCGAAGAAGCAGTTTCCATCAAGGCAACGACTTCCGAATGGTTGGGATTCGTGGGTAGGCAAGAGGGGATTTCTGCCTATTGTACTGCATTGATTTATAAGGTATGAGCGAAAAAGTAAAAATCATCACTACAGAGGATGGTTCTCACTCTCTCTATCATGAGGGACTACAGGAGACGTATCATAGTTTTCACGGAGCTTACCGGGAATCTCTCCATGTTTTCATGATTTACGGGCTGGATGCCTGGCTGGCAAGAAATCCCCGAAAGTACCCCATACGGATTTTCGAGGTGGGTTTTGGTACTGGATTAAACGCTTGGCTTACTTTAGTTTGGGCAGAGCAGAACAAAGTTCCTGTTCTTTACCACAGCATAGAACCCTTTCCGCTTTCGAAAGAGATTTACTCCCAGCTCAATTACATTGAGCATGACCACGGGATATGGCATTACCATAAATATTTTGAGGCCCTTCACCAATCCTCATGGAATGAAGGGGGGCCGATTTCTGAATATTTCAACATGAAAAAAGACCAAGTCACCTTGGAGGAAGCCCAACTTTACCCTATGGATGTGGTCTTTTTCGACGCCTTTGCGCCAAGCAAGCAACCGGAACTATGGGAAAAACCCATGCTGGCCAAAATTGAAAAAAGCATGCGCTCCGGTGCAGTTTTTACTACCTATTGCGCTAAGGGACAAGTCAAACGAGACCTGAAAGACTTAGGCTTGGAAGTAGAGACCCTTCCGGGACCTCCCGGCAAAAAGGAAATGACCCGGGCATGGAAAATCGGCTTGCAGTAGGCAGAAGGTAGTACGCAGAGGAAAGTAGGCGGGGAAAGAGTGTAATTGGTAAATAGTAGGTAGTAAGTTGAAGAAAGCACTCTCTAGATGGCTGCTTCTTTATGGGATTTTAACTACTTTTTTTGAAGTCAGAAATCTATAATCAGAAAGCTGATAGTTTAACTCGAACAACTGCCTACTGAGAACCGCCTACTGAATTGGCTTGTATTTTGCAAAAGGCCACGATAAACGGAAGACTATGCTGATTTTTATATTCACCTTTTTGCTGACTTTGACTCAATCTGCAAACCTGGAAAGTGCCAAACTGGAGAAACTGGTTGCTGAGCGGGAAAGTCTACATCGACAATGGAAGGACTCCGAATCCAAAAAGTCAGGGATTTTTGGAAACCGCACCAAAAAAGACATGATCGAAACCAATGAATGGCTGGAAAGAATCTTGGCCAAGGACAATCAGATCATGGACGAGCTGAAAATGATCGGGGCAATCGAGACCACGGTGATTTCTCAGGAAAAGGACGATTACAAGACGATTACCCTGAGTTTGGAGCAGGATGTTCAGGCACTCAGGCGAGCCGTGGCAGAAAGGGATCGGCAAATTGAAGAGATGCTTTCCTCGCGGAGAACCTTTGAATGGACAACTGCGATTTTTTTTCTGAGTACTTTGGGATTTGGATATGGGCTATACCGAAGCCGAAAAAGGATCAGTTAACCCTTACATATTCTCTTGCCGGAAAGGGTAAGCAGTCTTCAGCGGTGCCTATTCGCCAGCAGTCTTCCTGATATACAAACCTATTTCTGTTGGCTGAAAAAGTAAGTGTCCCAGTTGGGAGTCTAAAGAAATCAACAATGCCTGGTCTGAGGTCATCTTTAGTCCCATAAGGCGGGGAGTCCGAATCAGATCCTCCTCCAAAATAAATCAAGGCATCTGAATAGTAGTATTTGAATATATTCTCTTCCAGATTGTACCAGGAAGTGGTCAACATCCGATAGCCCAGAGTTTCGCCCGTTTCTGTCTGGCGAACAATTTTCTGAACTTCCATCACACTGTCGTTTTGGAAGGTGAGCACCTCTACCATCCAGAGTTCGAGGGATTCATCGTACACTCTGTGCTCCCAAGTTCCTGACATTAAGGGCTGAAGAGGCTCTTCGGACTCCTGACAGCCAAAAAGAATAAGGAAAAGAACAAAAGAGAAGAAGAAAGAAGAGGATTTCATGGTAGTCAAAAGAAGGGTATATATACTAGTACGAACCTATTCTCCAAAATGCTACAGGACAATGAAAATTAATTTTTCAACCTTGCAATTGGGGTCCTTCCTCCTTTGGTCACTTGATCCATGGAGACTAAAATCTCCGCATCCAAGGGAAGGTACAAATCCACTCTCGATCCAAACTTGATAAATCCAAATTCCCCGTTTTGCTCCAGCTGATCTCCTTCTTTGACATACCATTTGATTCTTCTGGCCAAAGCTCCTGCAATTTGCCTCACCATGATGGTCACACCGGATTCGGTCTTTAGCACCATGGAAGTCCTTTCGTTTTCGGTACTGGATTTGGGGTGCCAAGCCACGAGGTACTTTCCGGGATGGTACTTAAAAAATTCCACTACACCTTTGACTGGTGAGCGATTGACATGCACATTGATCGGAGACATGAAAATGGAGACTTGCTTACGCTTTTCCTTGAGGTATTCATCTTCGAAAGCTTCCTCGATCACTACCACTTTTCCATCAGCGGGGGCATATACCAAGCTATCATCTTTTGGAAGTTTGAAAATTGGGTTTCTGAAAAACTGAAGGATGATCAGATACAACATCAAGCTTCCCAAAATGGCTACATTGGACCAAAGTCTGGCATCCGGGTAGAAATAGATAATCAGGTAGTTTCCTGCTACCAAAATGATCAAAAGCCAAAACAACAGGACTCTTCCTTCTCTATGTATAGTCATGGTATAAGATAAATAAAGGCGTGGATTCATCACCCACGCCTCAAAGATACTAGATTCTCTTAATTGATTTAGAAACCACCACGGAAGGTGTAGGTCTTGGCTACTTTGTCTATAGCGACAATGTAAGCCGCAATCCGCATCGGCACATCATACTTCTGAGAGGCCTGATAGACGTGCTCAAAAGCATCCTTCATGATTCGGTCAGACCGACGATTGACACGGTCTGCAGTCCATTTGTAACCAAGTCGATTTTGGACCCACTCAAAATAAGAAACGGTAACCCCTCCAGCATTGGCCAAAATATCCGGAACCGCCATGATTCCTTTTTCATTGATGATGGCGTCCGCTTTGGCCGAGGTAGGTCCATTTGCTCCTTCCACAATCAATTTTGCCCTGATTTTGTCCGCATTGGCAGCGGTGATCACATCTTCAAGTGCTGCAGGTACCAATACATCCACATCCAATGTCAACAAGTCACCGGGGTTTTCCATCAGGTCTCCCCCTTTGAAGCCCTCCAGGGTTCCGTTGTTGGACTCCTTGTGCTTGATGGCTTCCTCAATATTTATTCCGTTATCGTTGTAGAACGCTCCGGTATGGTCGGAGATCGCAGTGATTTTTAGGCCTCTTTCTTCCAAAAGTTGAGCAGCCCAGCTGCCCACGTTTCCAAATCCTTGAACAGCGCAAGTCGCCTGGAAAGGATTGATTCTAAGTTTTTGCATGGCAGAAAGCGCAGAGACCATCACTCCTCGTCCCGTCGCTTCTGTACGTCCCAGTGATCCTCCGAGTACCAGGGGCTTTCCGGTAACCACCGCTGGTACTGTCATGCCATGTGCCTTGGAATACTCATCCATCAACCAGGCCATTTCTCTTGGGCCAGTGCCCATATCAGGGGCAGGAATATCCTTATCCGGACCGAACACGTCAATCATGGCCATGGTGTAAGCCCGCATCAACCGTTCAATTTCTCCTTTTGACATTTCCCGAGGATTGCATCGAACACCACCCTTACCCCCACCATAGGGAATGTCCACTACAGCACACTTCCAGGTCATCCAAGCCGCTAGAGCCCGTACTTCGTCCAGATGTACATCCGGAGCAAAGCGAATTCCTCCTTTAGCAGGTCCAAGAATATTACTGTGAATCACTCGAATCCCTTCAAAAACCTGAATCTTACCATTATCCATGGTAATCGGAAGGGAGACGATAACTTGTTTGGCAGGGTTTTTCAATACGTTGTAGACTTCATCTGAAAGTCCCAGCTTTTCAGCTGCGATATTGAATCTCTCCATCATAGACTCCAATGGATTTTCTTTGTCCTTAATTGGGGCCGGTTCAATGTAAGCCATATTGGGTTTTGATTATTAAGTGAAATGCGGTACAAACTTAAGAGGATTTTCAGACTGCCCGATTAAGAATTAAAAGATTTTTAAAAAAGCAGTAATAAATGGGGCTGAAAGTAACAATCCGTCAAATCTATCCATAAATCCCCCGTGACCGGGAAGACCATTTCCTGAGTCTTTAATCTCAATAGAACGCTTGAAAAGGGACTCGATCAGATCTCCATAGGTCCCAGCGATGATGATGATTCCGGCAATCACCAGCCATTTCCAGTCAGCCAACACATGAAAATACTGAGAAATCAAAAAGGCCACTGCTATTGCTGAAAATGCTCCCCCCAAAAATCCTTCCCAGGACTTTTTCGGAGAAACCCGCTCGAACAGCTTGGTTTTTCCAAACTTTGTCCCTGCAAAATAGGCCCCGGTATCACTAGCCCAAAGGATCATGAGACAGCCGATGAGGATTTCGTAGTGGTATGTGGCTCCCACGGAAAACACCGCCAAATTCAAAAGAGAAAAAGGCACAGCTACATAAAAGATCCCCAAATAAGTAAATGCAACTCCTGTAAATGGTTTTTTATCTGTCTTTTTATAAAGCTTGATAAAAAATGTGAGGGAAACCAACGGGAAAATCAAGTAAAGGTACTCATGTGGCAGCCTTTCTTTCTCAATCATAAAGGTCAGCGTGAAAATCATTAATCCCAGAACAGTCCCAAAACTTTTGAGTGGCAGCATTCCGTCCAAACCGGAAAGCTTGTAAAATTCCATTTGGGAAAAAGCCAGGATAACGCCGAATATCAAAAAATAGGTCCAATCCGAATAGATGGACCCGCTGACTACAAGGAGAGCCCCAATCACAGCAGTGATGGCTCGCTGTCCCAGATTGCTGTAATTGTTGATATTAAAACGTGATCTCATTCTGAATCAGTTGGAGGGCTACCAAGGCTTGGTCATGAGGCACCAATACCTCAAAGGTCCCATATATCTTGTACACTGTTTCTTTTTTATTGAGAACCACCGCAGGAATCTGATTTTCTTCCAAAACTCCTTTCACTATTTCAGCTCTGATCTGATTTTGATCCTCAAATACCCTGATCCAATTCTGCATTTGCCTGTTGGTTGACTTTTCTAAAGTAAAGGAATCCCAGAATAAGAACCAAAAGCCCAAACAAGGCTGCTGGGTATGAAACGGTGTCTGAGGATTCCAAATCAAAGTCCAAAGCTCCCTGATTGGAAAAGTAGACAATCAATACAGTAAGTCCATTATTGAAAATATGAGCTAAAATGGGATACCAAAGACTACCGGAATAATGATACAAATACCCAAACAATGCTCCTAAAAACACCCTGGGCACAAATCCATAGAACTGAACGTGGATTGCTGAGAAAATGATGGCTGTAATCCAGATTCCCCAATGGGCAGATTTGAAATATCCCTGCATCTTGGGCTGAATAAGACCCCGAAAAAACACCTCTTCTCCCACTCCAGCTAAAACCCCTATCACAAGTACTCCGGCCAAAAGCTCAGGAATAGTCTGGAAATCGGTCAGGTACTTGGTCAAGTCCATCAGTTGGGTTTCCATCTCCTTCATCCAAGTCTCCAATCCGGACATAGGCTCGGGAAGCTTCAATTGAGCATTCCAATACACCAAAAGACCATTGAAAAGCATGGCTCCCAAAGTGATCCCAAGGCATAAAATCAAGTTTTTGGAATTGAGTCTTTCCCCTTGGATTTCCCAATGCAGATCGGCTTTTTCGATGTATTTCAAAATTATCCATGCCGCAACCCAAAAGCCTATTCCCGAACCGATTCCCTGTACGAAGAGCAAAGCCATCCGTCCATTTGGCACATCATAATTGCCTGACATCAGACCCAAAAGGTCATCTACAGACAGATTGAAAAGAAAGGGAACAAAGGCCAAAGAAAAGGCCTGAAGCAGGATCAGGGTTCCAAAAGTCACTAACACAATGACTACCAAGGACAAAAGCCAGCTTTTGCGTTGGGCGATTTCTGCCTGAGTTTCGTAAATCTCCATATTTGGGCTAAATTTACGCCAAATTTAGAATAGAGAAGTGGTTAAGATTGGAAATATAGAATTAGGTGACTTCCCGCTGCTGCTCGCACCGATGGAAGATGTGAGTGATCCACCTTTCCGGGCAGTATGCAAGCAGAATGGAGCTGACCTGATGTATACGGAATTTATCAGTTCGGAAGGACTGATTCGCGATGCGGCAAAAAGTGTCCAAAAGCTCGATGTCTACGACTACGAGCGCCCCATTGGCATTCAAATCTTCGGCAACGAGATCGAATCCATGAGGGAAGCGGCGGCCATCGCAGAGGAGGCAGGACCTGACATTTTGGATATCAACTACGGTTGTCCAGTTCACAAAGTAGCCTGCAAAGGTGCTGGAGCAGGAATACTCTTGGATATACCGAAAATGGTGTCCATGACCGCTGAGATTGTCAAGCGGGTAAATATTCCGGTGACCGTCAAAACCCGTCTGGGATGGAGTCATGAGACGATCAAAATCGTGGAAGTGGCCGAAAGACTTCAGGATGTAGGGATTCAGGCCATTTCCATTCATGCCCGAACCCGACAGCAGATGTACAAAGGAGAGGCAGATTGGTCCTGGCTGAATCTGGTCAAAGCCAACCCAAGGCTTCACATCCCGGTTTTTGGTAATGGAGATATTGATTCCCCTGAAAAGGCAGCTGAATACAAATCCAAATACCATGTGGATGGAATGATGATTGGTCGGGCATCCATTGGCTATCCTTGGATTTTCAATGAAATCAAGCATTATCTGGCCACAGGAGAGAAACTCCCTGCCCCGGATTTGGCAGAAAGACTGGCTGTAGCCAAAAAACACCTGGATTTTTCGATCGAATGGAAGGGCCAAAAACAGGGGATCCTGGAAATGCGAAGGCACTATACCAATTACTTCCGAGGTATGCCCAACTTCAAACCTTACCGCACAGAAATGGTCACAGCCGACACCTATTCCCAGGTCTGTGAAATCCTCGATCAGGTAGCAGAAGCCTATTCGGAATATGAATTTTAAAAATGAAATCAACCAGACCTCCCGATATTTTTCCGGAGGTCTTTTTTTTGAACTTTTATTTCTTTCCTTGCTTTCTTTTGCAATCCTAATTTGTCCTCACCCACATGAACTCCTCCTCCTCAGAAAACAGTCTGCTTAGCTGGGGCTTACTGACTTTACTCACCCTGATTTGGGGCAGCTCCTTTATTTTAATCAAACGAGGACTGGAGGTGTTCACCCCGGGAGAAGTAGGTGCCTATCGGATGGTGGCAGCAGCCTCCCTTTTGCTTCCCCTTTCCATTCCCCGGATAAAGAACCTGAACAAAACCCAAATTAAAAATCTTCTCATTTCGGGCATGTTGGGCAGTTTTATCCCCGCCTTCCTGTTTCCTATGGCCCAGACTCAGCTGAGCAGTTCTTTGACTGGGGTTTTGAATGCCTTGACGCCTCTTTTTGTGGTCGTGGTGGGGGCCCTATTCTTTGATGCCAAAATCACCCGAAGAAATCTCCTGGGATTGATTATTGCTTTTGCCGGAGTGATAGTTTTGGTAGCCTACAAGGAAGGCGGGGGCTGGAGTTCCCTGAGCGGAATCAATTCCTACGCCCTGTTTGTGATCGCAGCTTGCATTTGTTACAGCTTCAATCTCTATGTGATCAAAACCCGATTTACCAAACTTACTTCAATTGAAATCTCCTCGATTTCTCTATTGATGATCCTGCCGGTGGCCTTGATGTACCTTTTTGCAGGCACCCAATTCTCATACAAATTGGTCTCCCATCCGAATGCCTTAGAGGCCTTGGGCTATGTTACCCTACTTGGCATGGTGGGTACCGGTACTGCCCTCATTCTGTTCAATATCATGGTGAAGCGATCCGGACCTTTCTTTGCCAGCTTAGTCACTTACACCATTCCTATAGTAGCGATTTTGTGGGGTGTCTTGGATGGAGAGGTCTTGCTCTTGGGCCATTATTTTGGAATCGCAGCCGTTATTTTGGGGGTATGGGTAGGAAATAGAAAAAAAACTGGCTGATTTATTTTCCTTCCTGAAAAGCTTTCAATTCTTTTTTGCTCATTTCCGCTGTAACTACAGCTTGAGGATGAGCAACCTGAAACTTCTCAGGCTGATTGAATGCTACTTCTCCATTCTCTCCTACAAAAGTCACAGGGAAAGCTTCCATACTGAGTTTATTGGTATCCGTTTTTATTGGTCTGAGGTTAATCATTCGGACATGGGGACCTGAGGAGTAGTTTTCCCCGCCGGATTGGGCCAAAATATCACCTGGAAATACCAAATCGCCCTCCTTCACTCGGGATGTACCTGCTTTTAGCACAGATATTTTCGTGAATGTCCCATCTTCATGATACAGCTCGATGAAGTTTTCCGCCCGATTGAAACTCAAATTTTCTTTATTCCCTTCGTAGTCCATTTTCATATCTGAGACTATTCCTTTTCTCGGGGCTACGATCATGGTAGGGTTGGAAAAAGAAAAAGAGACTCCTACATAGCTGCCGGTCTTTTCTCCATCGGTCAATCTATCTGCAAGTGGATTCATCTGGGTAGCCACGACTTCCTGTCCGGCTTCCACAGGAATGAGGTAAAGAGGCTTTGTCTTTGATTTGGCGAATAGGTTGCCCCTCACATAAGAATACGAATATCTGTAGTTTGTCCCTTGTCCTGACAGGGTAGGTTTGAGGGTAGCAACTCTAGACCTGCCCGGAGAAGCCAATGCGGTGACATCTCCTCCACCGGGTGTAGTCATGTTTTGCAATTGGGAAAAATTGATCAAAACAGTATGGGGAATGGAAGTACGATTGATAGCATAGAGGGTAACTATTCCATCATTGTCGCGTTCCGATTCCATTTCAATTTGCCCAAAAGATACAAAGGGCACAGCGATGAGCGAGCAAAGGATAAAAAAGAGGGATTTCATTGCTAATTAATTTTCTTGGGAGGAAAACTAATAATAAAGACTCCAAAAACAAAACAATCATTGCTCGAAGTTGATTCTTTTTCTCCAGGCATAAGCCAGCATAGGGAGCTGCTGATAGGAGTTTACTCCGGCCTTTACTCCTTGGGTCTTGAGAAAGAGATCATTGGACTTTTTGGACAGTTCCAAAGAAAAAGGTTTGATTGCTTCCGCCGCTTCCCGGATGGATTGCAAGTCAGCCAGGACTCCATGATTGATGGTCTTGACCCAGGCTCTATATTTTTCCGGCTCCATCCGATAGTAATCTCTCATTTGATATTGGAGTAGTCTCAAATGTCCTGAATAGCGGAGCAGGTAATTTTCCGAATTGGCGCAGATGACCCAAGCGATAAAATTCGCCTCCCCCTCATCTGTTACTCCATAGCTATGGGCCATTTCATGGGCCACGGTAAATGGTTTCTCCAAAGGGTGCAGGGTGGGGTCAATGTAGCTCTCTCCGGTGAAAGGGAAATAGATCCCGAGAATTCCCATCTTTCGCATAAATCCGGGAGGAGGAAAAAGCTTAGTCCTGGGCCTTCCCGTGAAATTGAGGCCGAGAATTTCCAGGTTTTCACTCATATTGGAACGTACCAGAATCTCCAAATCCGAGTACGGAATCGTATTGACAATGGCCGTGGAGTCTTGAGAAAGCCGCGATCGGTAAAGTTCCACCAGCCTTTGGGTGAGTTTGATTTCAGATTCAATTTGCTCTAGGTTGAGCGATTGGGGCTTTAGTTCCAGTTGCTGAAAGATAGGCGTGCGCTGATAATTATAGCCCCAAAGGATTAGGAAAAAGAAAATCAATGCTCCTGCCCCATTGGCAAAAGCCTGTAAAGAATACATTATCTTCTCCTTCCAGCCTTTTCTTTTCGAAAAGCGATACAGATAAATCCCGATTACTAAAAATACCGAAGCCAAAAAAAGGTACACACTCGGAAAGGGCAAATACCCCAAGGTCAGGTCAACGACATTCCTTACTCCAGGGAAAAACTTTCGGGAATACAATTCATCAGTCAATTCGGCATTTTGCATGGCAAAATACCTTATTCCCAAGGCCAATACCCCAAGAAAAGCCCAGGACCAATCCCTTTTGCCCATATAAATTTACGCTTAGATTCCCTCTGCCACCACCTCCTTCACCTCAGGAAGCATACGGGTCAGCAGATTTTGGATTCCCGCTTTGAGTGTCACCGTACTGGATGGACAGCCGGAGCAGGAACCTTGAAGCAGGACTTTGACTACTCCGTCCTGAAAAGAATGAAAAACTATCGCTCCACCATCCTGCTCTACCGCGGGACGGATGTATTCGTCCAATATTCCTTTGATTTTTTTGACCACTTCCGAATCATTCTCATCAAAAAGCGGATCCTTTTCAAAACTGGCCTGAACAGCTTTTTGACCTGATTCAAGATACTGCTTGATATGATCCCGGATGATGGTTTGGATTTCCGGCCATTCCACGTCTTCGGACTTGGTCACTGTCACAAAATTGGAAGCGATAAATACCCGCTGCACCGCAGCAAAATTGAACAACTCCTTGGCCAATTGGCTGTTTCCAGTGCTTTCCACATCAGGAAAGTCAAAACTTACGCCCTCATCTACCAGCATAAAATTGGCTACAAACTTCAGGGAATTGGGATTGGGATTAGCCTCCATGTAGAGGTGGACAGGTCGGGCTTGAGCTTTGAGCATGGTATTCTTGATTTGATTGTAAAGAAAAACCAAAAAAGGCTCCGGAAGTTCCGAAGCCCTGTGTTTTTCCTGATTTTTAGGTGATTTAACACCAAATCATTAAGGAAGCTTACCTTTGGCTGCATACCAAATGCCTCCGTGCACATGCTGTAGAAAAACAGGATTGGCCCATGCAGCCTCCACGTGTCCCAAAGCAGTGTAAAAAACTCTACCCCCATCAAACTCATGATACCAAGCCATCGGGTGATTCGCTCCCATAGGTTTGGCGGGCTCATAGGTGGTCTCGTCCGCATTGATCAGGACCTTGATGGCCGGATTGATATTTCTGAATTCGTACAACTCATCAAACCAGAGCCAATTCTCAGGCAAATGCCAAGTAGAAGGGTGAGATTGATCCAAGACCTGCATTCTCAAAGTCTGTTGGCGTGGATGGGCCAGGAAATAGGCACCAATCATTTGATTGTACCACGGCCAATCGTATTCTGTATCGGTAGCGGAGTGGATCCCGACTACCCCTTTTCCACTTTGGACAAACTTTTGAAAAGCAGCTTTTTGAGCCTCATTGAAAATAGTCCCGGTGGTGCTCAGTAAAACCACCACATCGTATTTGGCGAGATTCTCCTCATTAAATTGATTGGCGTCCTCGGTGACATAGACTCCGAATCCATTTTCCTGACCGAGTTTTTTAACAGCTGCTACCCCCTCAGGGATGGATTGGTGACGGAATCCGGCAGTTTTGGAGAAGACCAAGACTCTGTATTGTGCGCCTCCTTGGGAAAGAGCAGAAAAGGCAATGCCAAGAATGAGGCAAAGCGTCAGTATGGTGGGTTTGAGATTCATAGTGTGTTGATGGTTAATGGGTTATTGATAAGGAAATTTCGGATTTCGGAAAGCCTAACCGACTTCCGGAATCCAATGTCTGAAGTTATTTGATCAGTGAAAATTTCTCACCGGCTTCTTTTCGTGAAAATGCATTGAAATGCCACCATTCGCTACCGATTCCTGTAAAACCTGCCCCTTTCATCACTTTTCTGAGGATTTCGCGATTGGCTATGTGGGTTTGGGTAATTTTTCCCTCGGCCAGCATCTGCTTTTCCCGGTCCGGATAGGCAGGATAGCCAAAGTAATCGTAGGTAGTACCCATATCCAAAACCGAATCCGCTTGGGTATCAAAAATGGTCAAATCCACGGCCACTCCAAAATTATGAAGTCCGCCAATTTTAGGATCCGCCACATAGAGGGGCTTGATACTGTCCGGCTTGTCCAGGCTATCCCAGAGAATCTGCTGAACACTTTGAGGCCGCACTCCATCGTAAATCAACAAGGTCAAGTGAGGAAATTCCCTTTGCAGGGCCTCATTGGCAGATTTTACACGCTGAGCTACTTCAGGCTGCAAATAACATCGAGTCAATTCCCCATAAACATCCTGACCAAAGAAATTATCCTCAGTAGAATACTTCAATTCCACCCTGATGCTAGGGTCCACAGTCTGAATGTCCACCAATCCCTGATCGATCAATTTCTGCTCAAGAGAAGAAATTGGGGCTGTTTTTTCCACAGTGGCAATGGGAGCGATTTCCTCCCGCTGCAGTTCAGAAAAGGTTTCCTGATCACTCTTGGGAGCAGAGCAGGCAAAAGCCAAGGCTATTCCGATCAAAGCCCAGTTTCTCATGAAGGCAGGTTTTTCTTGACCAAGGTCGCAGCAGCCTGGGCAGTGGGCAAAACCACAATATCTGCCAAAACCACATGGGGAGGCCTGTTTACCACAAACTCAACGATATCGGCAATATCCTGAGCCACTAGCGGTTCGTACCCTTGATAGACCGTCTCAGCACGTTTCTCATCTCCCTTGAATCGGACCAAGGAAAACTCTGTCTCCACCAAACCTGGATGAATGCCAATGACTTTGATGCCAAAAGGATTCAGGTCGATGCGCATGCCTTTGGTAATGGCATCTACCGCATGCTTGCTGCCACAGTATACATTCCCGTTGGGATAGACCTCCTTACCGGCAATGGAGCCAATATTGATAATAGTGCCCGAATTACGCTCCGTCATTCCGGGGATAATGGCTTTGGACACGTACAGCAAGCCCTTCACGTTGATATCCATCATGGCATCCCAATCGTCCAAACTCCCCGTTTGGATCGGGTCCATGCCATGGGCATTTCCTGCATTGTTGATCAGAACGTCAACTGTTGCCCATTCAGGGGGTAGATTTCCCAGGATTTCACCGACTTTTTCTCTGTCCCGGACGTCAAAAACCAGAGGCAAATAGCGGACAGTAGTAGGTAGTTCCGACTTTAATTCATCCAAGCGATCTTTTCTTCTCCCTGTAGCGATAATATCAAACCCCAATTTTGCGAGAGTAATCGCACAGGCTTTTCCGATTCCGGAGGTCGCTCCGGTAATCAGGGCAATTTTATTTTCCATGTTTTAAAGATAAAAGGATTGGAAGAACTTGTCCGCCGAGGCGGATTGGAAAAGTGATAAGATGGAAATTTAAGACCGAATAGTAGGACAGCTTGAACGATTTTGTAGGATATGGAATAAAGACAATTGGTCCTCTCAGATTAGAATTTCTCAATTCCAATCGAGACATTAAATTAAATTAGCTTTCAGTTAATAGACGACAAAAAACAATTACCACTAATCAAATAAATTATTTTAAACCGATTAAACCAAAATTAGACCATTTATCAGTAAAATATGGGGGGTGTAAATTTAATAGGCAACGAAGAATAAAGGTTTGATCTTTTACCTATGTTTAACTTAACTCAATGTTTTATGAAAAACTATCTCAAGTTTCTAGGGGTAATGTCCCTTGTTTTCCTTTAGACTACACTGAGCAGCATGCAGGTAGCCAATGCCCAAAGTCAACCAAATGGTGATTATTTATGTAAATGGGACAAAAAGTTAGAATGGTGCTTAATGTCCGCTAAGGATGGATATTGTGCCTATGGCGGTGATGGATGCCAGTCAACTATTCCAGAAGTCTTAGATTAAACTTGTTCAAATTAGAAAGACTACCTCATAAAACTTCTTCAAGCATAAATGATATCCAAAGTGTCCAGATAAGTCAAAATTGGACTAATAATGAGGAATCATCAAGGAATTCATTCCCCAAAACCGAAAATGAAATTCCGCTCAAGCTCTTTGGGAATGCTTCCGGATGAAATTGAATTAAGGTAGTCTTTCTCTTAAAAAAAGCCATGAAAAACCTTTCAATCCTTATTGGCATATTTTGCCTTGCTTCATGCTCCCAAGTAAAGGAGCATTCAACTGATCCCTTAAGCTACGTTTCTGATACAACTGTAATTTCTATTGACAGAAAAACCGAAAATTATGTTCGGGCAGTCCAGCATTTTGACGGTAAATTATATTGGTGGAATTCAAATCGATCCACAATAAGCGTTATTGATTTAGAGAGCCAACAGGTAGAAAAAACGATCAAGCTTGCAGAAGAGGGGCCGGATGGTTTAGGAATCGCTTTGGGTATTTTTGTAATCAATTCTGACAGTTTGATAATACCCAATATGTCCTACGAACTTAATTTAATTAATTCTCTTGGATCCAAATTGGCTAAGTTTGATTATTCTGAATTCTCAAAAATTAGTGTGGTGATACCATCGATGACTAGATATTCGAGCATGATTCAAACAAACAAAAAGGGGAGACTATATTTTGGGATGGAAGATTTAAAAAATCTACCAATAGAAGATATCGATGAAAAGGCATTAACAGAATACCCTCCAATTTTGAAACTTGATTTGGAAAAAGGGATTTTTGAATTTTTGGATTTTAAAGTTCCAAACTCAATTTTGAGGTATAATAACTCTATCGAATTTGGCATTTCAGCGAATAATTCCTCCATTCTTCTTCTCCATGGCCAAAGCAATATGCTCTTTGAAGTCGACTTTTCTGGAGAATCTTTTAATGAGCACCAATTGGAGTCAGAATTGATCACTAATTTTTCTAACGCCTATTTCCTCTCACCTAGGATGTCGAGTTCAATCGAGGAAAACATGAAATTGGCCTTCAAACATTCGGAAAATTTTGGATTGGAATTCGACCCTCATAAAAATTTACTTTACCGCTTTGGTTGGCCAGGGGAGGAAATTCCTGATGGTGTAAATACAACACAATTCAATTCCACTCCTCCATTTTACACATTAAGTGTTTACGATGGTTCCGATTTCTCCTTGATCAAAGAATTTACTCTCCCAAGAAACACCTACCTCGCCCATCATTATTTTGTAGATGAAAAAGGACTAAATCTTTTCCCTATGCATCCCGATAATCCCGAATTCAACGAGGATGAACTGGTGATTCATACGTTTGATTTTAGCGGGTTGAAGTAGGAATTAAAAGATTGAAAAATTGCTAACAAACGGAGTTCCTGCCCTACGAAGGGAAGGAGGTGAAGGATGAAAAGTGAAAAAGTTAGAATTTAGCAGTGTGTTCTAGACAGACGGTGGAAGTTCTTTTTCCCCTCGTAAATCTTACTTCTAAAATCGTAAATCAAATTCAGCTTCTCCACAAATACGGAAACAAAATATATCCCGTAGCTGCCACGATGGCATTGATCGCCAAAAGGCTCAGTAACTTGTCCGCGCTTACACTCCAGTCCAAGCCATCCAAGGCATTTTTGGATATTCGGATGGCCATCAGCAGAATCGGGATGATCACAGGGAAACTCAGTATAGCCATCAGCGTGGCGTTATTACCAGCTTTGGAAGCAATGCCACTGACCATCGTCAGACTAGCCGAAAAGCCCACCGATCCCAAGACTAGGTTGAGAAGGAAAAGCCCTTGATCCTGAACAGGATTTCCCAAAATCACCGAAAAAACGCCATAACCTAAAAGAGCCAAAATCAGCGTCAGTCCGGTGTTGTAGAGGATTTTCGAAACTATAATGGATTCAGGAGAAGCGATCATGTAGTAGTATAGCTGCCGACCCTGATGCTCTTGTACAAAGCTTTTTGCGACGGCATTCACCGCAGAAAAAAGAATAATAATCCAATACAGCGCATTCCAAGTCGGGATGGAAAGGTTACCCATTTTGGCACCAACACTCAAGTAGGTGATGAAAACTGCCGAAACCACATAGAGCAAAATCCCATTCAAGGCATATTTTTGTCTCCACTCGAGGGTGATTTCCTTTCGGATCAAAACCGAGATTTCCTTCCACATGCTTCAAAGTAAATACATTTTTGGCCACGAAGGCCTAAAGGAACCAAGGGATTTTGCACACTTCCTTTTTAGCTCACAGATGACACAGATCATCACAGATGGGTTTTTATCTGTGGGCATCCGTGCAATCTGTGAGAGCTAATCCTCAAAAGGCAGCTTATTTTAAACTACACTTGGGAAATCATTACCTAGAGAATCTATTTACTGAAGCTTTTTTTACTTACAGATTGCTCAGATTAGCACAGATTAGCTTTATTCTGTGTGAATCAGTGGAATCTGTGAGAGCCAAACTCATCTTTTGATTGGAAAGGATTCTCTTATTAGCTTTAGATTCTTCAATTCCAAGAATATGATTTTGAGTTATTTTCCCTCCCATTGGCTGAAGATTAGATGCAATTTGTCCTCTCGGAGTTTATTTCTTCCAATCTCTTTATTTCTGTTCTTTTCCTGTGCTGAAAAAAGCCCGGAAATCGACTACACCGACTGGTCTCATTACGGAGGACCGGAGGACGGATCCAGGTACTCGGCCCTTACCCAAATCACCCCAACTAATGTCGCCCAGCTCCAAGTAGCCTGGACCTACCATACCGAAGATGCCACTGAGCGAAGTCAGATTCAGTGTCAGCCCGTTGTAGTGGATGGACTGCTGTATGGAACCACTCCCAAGCTGAATGTTTTTGCACTTGATGCCTTTACTGGGGAAGAAGTATGGCGATTTGATCCCTTTCAGGTTTTGGGTGGGGAAAATTCATGGGCGGGTACAAATCGAGGAGTGACTTATTGGGAGGAAGGCGAGGATAAGCGGATTTTGTTTACCGCCGGCAATTGGCTGATGGCGGTGAATGCCTTGACTGGGGAGCCGATTTACAGCTTTGGAGATCAGGGCAAAGTAGATCTGAGAAAGGATCTGGATACCGACTTGGAGGACTTTCTGATTGTATCCAATTCGCCCGGGGTGGTTTTCGAAGACAAACTCATCCTGGGCATGCGCCTGTCCGAGGGCTTGGATGCTGCACCGGGTCATATCCGAGCCTACAATATCAAAACCGGAAAGCGGGAGTGGATTTTTCACACCATCCCTCATGAAGGCGAGGAAGGCTATGAGACTTGGGATCCCAAATACATCCGCCAAATCGGGGCAGCCAACAACTGGGCTGGAATGACCGTGGACCAAAGCCGTGGGATTGTTTTTGTCCCTACTGGCTCGGCTACGTATGACTTTTGGGGTGGATACCGCACGGGAGATAATCTGTACGCCAATTCCCTTTTGGCTTTGGATGCCCGTACCGGAAAAAGAATCTGGCATTTTCAGGCAGTGCATCATGATGTCTGGGACAGGGATTTCCCTGCCAATCCCAATCTGATCCGAATCAAAAAAGACGGAAAATGGATTGATGCAGTGGCTCAGATTTCCAAGCAAGGCATGACTTATGTTTTTGATCGGGAAACCGGGAAGCCCATCTGGCCCATCACAGAGACTCCCGTCACCCAAAGCGTAATGCCTGGAGAGGTGAGTTCGAAAACTCAGCCTATTCCTACCCTTCCAGAACCATTTATGAATATGGTCTTTGAGGAAAAAGATATCCTCAATCTCACTCCTGAATGGGAATCTGACATCCGAACTCAGCTCGAGGATGCCATTCTGGGTGATACTTGGGCACCTCCTCATCCAGAGAAGCCCATCGTGCTCTTCCCAGGAATGGATGGAGGCGGAGAATGGGGTGGAGCAGCTTTTGATCCGCAAACCCAAACGCTCTACGTGAATGCCAACCAAATCCCCTGGCTGATCGAAATGACTCCCAATGCCAGTTTCGGCAACGTTGGACTTTCCATCTACAGCAATTACTGCGGCAATTGTCATGGCCTAGACCGCAAGGGAAACCCTCCTGCATTACCCAGTTTGATAGGTTTGAAAGAGAAATACACAGCAGACTCCCTAAATCAACTCCTAGTGAAAGGTAGGGGAGCCATGCCTGCTTTTTCTCATATTTCTGCCGAGGAGAGAGGCGTTTTGGTAGATTTCCTGTTGGGGAAAGCAGATCAGGGAGACAAAAAAGAAATGGAAGCCGAAAGCTCCAAACTCTATCCCCGCTACTACATGAAGGGCTACAAGCGATTGGTTACCAAAGAAGGGATCTACGGCTCAAATCCTCCTTGGGGACTTTTGACGGCGATCGACATGAATACCGGCTTGAAGAAATGGCAGATTCCCTTGGGCTCTATTGATTCTTTGATAACCATGGGGTTTGAAAATACCGGCATTGAAAACTATGGTGGTCCGGTAGTCACAGCAGGAGGAGTTTTGTTTATCGCTGCGACCAAGGATGAGAAAATCCGAGCCTTTGACAAAGAAACAGGTCAACTCCTTTGGGAAGCCCAACTCCCCGCTGCAGGTCATGCCACTCCGGCGGTCTATGAGAAAGACGGGAAGCAGTTTCTGGTCATAGCCTGTGGGGGAGGAAAAGGGACAAAAAGTGGGGATGCTTATGTGGCATTTGCTTTGCCGGACTAAATTGAAATCAGGAATTCGTTTTTTGTCTGATCGATCCTTTATAAATTCCCATCATGAGTGATAAGCCCAAACCCATCTTTGACAAGCGCATCTTCTGGGATGTGAATTTTGAAGCCATCGATTATGACAAAAAATACAAGTTTGTCATCGAGCGGGTTTTTGAGCGGGGAGACACGCCTGATATCCGTAATTGCCGCAGATATTATGGGGATGAATTGATCGCAGAAGTTTTACTCAATGCAAAATACCTATCTGCGATGACAATGTATTTAGCAGCAGCAGTCATTGATCGTCCTGTAGAAGATTTCAGATGCTACAAACTCAGACAGTCGAACCCGGAACTCTTTCCTTACTAAAGGAGCTTTCTTCTCTACCCATACTGAAAAACTTTGGATTAGTAGGAGGAACTGCACTTTCTTTAAAATTCGGACATAGACTTTCGATTGATTTAGATTTATTTTCTCCCGAAAAATTCGAAAATGAAATTATGATCAATAATCTCCAAATTCATTTTGGAGAAAGATTGGCCATCCGCACGAGTCCACCTTGGTTTGGAATTTTTTGTTTTATCGATGAAATCAAAGTAGATCTAGTCAAACATCCTCATCCTATTTTAGGACCCGTAGAAACCATCGAAGAAATCCGCTTTTTCTCAGATAGAGATATCATGGCCATGAAGATTCAAGCCATTTTGGGTCGGGGAAAAAAGAAGGATTTTTGGGATATTTCCGAACTTCTTCAGCATTATTCTGTAGCTGATTTTATCCAATCCCATAAGGAAAAATACAGCACTCAAAACCTCCTCATCTCCATTCCACAAGTGATGGTGTATTTTCAGGATGCTGAGGAAGATGAAGATCCTGTAAGTCTAAAAGGGCAAACTTGGACAAGCGTGAAAAAGACCATCACCAAAAAGGTTGCGGCACATTTACGCTAGGTTTTTAAACTCCCTTGGGGTCATTCCTGTATGACTTTTAAAACTCCGGTTGAAATAGGAAAGATTCTCAAAGCCGACCCGGTAAGCAATCTCAGAAACCCCCAAATCAGTCTCCTGAAGCAATTTCTGGGCTTCGTTGATTCGAAGTTGCTGGAGGTATTGGGTGAAGGTCTTCCGGGTTCTCAATTTGAAAAAGCGGCAAAAGGCTTCCTTGGAGAGATGGGCCTGCCCTGCTACCTCTTCCAGTGTGATGGATCGAAAGCGATTTTCCAGAATAAATTGCATGACCCGGTTCATTCGGCTACCATCCTTTTCCGAAAGTCCCCGCATCAATCCCGGCTCATTTAACCGGACTAAATCCTCTCCTGCTTCCTCCAGCCAATTCAGCAATTGGAAAGCCAACTGAAAGCGATGAAGCCCCTCACTGTTTTCCGCCTGAGGGAAAAGAGATTTGATCCGTTCGGCAGTTTCACCCTGCACTTGAAAACACAAACCTTGGAACTCTTCAAATTTCCGCATAGACTGTAGCTCATCCAGTTCTCCCAAAGCCTTGCCCAAGGCTTGGAAATCAAAGAAAATGGTATTTCCTCCAGATTTTAATTCGGTGCCGTCTTCAAAATATTCCTGGTCGCTCCGAAAAACATGCGGAGCATTTTCTCCTAAAAAAAATAAATCTCCAGGCTGAAATCTCCCAACATAATCCCCACTGAGCAGCTGACCTTTTCCCTCCAAAATCACAGTCAACTGCAGCTGAGGATGCTGATGCAGCTTATCATAAAAATGTGCTCCTCTATCCTCCTGATAGCGAACAAACTCCCGCTGTGACTTGGGGACCTGAAAGGAAATCACTTTTGCCATGCTGCAAATAATATCAAATTGAGTGAAAGTAAGAGACAAATTTTATAAACAAATCAATTGGGTATCAAAAGGAACTAATCCAGTGAAAGAAATTGCCTCTTTGGTCTTTTACTTTTGATAAATAATCATCAAACCCTCTGGGTTAAAAATTGAAACTACTATGAACTGGAAAGGCGTATTCCCCGCGGTCACGACCAAATTTCACGCAGACGGAAGTCTGGATATGGACTTGTTTTTTAAAAATCTGGACTTCCAACTCGAAAGTGGAGTCCATGGGATCATCCTTGGCGGCACCTTGGGTGAGAGCTCGGTTTTGTCCCATGAAGAAAAAATCACCCTAACAGGAGAAACCGTAAAGTATATCAACGGGAGAGTCCCTGTAATCCTCAACATTGCCGAAGGGGCCACTCAAGACGCGCTCTTCTGGGCTAAAAAAGCGGAAGAACTCGGAGCTTCAGGCTTAATGATTTTGCCTCCGATGCGCTATGCTGCTGATGCGCGGGAAGTAGTTACTTATTTCAAAACCGTCGCCAATTCCACCCGACTACCAATGATGATCTATAACAATCCGGTGGATTACAAGACTTTGGTAACAATTGACATGTTTGCCGAACTGGCCGAGTGTGAAAATATCCAGGCCATCAAAGAATCCACCCGGGATATCTCCAATGTCACCCGCATGATCAACCGTTTCGGAGATCGATTCCAACTGCTTTGCGGAGTGGATACTTTGGCTTTGGAGGAATTGCTCATGGGAGCTGTGGGCTGGGTAGCCGGTTTGGTTTGTGCTTTTCCTAAAGAAACGGTGACCATTTTCAACCTGGTTCAGGAAGGGAAAATCGAAGAGGCCAGAGAAATCTACCGCTGGTTTTTGCCTTTGCTGGAGCTGGACATCCATCCAAAATTAGTTCAATACATTAAGCTCGCTGAGCAGCATTGCGGGGTGGGTTCTGAGCATGTGAGAGCACCTAGACTGACTCTGATCGGGGAAGAAAGAGCAAGAATTGAGAAGATAATTACTGAAGGATTGGCAAAAAGGCCGAAATTGTGATGAAGCCGGAAGAAGGAAGACAGAAGACGGAAGTGATCTTCGGCCCTCTACTTCTTCAATTTTCAAATCTTTCAATTTTCAAATCTTTCAATCCTTATGAACTTCGACTCCATCTTTCAAGAAGCCCAAGAAGCATTTCTTTTCTATAAAAACCTTCCAGGAAAAGAAAAAGGAGCCTTTTTGGAAACCCTTGCCGATACTTTAGAAAACAATCGTACTGAAATCGTCCCTTTAGCCGTGAAGGAATCTAATCTACCTGAAGGCCGAATCAACGGGGAATTGGGACGAACCACTGGCCAAATTCGGCTTTTCGCCAATTTGGTCAAGGAAGGATCTTGGGTAGAGGCCACGATAGATCCTGCAATGCCGGACCGAACTCCACTTCCTAGGGCAGATATTCGCCGAATGCTGACTCCACTGGGACCGGTAGTCGTCTTTGGAGCTAGCAATTTTCCTTTGGCTTTTTCTACTGCAGGAGGAGATACCATATCGGCCTTGGCTGCGGGCTGCCCGGTCATCTACAAAGCTCACCCCGCTCATCCTGAAACTTCCAAAAAAGTAGCGGATTGCATTCATCAAGCCATTCTCAAAAGCGGTCTTCCCTCGGCATTATTTACCCATATCGAAGGAGGAATCGCAGAAGGCCAAGCCTTAGTCCAGCATTCCTTGGCGAAAGCAGTGGCATTTACCGGTTCGCATGCCGGAGGAATGGCCTTGTTTGACTTGGCCAATCAGCGAAAAGAGCCGATCCCCGTATTTGCAGAAATGGGTTCGGTCAATCCGATCTTTTGCTTTCCCAAGAAACTGTCTGAAAACACTGAAGGATTGGCGAAAGCCTTCATCGCTTCTCTGACCTTGGGTGTAGGTCAATTTTGCACCAATCCGGGGCTGATCTTTGTACCTGAATCTCAGGCCAAAGGGTTTGAAGCGGCCATTGCTGCGGAGCTTAAAGACATTGCTGCAGCGCCTATGCTTCATCCAGGGATTGCTCAAGCTTATTACGATTCCATCCAGTTTCTGGAGTCTCGGGAAGAGCTCCGTTGGGTGAAAGTCGCAGACCCTAAGCATTTGATCAATGGCAGTACTGCCTTAGCTGAAATTAAGGCTCAGGATTGGCTTAAGGATTCACTTTTCCAAAAGGAAGTCTTCGGATCCTTCGCCATGATGGTGGTGTACCAGAGTGAGGAGGAGCTGTTGGAGATTGCCAAGCATCTTCACGGGCAGCTGACCATTACCGTATGGGCTGAGGAAGAGGAATTGAAAAACCAGCTGTTTCTAATCAGTCTTTTGGAGGAAAAATGCGGCCGATTACTCTTCAAAGGCGTTCCAACCGGGGTAGAAGTAGGCTATGCCATGCAGCATGGAGGACCTTTCCCTTCCACTTCAGCACCTAACAGCACCTCGGTCGGTGCCCATGCCATCAAGCGTTTTGCAAGACCAATCGCCTTTCAGGATATGCCCCAGGATCTGCTTCCCGATGCACTTCGAGAAGGAAATCCACTCGGGATTTGGAGAATGATAAATGGAACTTACACAAAGTGAATGACTAAGGAAATACGGTGAAACACAATAGAAATACACTTCGCTTTGCTCCGTGAAACATTTTCAGTCCAGAAGTTTTTCTATAAAATTTCGTCCCGCTTGCGGGACTTATTTCTAATGTATTTCAATAGTATTACAGCATTTAACTTAGAACCTCGAATATCTAATCTCAATGCCCTCAAGACACACCTTCTCCTGCATCGATGCCCACACTTGCGGTAATCCCGTGAGGGTAGTTTCCGGTGGGGTTCCTTTCCTGAAAGGGAATAATATGCTGGAAAAACGCCAGTATTTTCTGGAAAATCTGGATTGGATCCGAACGGGGCTGATGTTTGAGCCTCGGGGGCACGATATGATGTCAGGATCAATGCTTTTTCCTCCACATGATCCGGAAAACGACGTTGCAGTCCTATTTATCGAAACTTCCGGTTGCCTTCCAATGTGCGGACACGGCACCATAGGTACGATCACTATCGCCATCGAAGAAGGGTTGATTCATCCCAAGACACCTGGCTTCCTTCGAATGGAAGCTCCGGCAGGATTGGTTTTGGTAGAATACAAGCAGGAAGGCAAAAAAGTGAAATCGGTCAAGCTTACCAATGTCAAAAGCTACCTGGCCGCAGAAAATCTGGAAATTGAAATCGAGGAACTCGGCAAGCTGAGCGTGGACGTAGCCTATGGAGGCAACTTCTACTGCATCGTCGATCCTCAGCAAAATTTTCCTGGACTGGAGCCTTTCAAAGCGGAACAGTTGATTTCCATGGCTAGAAACCTTCGCCAAAAGATGAACGAGCACTACGACTTTGTGCATCCTGAACACGATCGGATTCGCGGGCTTTCCCATGTGATGTGGACGGGAAAAACGCTGGATGAAAGCAGCACGGCCCGAAATGCCGTTTTCTATGGGGACAAAGCCATTGATCGCTCCCCTTGCGGCACGGGCACTTCCGCTCGAATGGCCCAGTGGTTTGCCAAAGGTTGGTTGAAACCCGGAGATGAATTTGTCCATGAAAGTTTTATCGGCTCCAAGTTTATCGGAAGAATCGAAGAAGTCACCGAAATCGCAGGAAAGCCTGCTATCGTCCCCAGTATCGAAGGCTGGGCCAAGGTCTACGGGTACAACACCATCATCCTAGACGACGATGACCCCTACGTTCATGGATTTCAGGTAATCTAAGGGTAAAAAGAGACCTTTTGATCACTTTTATCGATGCTTTTGAGGGGCTAAATCGGCCCCTCTTCTTTTTGTAAAGGGATAATCCTTAAATTCAAAGGATTAACTTTCATTTTTGGTATGCAGGGGATTTTCAGAATCAGCGAAGCTTATGCTTTTATCTTGGTGTTTTCTGTTGTCTTTTCATCATTTGGAAGACAAAAGGACATTCTCTTTCAGGAGGAAAAACCTTTAGAACTTGAACTCACCACCCAATTCAAATCGCTGAAGGGTTCAGAATCGGACACCGTCTATTTTCCCACTTTTCTCAAGTACAAAAACGAATTTGGTATTACCGACTCAGTTCCCGTAGACCTAAGGGCAAGAGGCAATTCCCGCAGGAAACAATGCTATTTTATGCCGCTTTGGTTGAAGATTCCAAAGGGAGTTTCAAAAAACACTCCATTTCAGGGAAACAGAAGCCTCAAACTGGTCCTTCCCTGTCAGGAGGGCCCCGACTATGGAGAGCTAATCACGAAAGAATTTTTGGTCTACCAACTCTATCAAATAGTCAGTCCGATTCATTTCAGAACCCGCCGAGTCAATCTGACCCTCACCGACCAGCAAAACAAAAAGAAAAGGACCTATGCCCTCGTTGCCTTTGTCATCGAAGACGTGGATGAGGTAGCCAAAAAACATGATGCTAAAAAGATCAACTCCGGGATAATTTTCCCCCACTTGATCAATGACACCCTAGCCATGAAGCAGGATTTTTTCTCCTACATGATTGGCAATACCGATTGGTCCAACACCACCCAGCATAATGTCCGGATGCTGGATTTGAAGCAGGAGGAGAAGCACGTTCCTGTACCTTACGACTTCGATTACGCCGGTTTTGTCAACGCACCCTATGCCCTGCCCTACGACTACTTACCGATCAAATCTGTCACCGAACGACTTTATCGTGGAGTATGTAGAAATCCTGAACTCACGCAATGGGTTAAAAATGATTTCTTGGCGAAGGAAGACCGGTTTTTCCTAACGCTGGAAAAGTTCAAAACCGACCTTTCAGAACAGGAATTCCAAAAAGCCAAAGCCTATCTCCTTGAGTTTTTCGAAATCCTTAAAAACGAAGAGGCTTTTCAATCCCAAATGATTGGGACCTGTCAGGAATACATCGTAGGTGAATCAGCATAGGCAAAATTGGCCTGGAATCCTTTCTGCTTGGATTTTCCCTTTTTCTTCAGCGCCAAAAAATTATCAATCCAAAATAAAAACAGGTCAAATTAGGACCTGAAATTTCAGCTTTCCTAATCTATCTTCGCATTCTTAGGTAAAATAAACCCCATGAAGCCCACTCTCATCATCGGCGGAGGAATTGTAGGACTGTTTTCTGCCTATTTTCTTCAGAAAGAAGGCATTGAAGTCACTGTCCTTGACCGCACCGACCTGCAGGACAATTGCTCCACAGGCAATGCCGGGATGATTGTGCCGAGTCATATCATCCCTTTGGCCGCACCCGGTATGGTGACGAAGGGGATCACCTGGATGTTTTCTTCCAAAAGCCCATTCTATATCCATCCCAGACTGGATTACAAACTCTTGCAGTGGTGCCTCCTTTTTTTTAAATCTGCCAATGAAAAGCAAGTATCCAAGGCCATCCCTTATCTGAAAAATCTGAGTTTGCTCTCCAAAGCTCTTTACCTGACTTTCAAAGCAGAGCATCCGGAGGCGACTTTGGCACTTCAGGAAAAAGGACTGATGATGGCCTACCAGACCGAAGGAGTAGAAAAGGAAGAAGTGGAATTTGCCCATTTGGCCAGAAAATATGGCTTAGATGCCGAAATTCTATCTCCGGAAGATATCCGAAAAGTGGAACCCAACTTGGAGCTTAAAGCCCGTGGCGCTGTACTTTTCCCCGGAGATGCGCATTTGGACCCGGGAGCTTTGTATGGCTTTTTGAAAGGATATTTGGAAAAAAAGGGAGTAAAATTTCTTTCCAAAACCCAGGTCTCCGGATTTGAAAAATCAGGATCGAAGGTTGATGCTGTAATAACAGATCAGGGAAAAATTGAGGCAGAAAAAATCCTTCTCTGCGGAGGCTCCTGGTCTGGGGACTTGGCTCAGATGCTTGGATTTTCCTTGCCTATGATGGGAGGAAAAGGCTATTCCTTCCTACAAAAAAACCAACCCGAGATCAAACAGGCGACTATCCTAACCGAACAAAAAGTAGCTGTCAGTCCCTATGGGGAAACAGTTCGCTTTGGTGGCACGTTGGAAATTGCCGGCACTAACCAAAAAGTGGATATGCGCCGGGTTCAGGGTATTTTTGAATCCATCAACCGGTATTATCCCAGCTTTGAGGCCAAATTCCCTCAGGAAAAGGATATTTGGAAAGGATTGAGGCCCTGCTCTCCGGATGGGTTGCCTTACATCGGCTTTTCACCAAACTACTCTAATGTACTCGTGGGAAGTGGGCATTCCATGATGGGAATATCTCTTGCCCCGGCGACCGGAAAGTTGTTGGCAGAACTCCATCAGCAAAAGGACACCACAATGGAAATCGGAGGATTTGAAGTGGGAAGATTTAACTGAAGCATTTTCTTAATTACGCTCTATAAATGAAAAAAGCAGCGGAAAATTTACGCTGCTTTTTTGCTTAAAAGGAAAACTTGATCAGAATCCGACAAAAGCCGGAGGCTCTACTCCGTTGGCTCTCAAATAGGCAATCGCCGATCCTCGATGATGGGTGCTGTGATCAATTAAGAGGGCTTCTACTTGTCTTCTGGAGACCATATTCCCGAAAACTTCGATTTTTTCTGCTTCATCAGCAGCACTTAATCCCTGTACAGCAGCAGCACCATAATCATAGGCTTTGGCCACAAAATCTGCCAATTGGGCTCTAGTGGCAGTATTAACATCCAAGGAAGGCGTTTCAGCTCCTCCTTTGAGAAAGCCTTGGGAAATACCTACGATGGCGGTGCCGATATGATGAATCTGTTCTTTGAAGGACATGGCACCGGGATCAGTTTTGTAATCCATTCCTGAATCCGGCATTTTGGCCAAAACATCCAAAGTAAACTGCTTGCTGTTATTCCATTTGCTGAGAAACTCCTCCTTAGTCGTCTGAGCCTGAGCCAAAGATCCTATTGCCATTATTACCGCTGACAAAACTGCGACCACAGATACTTTAATTTTATTGATCATAACCATTCATTATTTGGTGGAATCTTAAAGTTCCCTATTTCCCTCATCAAATCAAATGGAAAACCTAATTTTAAGCCATGAAGAGAATGTTGGCATTTCTGATTGTAGGAACTCTGCTCAGTGCCTGCGAAAAAAATTGGCTTCCAAAACCTCCAGGGTATAATCGGATTGATTTACCTCCGCATGCCTTTCAGGAGCTGGAAAACAACTACCCCTATCAACTGGAATATTCACAGCACAGCTTGGTGGAGCCGGATTCATTCAACCTTTCTGAAAAAGCATGGATCAATCTCAATTACAGAGATTTTGGAGCTAAAGTTCATTTGACCTATAAGTCGATAGATGGGGAAACCGACTTTAAAACACTTTCCAACGACGCCTTCAAACTTACAGCCAAACACCAAATGAAAGCCTATGGAATAGAGGAGGGAGTGATTTTGACCCCAAACGGCTATACAGGAGTGGTCGCAGAGCTTACAGGCGAAGTGCCAACGCAATTCCAGTTTTTTGTGACCGATTCCACGGATCATTTTCTCCGGGGAGCACTCTATTTTTATACCGCAATGAAAAATGACTCGCTTGCTCCCGTGATCGAATACATCAAAATCGACATGACCCACTTGATGAATACTGTCAAATTCAAAGAATAAAAAATCCTGCTCTCAGGTCAGAGCAGGATTTTCTTAAAACAAGGATTGAAAACTTAATTTAGTTTTTTCCAAGACTTAAGGATAATAAATCCACCCCCAAGAGCAATTACGGCTGCAATGAATCCGGGGACTACTTCTCCGTAGATAAAAAATCCGGTTGAAAACAAGGCCGAATACACCATAAACGTACCCGTAATCATCAATCCTATTTCTTTTCCTAAAGTACCCACAACTACCTGCTCCGAAGGGTATCTGTCCAGGACTTTTCTCCAACCTAGGGCTGCAGGAGTAACTTTTCGATAGAAGGCGAGTAAAACCTCATCCTTCTCCGGTTGGGTCAAAAAGGTGACAATCAACCATCCTACAGTGGTAATCGAAACAGAGTAAATCAACTTCAGGTAAGATTGATCCGAAGGAATATCGATCAAGCCCAGCTTGGGATTGATCACTTCAAAGAAAATCGCCACCACGAAGGAAATAGCCATAGCCGAAATCTCCGTGTAGGCATTGATCCTCCACCAAAACCAGCGTAGGATAAAAATCAAACCGGTACCAGCTCCGATCTGCAGCAAAATCTGAAAGGCATCCAAAGCAGAGGAAAGCGCCAGGGCTAAGACAGCCGAAAAGCCCATCAGCAATACGGTGGAAATTCTTCCCACAGCCACCAATTGCTTATCCGAAGCATCCGGCTTAATGAAGCGAAGGTAGAAGTCATTGACTACGTAGCTTGAGCCCCAGTTGAGATGGGTGGACAGCGTGGACATCACCGCAGCAATCAAAGAAGCCAATACAATCCCAACCAAACCTGTAGGTAGAAAAGAAAGCATGGCAGGATAAGCCAAATCATCCCCCAATTTATCTACCGGAATATGAGGAAAAGCCTCCTGAAGGTCAGAGATATTCGGGAAAATGACCAAAGAGGAAAGTGCGACAATTATCCATGGCCAAGGTCTCAAGGCATAGTGGGCCACGTTAAAGAATAAGGTAGCTCCTATTGCATTTTTTTCATCCTTGGCAGATAGCATCCGCTGAGCAATGTAGCCCCCACCGCCAGGCTCTGCACCCGGATACCAAGTCGCCCACCACTGTATGGCTATCGGCAGAATGAAAATCGGAATATACACATTGGGATCAGAAAAATCGGGGAGAAAATCCAATTTGGTGGATACCACCTCATGGGCCAAAAGATTGTTTAAGGAACCAATTTCTGGCAAATCCAAAATATAAAATGCCGCTCCGAAGGAACCGATAATCGCAATAAAGAATTGAAAAAAGTCGGTCAACAATACCCCCTTCAGGCCACCCAAAGAGCTGTAAATCACGGTGACAACAGAAGCAATCAAAAGCGTTTGAACAGGGGAAAGACCCAGCATCACACCACCGATTTTGATTGCAGCAAGGGAAACAGTCGCCATAATGACCACATTAAAAAACACCCCCAAATAGATAGCTCGAAAAGCTCTCAAAAAGGCCGCACCTTTGCCTGAATAGCGCAATTCATAAAACTCCAAATCGGTAGTCACTTCAGATCTTCTCCAGAGCTTAGCATAGACAAATACCGTCAGCATCCCTGTCAAAAGGAAAGCCCACCAGGCCCAGTTTCCCGCAACTCCGTTTTTACGGACAATATCGGTGACCAAGTTGGGAGTATCAGCTGAGAAAGTAGTTGCCACCATCGACACACCCAAAAGCCACCAGGGCATATTTCGTCCGGAGAGAAAGAATTCCTTTGCCGAGCTCCCGGCCGATTTGGCAGTAAATAATCCTATCAATAAAGAGATGATAAAGAAGGCAGCAATGATGGCCCAATCCAGGGTGCTTACATTCATAGGGTTTGGGGTTAATTTTGGAAACCAATTAACAAAAAAATTTTCTTAAGAAGTGAAGTCTTTTTTAATTTTTTTGAAAAATTAGCGCGAATAAAGAAATGTTCATCTAATTTCCTTCAGCCATTTACCTTTTTACTTCCAAAAGGCATTCTTTCTTAATTTCGCCCGATGAATTCCAGGCTTCTTCCACAACTTATTCAAGCGTATCCTTTTCTTGAGGAGGGAAATCTCCAGCTCACCCCATTTGGAGAAGGACTGATTCACGAGACGCTGCTTCTGAAATCCCAGCGGGGAACATGGATTTTGCAGGGCTTCAACGATTCGGTGTTCAACTATCCCGAGAGAATCGACCACAATCTGCGTCTTTTGGACCAAGAAACTCAGGGAAAAAAGCTTCCTTTTAAGCTTCCCCTCCCGATTTTAAATCAGATAAACAAAGGGTTGACCGAACTGGAAAGAAGAAAGTTCCGCCTTTTTGAATTTGTGGAAGGTGTGACGCTTCAGCAGATCCAGGCTCCCAGCCAAGCTTTTTTGGCTGCACAGGCCTACGGTGTTTTTGCGGATTGGGCAAAAGACCTGGATGCACAGGCAATGCAGGAAAGCATACCCGACTTTCACCGACTTGACCTACGCTTCGAAAAACTCCGAAGTGTTCTGGCCCATAAGCAGGCCCTTACTGCGGAAGAAACAGCACTCAGGGACTTTTACCTATCCCAAAAACCCTTGATTGACTGGTATTTGGATCAAATCCAGCATCTGCCACTTCGGGTAACTCACAACGACACCAAAATCAATAATCTGATTTTCTCCGAAAATCTTGAGAAAGTTAACGCCCTGATCGATTTGGATACGGTGATGGGAGGCTATCTGATGTATGATTTTGGAGATTTGGTCCGGACTGTGGCCTGTAGCCTTCCTGAAACCTCCACTGAATGGGCGTCATTAAAACTGATTCCCTATATTTTTGAAGAACTACTGCGAGGCTATTGGGAAAGCATTCAATCCTTTTCCACACCGAAAGAAAGTAGATCCATACTCCTCGGTGGCGAGGTGATGACCTTGATTATGGGACTGAGGTTTTTCACCGATCATCTGCAAGGCAATATCTATTACCGGGTCAGCTATCCGGAGCAGAATTTTCACCGGGCCAAAAATCAGATGCTTTTTCTCCAAAGCCAGCAAGCCCTGCGTCCTCAACTGCAAGAGATTTGGAAAAAGATCACCGGTATTCCTGACTAGCCTGACATTTGGCTTCATTTCCTTGGGAAATGCACGGGGCGGGATTTATTTTGCCTAACCCAAAATCCAGATCCCTTGTCAGGCATTTTTGATACCCGCATCGAGTACCTTAAAGGCGTCGGCCCGCAAAAGGCTGAACTGCTCAACAAGGAGCTGAATATATTCACTTACGGGGATCTTTTGCAGCATTATCCTTTTCGCTACGAGGACCGAACCAAGTTTTTTAAAATCCGGGAACTAAACGACGAGTTGGAAAATGTCCAAGTCATTGCCCGAATCAAAACTGTGGAACTGGTTGGTGCGGGAGGAAAAAAGCGCTTGGTAGCCCATGTTTTTGACGAAACGGGGGAAATGGAAATGACCTGGTTTAAGGGAATTCAATGGGTGCAGAAAAAGCTTCCTGTTGGGGCAGTGTATATCTTTTTCGGAAAACCTGCCCAATACGGAAGGAAATGGAGTATGGCCCATCCGGAAATGGAGCCTATCACCGCTGCCAATGAAACCCGAAATAATTTCCAACCAGTCTATTCCACCACTGAAAAGCTCCGGGCGAGATTCCTGGATTCCAAAGGCATTTCACGGATTCTGGAGCAACTGGTACCCTTGGTCTACAGCCAAATCCCCGAAACCCTTTCTTCCGATATTCTTCAGCAATACCAGCTCATTGAAAAAAGGGAGGCTGTCCGTCAAATTCATTTTCCGACAAATCCTGAATTGCTTCATCGGGCTAGAAAACGCCTGAAATTTGAGGAGTTTTTCTACCTCCAACTGCGTCTTTTGCTGATGAAAGTCACCCGCACGAAAAAGTTTCGCGGACAATCCTTGGGAAACACAGACCTTCTTACGGATTTCTATAAAAACCACATTCCCTTTGAGCTCACCAATGCTCAAAAGCGGGTGATTCGGGAGATTTACGGCGATATGAAGTCGGGAAAGCAGATGAACCGACTGATTCAAGGGGATGTAGGAAGCGGAAAAACCATGGTGGCGTTTATTTCCATGCTGATTGCCATCAGCTCTGGTGCTCAGGCCTGTCTGATGGCTCCAACGGAGATATTGGCCAATCAGCATTACGATGGGCTGAAAGGATATGCCGAAATGATGGGATTGAAAATCGCCTTGCTCACCGGCTCGACCAAAAAATCTGCCCGCAAAATCATCCATGAAGAGTTGCTCAGTGGCGAGTTGAAAATCCTGATCGGGACCCATGCGCTGCTGGAAGATGTGGTTCAGTTTCAAAATCTCGGGCTTGCGATCGTCGATGAGCAGCATCGGTTTGGCGTAGCTCAGCGAGCCAAACTTTGGGCAAAAAATGAGGAATTTATCCCGCATGTATTGGTGATGACGGCAACACCGATTCCGAGAACGCTTGCGATGACCCTCTACGGAGATTTGGATGTGTCGGTCATTGATGAATTGCCGGCTGGAAGAAAACCCATTCAGACAGTGCACCGGTACGATAAGGATCGCCTGAAAGTCTTTGGTTTTATCAACGAAGAAGTCAAAAAAGGCCGGCAGGTGTATATCGTCTATCCTCTGATCGAGGAGTCCGAAAAAATGGACTTGAAAAACCTGATGGATGGATTTGAGAGCATTTCTCGGGCTTTCCCTCAGTATCATCTCAGCATCGTGAATGGAAGCATGAAAGCGGAAGACAAAGACTACGAAATGCAGCGCTTTGTCAAAGGGGAAACCCAAATCATGGTAGCGACCACGGTAATTGAAGTAGGGGTGAATGTGCCCAATGCCTCGGTGATGATCATCGAAAACGCGGAGCGTTTTGGGCTTTCCCAGCTGCATCAGCTGCGGGGTCGGGTCGGCCGTGGGGCTGAGCAGAGCTATTGCATCCTGATGAGCAAGTATGAACTGAGCAAAGACTCCCGAATCCGATTGGAAACGATGGTTCGAACGAATGACGGATTTGAAATAGCCGATGTGGATCTGAGACTACGCGGCCCCGGAGATCTGATGGGCACTCAACAAAGCGGGATTACTGACTTGATGATTGCAGACCTGAGCAAGGATGCCCCTTTATTGACTTTGGCCAGAGATGCCGCACAGCAGCTTTTGGCCAATGACCCGGAGCTAAGCCTGCCCAATAATTCAGCTATTTTGAGGCAAGTAAAACAACAGAAAAAAACGGCTACAAACTGGAGTAGAATCAGTTGATTGACGAGTTAGGATTTTTATCTACAACAATTACAGGTACTTCAGCTTTAATTCCCAAAAGTTGATTTCTAAAGAAGGGTTTGAAGTTCGTTTTGGTGTCGTAAATCGCAATTCGAATATCGTAAATAACACTTACCTGCCAACATCTTTCTATTTCCTCGAGAAAAGCTTTCCTATCCTTCGGAAAATCTGCTTTTCTTTTTCCCAGAAAAAATTAAACTGCCCAAAAATAAAGCCATAGATCAGGAGAATAATTTGGTACAAAGGAAGCACCAAAAGCAGGTATAGCACCGTATTCAGAAATCCTTGACCTCCTCCTCTTTCTACGCCAAAAAAATCCAAGATCGGATTTTTGATAAACAAAATAGTGAAGCCTGTGCAGGCAAACACTACCAAAACCATCACCACTTGGAATAGACTTTCCAGTTTCCATTTGGTCTGAAGGCGTTGGAGAAATCCTGGCTTTTCGGTTTGCATGGCCAAAAGTACTAAGAAAGATTCTAAATAAAAGAGCCGGATTTCTCCGGCTCTTTATCCATCAATTTTTTAAGGTTGAAATATTTCAACCTTCCAATTTCCTACCAGCTAAACACTCCTTCATTCAAGCTTTTTAAGGCCTGAACTTTATACTGTGCATCTACTAAAATGGACACATTGTGACGGCTGCCTCCATAGGAGACCATCCGTACCGGAATGTCCACCAAGGAATCCATTACCGACTTGATCGCTCCTTTGGTCTCGGAGACCATATTGCCCACGATACAGATAATGGTCTGATTTCGGTCCACTTCCACCGAACCCAAAGCGTTGAGCTCATCCAGGATCTGATCCAAATGACTCAGGTCGTCAATAGTGACAGACACGGCTACCTCGGAAGTCGTGATCATATCAATCGGAGTTTTGTACTTCTCGAAAATCTCAAAAATCCTTCTCAAGAAACCATAAGCCAACAGCATTCGGCTGGATTTGATTTTGATTGCGGTGATGCCATCTTTGGCTGCGATGGCTTTCACGCCGGTAGTTTCTACCGAAGCTTTGATCAAGGTGCCTCCTGCGTCAGGCTGCATGGTATTGAGCAGTTTGACAGGGATATTGTGCAACTGAGCCGGCCAAATGGATGCCGGGTGGAGGATTTTGGCTCCGAAATAAGCTAATTCGGCCGCTTCATCGAAGGAAAGCTCCGCGATGGGACGGGTTCGGTCTACGATCCTCGGGTCATTGTTGTGCATGCCGTCGATGTCAGTCCAGATTTCGCAGACCGAAGCATGGATTGCCGCCGCCACCAACGATGCGGTGTAGTCACTTCCTCCCCTTTTTAGATTATCCACCTCATTTCGGTGATTTTTGCAGATATAGCCTTGGGTAATAAAGAGCCTCTCCTGAGGATGTTCCGCCAGAATAGCCTTTAGTTTTTCTGAAATTTTCTGCAGCTCAGGCTCAGAATTCTCATCGATAGACATAAAGTCCAAAGCCGGAAGAAATACAGCAGGAATCTCCAACTCACCTAGCAAAGTGAAAAACAGCTTGGTGGATAACATTTCTCCCTGAGCCAGAATATCCCGGTTGATGGCCTCATTAAAGGAAATCTTGAGCAGGATATTCAAAAACTCAAAATGCTCCCGGATGATCTCCTCTGCCTGTACCCTGGCTCCGGGCGTCTGAAGCAATTCAGGATAAAAAGCCAGATAGTGGGCATGCAAAGTGTCGATTCGCTCCTTTGCAAGCGATTTATCTCCGGCAGCCAAGGCTTCACCGATCCCTACCAGGGCGTTGGTAGTACCGGAAAGTGCCGAAAGCACCACGATGGTAGGTTCGTCTCCTCGGGTAATCAAGTCCTTAACTTGATGCATGCGCTCAGGGCGGCCCACAGAGGTACCGCCAAACTTCATGATTTTCATGGATTTTGGATTAAATAGGAAATAGGTTGGTAGTTAAAATCCGAGCATTTTGATGGCCGTGATGGCTGCTTCGTCTCCTTTGTTTCCGTGCTTTCCTCCTGCACGGTCCAAGGCCTGCTGCTGATTGTCCGGAGTGAGAACTCCGAAAATCACCGGCTTGTTGTACTTCAAGCCGACATGGGTAATCCCATGGGCGACTGCATCACAGATGAAGTCAAAGTGGCGGGTTTCCCCTTGAATCACGCATCCCAAACAGATTACTGCATCGATGCTTTCATCCTGTGCACACCATTGGGCGCCAAGGCTCAACTCAAATGAACCGGGCACATTTTTTCGGATGACATTTTCTTTCTTTGCACCATGCTGAATGAGTGTTTGATATGCTCCTGAATATAGAGCCTCTGTCACCTCTTCATTCCACTCGGATACGACAATGGCAAACTTCCTTTCGGAGATATCCTGAATGTTTTTTGAGCTGTAATCGCTCAGGCTTTTATTGGCTGTTGCCATAGGTTGATTTGAATTTAAAGACTGGAATTAAAACAAAAAGGAGTAAGACCTGCGGCCCTACTCCTCTAATATGCTTGCATGCAGAAGCATTACTTAGCGGCAAGGCCTTCTAAGCGTGCTTTATGTTTTCGCGCGGCAGAGTATTCATAAGACTCGAAGTATTTCTCCTCGATCTCGGTATAGGTGGCGATTGCATCGGCAATTTTACCGGCTTCTTCTTGAGCCACGGCCAATTTGGCCAAATACTTCGGAGTCATGAATTTGTTTTCATTGGTTCGTGCTGCCTTCGTATAGTTAGAAATAGCGGCATCCGTATTTCCCAATTCCAAATTGGCATCCCCGATCAGGGAATAGGCCTTGGACTGCACCAAATAGTCATCTGAGGAGAACTCCTCCAAGTAGGTGAGTGCCTCCTGGAATTTTCTTTCTGAAAGGTAAATAGACCCGATGTAGAAATTAGCCAAGTTGGCTGCATCTGTTCTTGGGTAATTCTCTACAATGGAAAGAAGCCCCTTGTTAATTCCATCTCCGTTGAGTGCAAACTCGATGCTGTCCTGCTCGAAGAAGTACACGGCCTGAAACATTTCAGCCTGTGCTTTTTCGTTTTGATTTTGATTGTTGATCTGGAAAAAGAGAATACCTCCGATCAATACGATGGCCGCGATCAATACGCCACCCAATACTTTGCTATTTTTCTTCAAAAAAGCTTCACCCTTCCCGATTCGCTCAGCGATTACTTCCGGATTTTCCAAAAGTTCGTTTTCGGTTGCTTTTTTCGATTGCTTCGTTGCCATGTTACTCAATTTTCGGTCGCAAATATACGGTTTTTATCAAATCTACAAGCCCAAACAAAAAAGCCATGAAGCAGGAAAGACTTCATGGCTTTCTTTGGTTGGGAAGGGATTTTATTCCATCACAAAAGGATAATCTTCCTGAACATACACATCCTTGAAGGCATCCTGTCCGTCAGGCCAAGGAGATTCTTCTGCAAACTTCACGGCCTCATCTACCTGCTTCTTCACTTTTTTGATCACCGCATCAATTTCCTCTTCGGTCATGATGTTGTTTTCCCGGATAGTGTGAAGGACCTGCTCGATGGGATCTTTTTGCTTGTATTCTTCTACTTCCTCTTTGGTTCGGTATTTCTGAGGATCGGACATGGAGTGTCCTTTGTATCGATAGGTTCTGAACTCCAAGAGCGTGGGGCCATCTCCTCTTCTTGCTCTTTCGGCTGCCTCGGCTACCGCTTCATGAATCGCCTCCACATTCATCCCGTCCACTGGGAATGAAGGCATATCGTAAGCTTCACCGATTTTGTACAATTCGGTCACATTGGAGGTCCGGGCCACGGAAGTTCCCATGGCGTAACCGTTGTTTTCAATTACGAAAATGACCGGGGACTTGTAAAGCATGGCCAGGTTAAATGCCTCATGAACGGCACCCTGACGAACAGCTCCATCTCCCATTTTGCAAATGCAGAGATTCTTGGTACCGGCGTATTTCTCAGCGAAACCGATACCCAAACCCATAGGAACCTGAGCACCCACGATCCCGTGTCCGCCCATGTAGTTTCTTTCTTTGTCAAAAATATGCATGGATCCGCCTTTGCCTTTGGTCGTGCCCGTAGCTTTGCCAAAAAGCTCCGCCATCACTGCACCCGGATCGGTACCCAAGCCTAGCGGATGGGCATGGCAGCGATAGGCTGTGATCCACTTGTCGTCCTTGGTCAGGGCCGTGATCGCTCCAGAAGCACAGGCTTCCTGTCCGATGTAGAGGTGGCAGAAACCACGGATTTTTTGCTGACCGTAAAGTTGTCCCGCTTTTTCCTCAAATCGTCTCATCAAAAGCATGCTTTCATACCAAAAAGCATAGGTTTCCTTGGAATATTTTACTTTGGACTTGGTTGCTGTCGCTTTCTTTGCCATATCGCTTGAATCAAAATATGCTATTTTAGGCCCCAAATATAGCAATCCCGACCTAAAAATCAGGATGCCATTCAAATAATTCCCGCTTCCATGATCTTGGAGTCACTCAATCTGATCCAGTTTAAAAACCACCTGAAAACCAGCCTGGAGTTTTGTCCGGAGATCAACTGCCTCGTCGGACTCAACGGAAGTGGCAAGACCAATGTCCTGGATGCGATTCACTACCTCTCCCTGACCAAAAGTGCCATACAGAGCAGCGATACCCTGAATATCCATCATAGCGAGGAGTTCTTTTCCATCATCGGCAAATACCGGATCGATCAGAAGCAGGTAGAAGTCCGATGCTCTTTTGAGGCAGGCAAGAAAAAGCAGATTTGGGTCAACGGAAGTGCCCATGCCAAAACTGCAGATCATGTGGGCATGATCCCCCTCGTGATGATCGCTCCGGATGATACCGAACTGCTCAAAGGCGGCAGTGAAGGAAGGCGGAAGTTCTTCGACGGATTGATTTCCCAACTGGACCATACCTATCTCGATCAGTTGATTCGCTACCATCATTTTCTCAAGCAAAGAAATGCCCTGCTCAAGCAGTTTGCAGAGACGGGACGCAGAGACCTGACTTTATTGAGCGGATATGACCGGGAGCTTATTCAGCTGAGTCGCATTTTGGGAGAAAAAAGAAAGGCCCTTTTGGAGGAGATGATTCCCGTCTTGCAGCAGTTTTATGAGCAGATTTCCTCCGGAAAGGAAACCATTGGCGTGAACTATGAGACCGAAGTCCTAAGAGAAGATTTTGAAAGCTACTTTATCGGCCTTCGGCAAAAGGACTTTGCCACCAAAAACAGCAATGCAGGCGTCCATAAGGATGATTTTGACTTTCAGATCGAGGGACATCCCATCCGGAAAATCGGCAGTCAGGGACAGCAAAAGTCCTTTACCATTGCGCTTAAACTGGCCCAATTTCGGCTTTTTGAAAAGGCTAAAAGTGAAAAACCTCTCCTGCTGATGGATGATATCTTTGACAAGCTGGATGATGAGCGGATAGCCAAGTTGATGGAATTGGTGTCTAGGGGCACTTTCGGGCAGATCTTCCTGACCGACGCCCGTCCCGAGCGATCAAAAAGTATTTTGGGAGCTTTGGACGCCGAGGTAGCCTTTTTTGAAGTGGAAAAGGGAAAAGTTAAAAACTAAAAAAGAGGCCGAAGCCTCTTTATTTTTACCATAATTGGGTAGGATATTCGCCTGACTTGTGCAGCTTTTTTAAAGCTTCGATGACCACCGGCCGGTCTTCGGTATAAGTGACCCCAAACCAAACCTTGCCTCCCGGAAGAATCTCAAAGGCTGCTTTGCCCGCTTTGATCAGGTTATTGGCTACGGTCGGGATATAGAATTCTGACTTCAGGTTTTCCCGGTTGGCCGGAAGGAATTCATTCCACATGGCCTCAATGTCTGAAAACACACCTGGGTGAAATCCCCAAAAGTTCATACTCACCGGCGTATTTTCGGCAATCTCCAAAACTTCTCCTTCTCCACGACTGAGGATCTTATCTCCTTCTTTGGAGATAGAGGTGCACTCGGTCATGCCAATCAGTTGTCCTTTGGCATTGGTTTCGCAGACTCCGCGGCTGACGGTTCCGTTTTCAGAAAGTACGTTTTGGATTGCATAGCCTACCATGGCATGCAGGTCCGGACGAACTTCGGTAGAGAGAAACTTGCCTAATACTTCAAAGGCCTCTTTTCCATAGAAGTCATCTGCATTGATTACAGCGAAGGGTTCTTTGATTGCATCCTTGGCACAAAGCACCGCATGGGCCGTACCGAAAGGTTTCACCCGATCAGCTTGCTTCAGGTGGGCAGGTACAAAGCTATCGAGCGACTGAATCACCCAATCCACTTCGATTTTTCCTTCCAACTTAGGAAGGAATTTTTCTTTGGCTACTTCCAGGATTTCTTCCCGAACGATAAAAACCACCTTGCCAAAACCAGCCCGGATTGCATCAAAAATCGAATATTCTAAAATGGTTTCCCCGTTAGGGCCAAACCCGTCAATCTGCTTATTGCCTCCATAGCGGCTACCCATACCGGCTGCCAATACGAGGAGTGTTGGTTTTTGAGTCATGTCTTTTATTGAATCGCGGGCAAAATTAGAAGTTTATCTCCCAAGACCAAACATCCTCCAGAAAGAAGGTGCTGGTTTCATTTTTTACTTATTTTATCACAAACCATGAGATTTTATATTCAAATAAGTATTTGAAAAAACCGGAAATCGATTCCGGAACATTTTTTCAGTCTCCATAGGGTATTTTTTAAACCCAATTTTGATTTTAATTCAATTTTTATCTTACTTTCATGCCATAATCTCAAAAAACCTTTTAACCTATTGACAAAATGAAAAAAATTGAAGCGATCATCCGGACTTCCCGATTTGATCAAATCCATACCTGTGTCTCCAAAATGGGAGTGAAATTCCTCTCCTTTTATGAAATCAAAGGGATGGGTTTTGAGCATGCCCGTCTGGAAATGTACCGTGGCATCCCCTATGAACCAGCTTACATCCCACGGACCAAGCTGGAAATCGTCGTGCCTGATGAACTGGCTGAGAGTGTAATCCAATGCATCCTTAATGAAGGGAAAACAGGAGAAGTGGGTGACGGAAAGATCTTCATCTATGACGTCCTGGAAGCTTACCGAATCCGAAACAACGATACCGGAGAAGCCGCGCTTTAATTTCTATCACCGAACCTATTCAAACCTATGCAAGAACCTGTACAAGACCTTTTCACGGTCAATAATCTATGGATGATGATTGCCACCATTTTGGTGTTCATCATGCACTTGGGATTCGCCACTTTGGAGGCGGGCCTTACCCGAGCCAAAAACACGGTAAACATTCTGTTTAAAAACACGATCATTCCAGCAATCGGTCTTCTGACTTACGCCTTTGTTGGTTTCAATCTGATGTATCCTGGCGCTGACTTTGCCGGAAGCATTTTTGGCTTTGCCGGATTTGGACTATCTCTCCCCGAGGGATGGGACAGCAGCAATTACAATGCAGGCTACACCTATTTCACAGACTTCATCTTTCAGGCAATGTTTGCCGCCACCGCCGCTACCATTGTATCAGGTGCCGTGGCCGAGCGGATCAAACTGGGTCCTTTCATTACTTTTTCCCTTTTGTACGTAGGCATTTGCTATCCCATTGTGGGCATGTGGAAATGGGGAGGAGGATTCCTCAATGAGCTTGCCACTCCCTTTTATGATTTTGCCGGGTCCACGATTGTTCACTCTGTAGGAGGCTGGGGAGCTTTGGTGGGAGCTTATCTTTTAGGTCCTAGAATCGGTAAATATACGCCTCATGGAATGAAAGCTATCCCTGGACACAATCTGCCTATGGCCACCATAGGGGTATTTTTACTCTGGTTTGGCTGGTTTGGATTCAATGGAGGCTCTGTTCTCAGCGCAGATCCAGGGGCGGTGTCTCGGGTATTTGTGACTACCTCACTTGCAGCAGCAGCGGGTGCCATTGGGGCTTTGATTGTATCCTACCTCAAGTTTAAAACCTATGACATCACCATGGTATTGAACGGAATTTTGGCCGGTTTAGTCGGTATCACCGCCGGAGCGGACCAAATGGGCGTCTTGGACTCAGTGATTATTGGCTTTATTGGAGGAGGATTGATTGTATTCTCTGTGGTCTTCTTTGACAAAATCAAAATCGATGATCCCGTGGGAGCAATTTCAGTTCACCTTGTAGGAGGAATCTGGGGAACCCTGGCTGTCGGCATATTTGGTGATTTAGCCGGATGGGGACAGCTTTACTCCCAGCTTTTGGGAGTGGCAGCTGTTGGACTTTTCTGCTTCGCTACCTCTTGGCTGATTTTCTTCTCCCTGAAGCGTACCGTGGGTATTCGAGTTCACGAAAATGAAGAAACCGAAGGACTTGATATAAACGAGCACAGCATGCGGGCCTATCCGGATTTTGCCTCCAAAGATTAAACATACCACACTAACCTTTAACAAGAAAGCCCCGGTTCCTTTCGGTTCCGGGGCTTTCGCTTTCGTCGTGGATTATTTAATAAGCTGGTCTGAAATAACGGTTCAGAATAGGGAGGTACAGACGGCCAAACATTTCGTAGCACCAATCCCTGAATTCTTCAATTTCGCTCGGCATCAGATACCGAAGGCCTTTTTTCAATTCTCGCTCAAACAGATATCTGCTAAAGCTTACTTTTTGCAAAATGGTCTTCACATATTCTAGCATAGCTGATTGATTTGGGTTTATTAACTGATTTTAAGTTTTCCTACGAAGTCTTTTCCAAAGATGTTGCGTTATTTTGGAGGCTTTAAGCCAATAATTATCCCTATTTTCGCACCTATGGTAAAAACGCTCCGGAACCTTCTATTCGTATGCCTTGCCTTATTTATTGTTGGCCAAGCCTCAGGACAGGAAGTGCAGATTGAGCTGGGCCCGGATCAGCTCGGCTTGAATGAGACGTTTACTATCAAAGCCACCCTTTCCAACGACAAGATCAAATCTTACGATCAGTTTCCCGAGATTCCCGGATTCCAAAAGCAGGGTATTTCCCAATCATCCTCGATGAATATCATCAATGGACAGATGAGCAGCACCAACAGCATCATTCAGTATTACAAACCTACCCGCAAAGGCAAATTCACCCTTCCTCCGTTTGATATGGAAATCAACGGGGGTTCTTTCTCTTCCCCCGGAAAAACAATCACCGTGGATGATCCGGTCAGTACCCAAAATTCAGGAGGCAATGTTTTCGATCCTTTCGCTGAGTTTTTTGGAAGGACCGCTGAAGAGCCGGAATACATCGAATTGGAGGATGATGCCTTTTTTGCCGTATCTGCAGACAAAGAGGAAATCTATTCCGGAGAGGGAGTGACAGTGAATATCGCTTTTTATATGTCAGACCAAAACCAGGCTCCTTTCACCTGGTACGAGCCCGGCAAGCAGCTCGATGCAATTCTGAAAAAAATCAAACCGGCCAATGCCTGGGAGGAAAATTTCAATATTACCAATATCGAACCCAGCGTGGTGGAGATCAATGGCAAGAAGTGGAATAAGTACAAGATCTACGAGGCCACCTTTTTTCCTTTTTCCGAAGGGAAAATAGAAATCCCCCGAGTCCCTTGGGAAATGATCAAATACCGAGTGGCAAAGAATCCTACCTTTTTTGGTTCCAACCGACAGGAAGACTTCAAGACTTTTTATTCCTCCGCCAAAACCATTACGGTAAAGCCTCTACCTCCACATCCTCTGAAAAATGAAGTGGCGGTTGGCGTATATCAACTCAGAGAAAATATCTCCTCGCTGGAAGTGGAAACAGGCAAAGGATTCAATTACAATTTCGGCATCAGTGGAGTAGGCAACATCAATGCGATCCAAGAACCCCGAAAACTATCTCAAACCAACCTGAACACCTTTGCACCCAACGTACAGCAGCAAATCAACCGGGGGTACGGAAGGGTCTCCGGGATCAAGGAATTCAGCTATTTCATCACCTTAAATGAGGCCGGAGAATACTCCCTAAAGGAATATTTCAACTGGATTTACTTTGATCCGATAAGGGCAGTGTACGATACGCTCAGACCCGAAGGGAAGGTTTTGGTCACGGGAGAATCCAAGGTCAATCAGGCCCTTTCCGGTCAGCGGCTGGGGGGAATCTACGATCGAATCGCCACCGAAAACAATCAGTTTTTAAACGAGCGATATAAATATTATTTTTCGGCAGCTATAAACTTACTACTCGTCGGTGCGGTCGTGTTATTGGCCGTACTGATTATCAGAAAAAAATAATGGGGAATTCATTTGGCAGGCTTTTCCGAATCACCACCTTCGGGGAATCCCACGGAAAGGCTCTGGGTGTCATCATTGACGGATGCCCAGCAGGGCTGAACCTGGATTTGGAAAAAATCAGGGAAGAAATGCAGCGCAGGAAACCGGGACAATCCAAAATAACTACACAGCGCAAAGAAGAGGACGAGATTGAGATTCTCTCCGGTGTATTTGAAGGAAAAACTACAGGGACACCCATCGGGATAGTCATCCCCAATGCCGACCAAAAGAGCAAGGATTACACTCACATCGCAGACAAATTCCGCCCCTCCCACGCAGATTTCACCTATTTCGAAAAGTTTGGTGTGCGGGATTACCGGGGAGGAGGGCGATCCAGTGCGAGGGAGACCGCCGCAAGAGTAGCTGCAGGCGCCATTGCCAAGCAATTTTTAGCATCCAAAGGAATATCCATCCAGGCATTTGTCTCCCAAGTAGGTGACCTTTCTCTCCAAATCCCCTATCAGGAGCTGGATTTATTCAAGGCCGAAGAAAATATGGTACGCTGTCCGGATCCGGCAACAGCAGAGCAAATGATTTCCCTCATCGACTCGGTACGTCTGGATAGGGATACCATAGGCGGGGTGGTGTCCTGCGTGATCAAAAATACTCCTGTGGGTCTTGGCGAGCCCGTATTCGACCGGTTACATGCCGAGTTGGGCAAGGCCATGCTGAGTATCAATGCAGTGAAGGGTTTCGAGTACGGTAGTGGATTTGAAGGAGTAAAAATGCGCGGATCGCAACACAACGATGTTTTGGTCAACGAAGCCGGAAAAATAAAAACCCTAACCAATCATTCCGGAGGCATACAAGGAGGAATCAGCAACGGGGAGGATATCTATTTCCGTGTGGCCTTCAAGCCTGTAGCTACGATCATGCAGGACCAGGACTCCGTCAATGAAGCAGGAGAAGCAGTCACGGTGAGCGGAAAGGGAAGGCATGACCCTTGTGTAGTCCCCAGAGCAGTCCCTATAGTGGAGGCCATGGCCGCCTTAGTTTTGGCAGATTACCTGCTACTATCCAAAACCAATAAACTCGAAGAAATCTAATCCTAGATCATGCTGAAAAAAATACCTCTTCATACACAAATCATCATCGGCCTGGTATTGGGTCTGGTGTATGGTATCGTAGCTATCCAAGTCGGAATTCCAGCTTGGTTGACCCTGGACTGGATCAAGCCGATAGGAACCATATTTATCAATGGGCTAAAAATGATTGCCATGCCGCTCGTTTTGGCTTCGCTGATTATCGGAGTTTCCAATCTCGGCGATATCTCCAAGCTAAGCAGAATCGGGGGAAAAACCATCGTGACCTTCCTCATCACTACTGTGATCGCAATCTGTACCGGTTTGCTGTTGGTGAATATTCTTGTACCCGGCAAAGGTCTTCCTGCTGAAACCCGAGAAAACCTCATGAGTCTCTACGAAGGGGATGCTGGGGCGAGAGCCTTGGCTGCGGCAGAACTGAAAGAACAAAGCCCGCTGCAGCCCATCGTGGACATGGTTCCCCAAAACCTGTTTCAAGCCACCACTGATAACGCTGCTATGCTTCAGGTCGTGTTTTTTGCTATCATCGCCGGAATTGCCCTGTTACAAATTCCCAAGAAAAAGGCAGAACCCGTCATTGCTTTTTTTGACGGATTCAATGACCTGATTATTCAGGTGGTGAATTATGTGATGTTGATTGCCCCCTATGGTGTATTTGCTCTCATGGCTTCCCTGATCGTGGAGATAGCCGGAGACAATCCGGATGCGGCAGTGGATCTCTTGTTGGCGCTTTTGAAGTACAGTCTGATTGTACTTGGAGGACTCTTCTTCATGATGCTGGTAATCTATCCACTCTTGCTCAAAAGCTTCACCAAGGTCAAATATGCGGACTTCTTTAAAGCTATTCGGCCAGCTCAGCTTTTGGCTTTTTCTACCAGTTCGAGTTCAGCTACACTCCCAGTGACCATGAAGCTGACCGAAGAAGAATTGGGCGTTTCTGAAAACATCACCTCTTTCGTTCTGCCTCTTGGAGCGACCATCAATATGAACGGAACCAGCCTCTACCAAAGTATAGCGGCCGTGTTTATCGCCCAAGCTTTAGGTATGGAGCTCACCTTATCCCAACAGTTAATGATTGTCCTGACCTCGACCTTGGCTGCAATAGGTTCTGCAGGAGTTCCAGGTGCAGGCTTGATTATGCTGATTGTGGTATTAGAGTCCATCGGAGTTCCTGCCGCAGGAATTGCCTTGATTATGGCCCCTGACCGGATCTTGGATATGTTCCGTACAGTAGTCAATGTGACTGGAGACGTGGTCGTGACTACAGTCGTGGCTAGTACAGAAGGCGAACTTCCGGATGGGCTGCTTCGCAAATCCAATCCTTTTACCGCCAATGAAAGTGTACTGGAAGAGGAAAACACATAAAAAACTGAAGCCCTGACAAAAAATCAGGGCTTCAGTTTTAATAGGATTTTAGAAAGTGAATCAAGCGATCAAATTCCTCATCCGTGATCGCAGGAAAATTGGCAATCCGGAAGCTCGTCGGCTTCAGTGGGCCATATCCACTTCCCATTTGCATTCCTACTTTTTCGGCGGCTTTCTTCACATTGGTGATCAAATCTTCAGTCCCCGCTACACCCATTACAGTCGTGCTGCGGGTTTTTTCATTGGGCACAAGCATTCTAAGACTTGAAGATTGGGCAATGGTATTTTCCAGTCGTCTCATTCGCTCCCGAAGTCGGGCATCGACATGCTGAATCTCTTCCATGTCCTTCAGCACCCTATTGAGTAAGTAAATTCCAAAAACATTCGGCGTATAGTGGGTCTGATATCCATCCGCATTCTCCAACATAAAAGTCAGACTGTTGTAACGCCCTCTTTCTCCTTTTCTCAGCGTCTTTTCCACGGCTTTGGGAGACAAAATCAAAATCCCCAATCCGGCAGGCAGCCCAAAGCATTTTTGCACGGAGGCATACCAAATGTCTGCCAGAGAAAAATCCAACTCAATCCCTCCCATGGAAGAAGTGGTATCCACCGCGATCATTTTCTCAGGATATTTACGCCCAATCTCAGCGATGACTTCCATGGGAACCTGAGAGGCATTGGAAGTTTCGTTTTGGGTGATGGCAATCAGATCAAATTCCTCCCCGATCTCCAGCGAAGGAACTTCAATTTCTTCATCTGCCCCGATTTTGATCCCGGAAGTCTGAGGAAGGATATGCTTGGCAAATTCTATCCACTTTTTCCCAAAAGACCCGGAGTAAATATGAAAACTGGCATTTTCTACCACGGATTGGGAAATGATCTCCCAGTTTTCGGTAGCCGAAGAAGTAAAGAGCAGGCGATAGTCATCCGGCATGTGCAGCTTTTCCCGCATCAACTGTTCGGTCTCCTGATAGAGCCTCATGAAGGCCGAGCTTCGGTGATTGGCACTGAGAATTCCCTGCTCGAAAGCATCCTGCATGTATCGAGGCAAGGCATCGTAGACCTTGGAAGGTCCCGGAGCAAATGTGATCATAACTGTGGCGAATGAAGAAAATACTGAACTCCCAACTCATATCCCTTAAGTCCCAATCCTGCAATCATCCCGACACAGGGCTTGGAGATAATGCTTTTGTGACGAAACTCCTCCCGCTTGTAAATATTGGAGATATGGACTTCCAGCACAGGCGTAGTCACCCCTGCGATGGCATCCGAAATGGCTACAGAGGTATGGGTGTAACCTCCAGCATTGAGTAAAATGGCATCAAAATCAAAGCCGACTTCCTGGATTTTATTGATAAGCTCTCCTTCTACATTACTCTGAAAATAATGTAGCTCAATTTGGGGAAATCGTCTTTGGAGTCCTTCGAAATAATTCTCGAAGGTTTCACTTCCGTATATTTCCGGTTCTCTTTTCCCCAAGAGATTAAGGTTCGGACCGTTGATGATTTGGATTTTCAAGGTTTAGATAGGTTGGTCTATGATACCAAAGTTAAGGAGTACTTTTTGGCTTTCCAGCGATTACTTCCTTTCCTTTATCCGGAAAAGATAGGCTAGGGTAAACTCCAGATTGGTGGAATTCATGTCATAAATTCGGTCCTGAGACTCAGGATTGGTGAAATCATAAGCAAATCTCACCTCTCCGGAAATCGTGCTTTTCCCAAAAAGTTTGGAAATACCAGCCCCAGCCGTGATCCCGTACATCAAGCCTCTGGGGTTGTCCCCCGGCTGACCATAAGTGGGAAGCTCTGCGGGATTGGACCCGGAAAACTCCCGCGAGATATCCACTACTTCTGAAAGGAATCCGAGATGGGGACCGATTTTGATCTGAAATCTTCCTGATCTCCCTGCAAAAAAACTGGCCAACAGCGGAAACTTGAAATAAGTAAATTCAGTCTGATTTACTGCTTCCTCATCAATCTGCCGGAAACCAATTGTCAATTGTTGGGCATTGAATTCAACTCCGGCATTTTTGGAATTGAAATACTCCACCACTAGAGCAAAAGTCGGAGCGCCTATCCCCTCCACTGATCTGCTTCTAAAACCTGCCGTAGGCTGATAGCTATAGGAAGAGGTGGCATAGCCTCCACGGATTCCCACACTGAGTTGGGCCCAAGCCGTGAGCGGAAGACAATACAACAGAATAATCAACAAACGCCTCTTCATGCCCAAAACTAGGTATTTTTCAAAGCTTACCTATTGCCGATTGATCAGAAAAGTACCGAAAAGAATTTCTCCATTGGCCCCCATTCCTCTTACCTCAATCAAAACCGGACCTGGACGGTCATTGGTGAAGAAGCTGATATCCACTTTTCCGGACTCGTCAGTAACCAAAAATGGGTTCCAATACAAAGTCTGTCTGAAATCAGGAATAGCCGTATCCTTTTCCACGGTGTAATCTACCGTAAAGAAAGTCCCCGGAGGCTGATAGCCTTCGATGACAAACTCTTTGATTCCTTTTCCGGCGAATGGTAAAGCAGAATTGCCGTTTTCTTTCAAATACACAGCAATCACACCGTTTCTACCCTGATCTCCCAGCATGGAAGCTATCCGGGTCACCACTTCCACCCGGTCAATGTCAAAAGGATTGATATTTCTCAGGTTATCAGCGGCTGTACTGGTACCGGTGGAGGCCATGATGGAACCATTGAGCATCACTACGGGCTCCGAAGAACCGGTGACAGTACCAGAACCACCCCTCAGCCGAATCTGCTGCTGTCCGGTGGCTCCTACCAAAGTGACCCGCATTCCGGGTACTTTTCCAGCCAAGCTTGCCACCAAATCGGATGTATTTCCGGTGATGGTCAGCTCTTCACCCGTGACTACGAAATCAGGCTTCCCATAGATGGCCTGCCGGAGCACCTCCCCCTTTTCTTCCACTACGACTTCCTCCAACTCTTCCATTTCCTCCTCTTTTTCCAAAGGCCTTATGGGAAGATCCGTTTGGATGATTGTTGGAAACTGGGGATCAGATGGCAAGGCCACAGGAGCCTTGAGTTGATCCTGAAGCTCAATATCTGGCAGAGGCTTGCCTTTGTTGTCTGTAGCTGAGAAGGCCAATTTCATCGGACCATAAAATTCCATTTCTTCCAGCCTAAATATGCCATCCTTATTGGCTTCCAAGTCGATCATTCCCTGGAAATCATTGACAAAAGCCGTGACCTGAGCACTACTACCTTTTCCTTTGGCATCCCGGACGATCCCCTCCTGAATTAGACTCTTTTCCACCGGATAAGAAAAACGTTCCAACCCCATTTCTTCAGACACTCCTCCCAAATCCAAGGTTTGGTTCATTTCGACTGGGCGGGAAATGGGAACTATCTCCTTCGCATCAGTGACGGCTACGGATAAACGGGCAGAAATAGCTTGGCCTTTGGGTCCTTGGGTCGCAATGGTCAAACTGACTTTTTCCCTTGCCTCCAAACCCTCACTCTTGCTGGTTTGGAGGACGATTCCCTGATTTTTAAATCCCTGCTGGGCAGAGGCTGGGGCAACCCTGTCGTAAGGAGACAACACGGCCAATGGCTGCTGAAAATAATGCCCCGGGCCATAGTTTCTATTCCAGTTGGTATAGGCACGGAGAAAATACCTCTTTTGGCTTAAGGTATCCGGAAGGTAAAAATCTCCGGTCACGACCCCGTCCCGGATTGGAAACTTCTTTTCAATGACCATATCCCTGTCCATGGAGATCAATTCCACATGAAGGACTTTGCTGAGTTCATCTCTCAGGTAAGGATTTCCATAGGCAAAATATCCCTGAAAATACACCTGATCGCCTGCATAGTAATAGGCTTTGTCGGTATGCAGATAGACTTTTTCCTGATAGTTTTTGGCTGTTTTGGCCAGATCCTGAAGTTGAATAGCTCTCTCTGCATCATAGTCCAAAGGCAGGAGATTGGAAATCCGCTTGCGGTCCATATCTCCCGAAAAGACCAAATCCTGAGCATTGAGCACCATGCCGTTTTCCCGAACTTTCACCTGACCCCCTCTTACTTCCAGCCAAGAAACAGGATAGGGAGCGTCTCTGTACGTATTAGCTTGAGCATAGCCTTTTTGGTAGTGCACTTCAATTCTTCCTTTGAGATTGATCAGAAAGGTTCCGGGAGGACTGGTGGGAACCACCAAGGGATCAGCTTTATATGGCACCACAGACTTTCCGAGTTCATTGGCAAAGATATCTGTCCGCATATTCATGCTTTCGGAGCCTCCTGGCTTGTCTCCATAGAGATAGAATCCTTCCCTTTCGGCTGTCCCATTCAGCAGTGCCCGAAACATATTCATCGGGGATTTGCGGTAGACATCCGCCCGGTTTTTCTCCCAAGAAGACCTTTGAAGGTCGGATTCTGGAGTCAGTTCTTCAAATCGGGCCGATCCTGAGATTCTGGATTGTGTAGGAGAGTCAAAAAACTCCCTGAGGTCAAAGGTAATTTTGTAACCGAGATAGTTGTTTTGGATTTCCAGAGGCAATTCGGCTTTGGCCACAAAGGAGTTTTTCTCTTCAGAAGTGGGAAAATCCACTACCCAAGGATTCAATATTTCTGTTTTGGATGCTGCTTCGTCAATCCCGATGAAGAGATTCTGGAATTTTCTTAGGTCTCTTTCCCAGGCTTTATCCCGCTTGGCTTTGATTTCCACATCGGTCAGTTCCTGGGCAAAAGGCTTCATGTTCAAATTGACCGTAAGCTTTCCCCCGGGACTCAGGGTTACTGTCTTGCTTTGGGATTCGTACCCCAAAAAAGAAAAGCCCAATTCCACAGGACCGGGCTCCAAATTGCTGAGTGTATAGCTTCCATCCATATCCGTGACGGTGGAGATGGTGGTGTTATTGATAAAGACATTGCAAAAAGGTAAGGTTTCCCCCGTTTCGGCATCTTTGACTACACCGGAAATGGTGCCGGTTTGAGAAAAAACAGGGGAGATCAAGAAAACCCCAAAAAGAAGGGTTAGTACCAGTGATTTTTGCATGGAGGATAGTTGGTAAGTTTCGATTGGATGATCTATTTCTGTTTGTTGAGTACAAAACGGCCCCAAAGGGGCTGTCCAAGTTCGGTAATTCCCCGGACTTCAACGAGGACTGGTCCAGAGGTAGGGTTTAAGTCAAATTCCAGTGAATTGCTCATTTGAGAGGATTGGGTGATCAATTCCGGTTGCCAGAGAAGCGTGGGCTTCAATCCTGAATAAAAGGGATGGGTAGATCTGTATGATTCACTTTCTTTAAAAGACTCCTTCTTGGGAAATCCTTGAAGCTTAAACAAGGTGAATTGATTCATATTGGCTTCCATGGCCCTTACCCGATCCATTCCACTTTTCAAAAAGATGGAGATTACCCCAAACCTACCCAAATCTCCATATGCTGGCACCACTCTACGAACTACTTCTACCTTATCAATGGAAAACACGTCAAGACTTTCCAAAACACTGTAAACACTGTTCCCGCTATTTTCGGTGACAGTTTCTCCTGAGGATCCATTTACCGGTGAACCATTGATCAAAACCAAAGGCTCTCCTCCTCTAAAACGAATGGTAGGAGGATTGCCATATACCATCATCCCCGGCACTTGGCCCATTAATGCATAGATAAACTGTATGGTGGTTCCGTTGAGAAAAACATCCTCCATCTCTACCACCCGATCTGGTATCCCGTAAATCATCGGGCCGATAGAAGGTTCTTTGACATCTTCTATGGTTACTTCTTCCATCAAAATTTCCTTTTCCTCCAAGGGAGGCAGAGGTCCCCATTTGACTTCCTTATTGACCTCCCTTAATTCAGGTTTTGGAAAAGAATAGGTAACAAACTCGTCGGTGGTGGAATATTTCTTAAGCTCCAAACTGATGTCCCTCATTGGTCTCCCATCCCGGTCTGTGGCCTGAAGATTGATCTCAAACTCCTCCTCAAAAGTAGCGGGTGGCATCAAAAAAACACCATGAGCATCAGATTTGAAATCTCTGACATCTTCATAGCCATTGATGAATGCCTTGACCGAACCCTGCTTGGGACTGCCGGTCCTATCCAAAAGCTGTCCTTCCAAGACAAATCCTTTTTCCAAAGGATATTCTTCAGGAAGAGGAGCTGAACTATTTGGCTCCTTCATTTCTAAACTAAAATCAATTCCTTGATAGGCTGGAATAAATGCACTTTGCCTCAAATCAGTAACCGAAATCGAAAGGTTCGCATTGACTGGTTGCCCATTGGCATCCTGTGCCATAATATTCATTTTTACCCGATCCCCTCCCTGATAATTCAATCGGTCGGAAAAGACGGCGATGCCATGACTGGTTTCTTCGATCTCCGATGCGGGTACCTGACTTCCAAAGTCTATCACTTGGATAGGGGTAAAATGGACCGCATCGGCATAGTTTCTGCTCCATGCCGTGTAAGCCTTGAGGAAAAAATTGGTGCTTTGCCGAATATCTACCGGAATCGTCAAAGAACCTGAAGCTGTCCCATTTTTGATTTCTGTGATCTGATGCTCCCAAATGTACCCGGTCGTATCTACCAGCTCCAAATGAAGTACCTTGCTCATTTCGTCAGCCAGTAGAGGGTTTCCATACGCAAGATAGGCTTTGAAATAGAGCTTCTCTCCGGGCCAAAAGTTTTTCCGGTCAGTCTGCACATAGACTCTTTCCTCCATCATCTGCCGGTTTTTCTCCAAGTTGGCCAGCTTGACCAAGCGGTCTCCATTGAAGTTGGATGGCAGTCCCAAGATAGGATTCATTCCAGCAAATGCCCCTCCCAATTCCAAATCCTTAGCATTGACCGGAGATCCATTCAATTTTACTTCCAGCTGATTTCCGGAAAAGGAAATGCTTCCATTTTTCCCCGCTCCTAAATTGACATTCAGTGGCTTGTCAACCTCCAATAAAAAGTCACCATCGGCCTTGCCAAAGGAAACAGAAGGATTGGGATTGGAGGGAAAAGCCTCCACTTTTCCTTCCATGAGCAGTGAAAGGAATCGATTGGGGGAGTTTTCATAAATGCTCAGACGGGTTTTCTTCCTGAAATCATCCACTTGAGCATCACTTGGAAGCTCAAAATAGGTGGTGGTAAACGTATTCCTGTCCAAATTGCCCAGCATGTAGTCAGGAAAATAAACAGACACAAGGTAACCACTGCTGTTGTTGGAGAAAAACAAGGGGCCCATTGAAGACACCTTTACAGATTTATCATCAAGGGATTCAAAGATGACTTTATCGGGGTTTAGCAATCCGATTTCCAGATTTTTGTAGTCTTTTCCTACAAAGTCTAGGATCAACTGATCGAGAAGCTTTTTTCTTTTCTTTTCAGAAAAAGCCCCTTTGACTGGCGCAAAACCGGAAATAGGATCTAGGGAAATTTCCAAAGTGGTCTCTTTACCCGATTTGACTACACTTTCTTCCAAGAAACTCTGCCAACCATAGGCCCTAGCTTCCAAAAGCCACTTCCCCTCCGGAACACCCACAATTGAAAATAGCCCCAAAGAATCGGTAAATGCCTGAAAAGTAGACCCGGGTATAAACACGTGAAGGTCAGCCAAAGGTAGACCTGAACTGGAATCGGTCACTTTTCCTTTGATGTTTCCAGATTGTGCAAAGGAAAAGGATAAGGAAAGCCAAAACAAAACAACTAAGTATTTTGCCATAATTATGAAGTTTGAAAACCAATTATATAAAAAAAGCTCCAATTTGGAGCTTTTAGTTTAGATCTTTTTCTGAATCATGACTCTTTCAAATCATCCCGATCCTTCAGCTTTTTATCCTCTACGTTTTTGTTTAGGAATTCGTTGATTTTATCTATGGGAAAACTGCTTGATATCTCTCCGAAAGAGTTGATTTCCATCTTGAATCCTTTCAGTTCTTCATGAACCTTAGGATCCTCTTCCTTTTTTTTCTTCTTAGTCATCTCAATCTACTTTAGTCAATGTCTCTAACGCAAAGCGGATTCTTTTGGCCACTTCAGCAGGACCCAAGATAGCAAAAACCTCCATCAAATCCGGTCCGCCACCCATTCCTGTGACTGCCAAGCGTATGGCTTGCATCACTTTGCCTAGCTTAATCCCCTCTGCTTCTGCCGTGGATTCCAACAGACTTTTCGCGTTTGCAGCATCAAATGGGCCGGTAAATCCATCCAAAGCCCCGGCATAGCTTGCAAGTACCTTCACTGCATCCCTATTCCACCTTTTGGCAGCCACATCTTGGTCAAATTCGGTAGGAGCTACCATTACAAATCGGCTTTCTTTCCAAAGTTCGGCTGGGAAAGTTACCCGATCTCTCACTAGAGCTACTATGGCAAAAGCCTTTTCTAATGGGATTTCGACATTTTCCATTTGAGCCGAAGCTGTCAAAAACTCAACCAATACGGAATCGGGTTTGGTTCTCAGGTACTGCTCGTTGTACCATTTGGCTTTGGCAATGTCAAACTTGGTTCCCGACTTACCGATCCGATCAATAGAAAAAGCATCCACCAATTCATCCAGAGAAAAGATCTCCCGATCATCTCCCGGGTTCCAACCCAAGAAGGCCAGAAAGTTCAAAAACGCATCCGGCAAATAGCCCTGCTCCCGGAAACCATGAGATTTTTCGCCCGAATAGGGATCCGTCCAATTCAAAGGAAAAACCGGAAAGCCTAACTTATCTCCATCCCGCTTACTGAGCTTGCCATTGCCATCCGGCTTAAGCAAAAGCGGCAAATGGGCAAACTGAGGCATGGTATCCTCCCATCCGAAAAACTGGTACAACAACACATGCAAAGGTGCAGAGGGCAGCCATTCTTCTCCACGGATCACGTGGGTAATGCCCATCAGGTGGTCGTCCACAATATTCGCCAAGTGATAGGTCGGCATGCCGTCAGACTTCATCAAGACTTTGTCGTCTAGGGTAGAACTATGCACCATCACCCAACCTCTGATCATATCATTTAAGCGAACGTCTTCCTTCAAAGGGATTTTTACCTGGATCACATAGGGATCCCCTGATTCCAATCTGGCCTTCACTTCTTCCGCAGGAAGCGTGAGGGAGTTTTTCATTTGGGTGCGGGTGATGCCATTGTACTGAGGCTGCACCACTCGTGCGGCAGTCAGGCGCTCCCGCATGGCTTCCAGCTCCTCGGCGGTATCAAAGGCATAGTAGGCATGGCCCTTCTCGATCAAGTCCAAGGCATACTGCTTATACATTTCCTTTCGCTCCGACTGTCGGTATGGACCAACAATGCCGGGATTCCAAGGGCTTTCCTCAGGAGCAATTCCCAACCATTCCAGGGATTCCTGAATGTAGCCTTCCGCACCGGGAACGAATCGACCCTGATCGGTATCTTCGATCCGTAGGAGGAATTTACCTCCCATTTTTTTGGCAAAAAGGTAGTTATACAAGGCGGTTCGGACCCCTCCGATATGGAGTGGTCCTGTGGGAGATGGAGCGAAACGTACGCGAACTTCTCTGGACATGAGGACAAATTTCTTGATTAACAACCCGAAAAACCGGGTTGGGGTTTCTGAAAATCAGGGGGCAAAGATAGGGAATTGTGGAGGAAAGGGAGAAAAATGGCAAGAGATATGGAAGCTAATTTAGGGTCCCTCAAAAAATATCCAGGTCAATTAAATTTAAAAACATTTAGATTATTCTGAAGAAACCCTACCTAATCAGGTAAGGAATAAACAGCTATACCCGGTTCTTTATCAGTTGTTATTCCATACATTTTTTTATTTTCAAAATCTATAGCAATACTAACTAGTGATCGATCCAAATAATATTGTTCAAGTAAATTTCCATCGAAATCAAAAACCCTTAAGTTCCTAGCTATCTCAGAAGTTCTATTTATCTCAGGCTCACTAATACCACCATATAATGCATATATTTTATCCTTACCCAACTCAATGTCACGGTACTGATAAGGAGTATCCACTGCCCAGATTACAGATGCCCCGCTTTCATCCTGATAAAGTTCAAAATCAAACAGTTCAGGTTCTGGGCCATAAATCACTTTAAACTCTTTAGTTTTAGTGTCAAAAACATCAATTTTATCATAAAATATAGATGCAATCGCAAAAACAGATTTATCAGCGTTTGAATTAAACCACCCTGAGTTAATCTGTGCTAAGTTGAAATTATCAAGATCTTTTCTTCCTGTAAAATTCTCAAGAGTTCCATATCCTTTTTCAAATTCATTATCCAAACCAAATTCTACCAATTGATAAGGAGAATCAACAAAGATTCCTATAAAAGTCGAATCAGTCAGAAAAAGACAGGAATAGGCCTTGAAAAAATTTACAGGTTGTTTGATTTGGTTTATCGCTAAATCGGACTTCTCAAATAAAGAAAATTCACTTATTCTTTTTTCTACAGCACTGTAAACCCAAAATGTTGAGTCATTAAACCCAAGGTCAAAGTCTGTTGCATCCGAAATTTCCCCAGGGCCAAATCCATTCTTGCCCTGAGAAAACATATAGGACATTTTTTTACTATCGATTACATGAATAAGTGGTAAGTCTGGAGAAATACGTGAATTTTCCGAAACTACAAGTTTACCATTTTTATATCGGACTTTTCTGGGAATTCTTAATTCCTCAAATTCGATTTTTTCCGACTCGAGAAGGGGATTTTCACCAATCCTTATTTTTTCTGAACAAGCGAAAGGGAGAATGATAAAAATAAATAGAGGGATGACGTATAGTTTTATTTTCATTAGCTTGAAAAAGAAAAATTTGTGCACAGAAATGTGCGCAAATAATCTCTAGGAAATTAACAATTATTGAATTGGACCACAAGGCCTTGTACCTAATCTATCTCCTGGATAATAAGTCCCGAAACGATCAAAACACCCTGTTGAGTTGGCTTGACAGCAATCTGCTGCCACTGATGCAAAAGTGACCATCATTCCACTAAAAAAGACCAAAATAAATAATGTCTTAGCAAAATTTTTAATTTTTTTCATACAAATTAAGTTTAAGTGTTTGACTAATTTGAAAAAAAAAAAAATTAGAAAACAAAACTTAACTTAAAAATATTTTATTTTTCTACCCATTAAAAAAGTTGAAGCATTATAGAACACACTCAATTCTATATTTTTGGTTTATAAAACCACCTCTAGACCTAGTATTTTCTCAGATCCTGTAAGGTTCAAATAGGTGAGGGGCTAAGTTATTAAGCGATTATCCTGCATATTCAGAGGAGGGTTTTTCTAAAAATGATTCAGAATTGATCATATCTTCCTCTCCAACCAAGCCAAAATCCCAAACCAAAATAAAAACTTAAGGGCTAGGCCCAGAAAAAGATAAATAATCCAGGATTCTGGATCTACACCAGGAAAGAACTCCACAAAGTCTGAATCAATCTCGATATTCCAATCCGAAAAAAGTCCCTCACTTCCCAAATAGGCCATGTATCCGGCACCAACCGCTAGAATCACCAAGATTACCTGTGCGATGCGGAGGAAGGTTCTGCCGAGAATAGCCCCGGGATCAGTGAAGGAAATGGAGGAGTTCATTGCGGGAATGTTTGGTTCAATTTACCCAAAACCAAAAAAGGAACCCAAAATTGGGTTCCTTTTTTATCAGAAGTCAAACCTGTTTTAGTTTCTTGGTCTGATTTTTTCCTTGATACGTGCAGCTTTACCCTGACGTCCTCTCAAGTAGAACAATCGGGCTCTTCTTACCTTACCTTCTCTCACCACGTCGATCTGCTCGATGGCTGGAGAAATGATAGGAAAAATACGCTCCACGCCTATTCCGTTGGATACTTTACGCACGGTGAAAGTCTCTCCGTTGGTATTCGGGTTTTTACGTTGGATCACAGTTCCCTGAAACTGCTGGATACGCTCCTTGTTACCTTCTTTGATTCGTACGTGTACGTTGATGGTATCACCGGCTTTGAAAGAAGGGAATTTGGCTCTCGCCTCGCTGTATTCCGCTTCTACAATTTTCATTAGATCGCTCATAGCTTTATGTTTTTATGCTTTCGCAGTTACCGCCGCAGCGGCTGAAATGAATTACTTCTTTTTAAATCCTGTCTCGCCTATTCCCAGCCTGTGCCCTTCAGCAGATCAGGCCGTTTTTCTTTGGTTCGGCGAACCGACGCTTCAAATCTCCATTCGCTTATCTTGGCTTCATGTCCTGAGAGTAATACCTCCGGAACGTTCATTCCTTCGTACTCGGCAGGCCGGGTATATACCGGTGGAGCCAGCAAATTATCTTGGAAGGAATCTGTCAAAGCCGAAGTCTCGTCATTCAACACTCCCGGAATCAGGCGAATCACCGCATCAGCCACTACAGCTGCCGCTAATTCTCCTCCGGAAAGGACGAAATCTCCTATGCTGATTTCCTTGGTGATAAACTTATCTCTCACCCGCTGATCGACCCCTTTGTAATGACCGCAGAGGATCAGGAGGTTTTTCTTGAGCGAGAGGTCATTGGCCATGGGTTGGTCAAAAGTCTCTCCATCCGGCGTCATGTAGATGATTTCATCGTATTGACGTTCCTTTTGAAGGGCTTCGATGCATCGGGCAATCGGCTCGATCATCATCACCATCCCGGCACCACCACCGAATGCATAATCATCCACCTGCTTTTGCTTGCCTGTCGCATAGTCTCTAAGGTTATGCAACCGGACCTTTGCAAGTCCTTTGTCCTCGGCTCTTTTCAGGATCGAATGGGAAAAAGGTCCTTCTAAGAGTCCTGGCACAACGGTGATGATGTCGATATGCATCAGTCTTCCAGATAAATGTCAAGTAAACCTTCAGGTAACTGGCAGTAAACTTTTTTTGCTGCCTTATCCACCTTTTGGATAATTCCCTCCTGAATTGGAATCAGGACTTCTTTACCCTGGTGGGTCACTCCGAGGAGATCCTGTGTTTCCAAATCGTAAATGATCTGCACAGGGCCAATCAGACCTAGGGTTTGGTCAAAAACCTCATATCCAATCAGCTCGTGGTAGTAGTATTGATCCTCTTCCAGCTCGGGGAGCTCGGTGAGGGGAAGGTACACTTCCAATCCTACCAGCATTTCCACCTGCTCGATGGTGTTCAGTTCCTCAAATTTGGCTAGGGCCCTACCTCCGTGCTGGATCACAAAATGCTCCAGAAAGAAGGGAACCAATCGGCCTTTTTGCTCGAGGAAGAGGTGCTGCAATCCTTCGTAATCCTCAGGATAGTCTACATCGAGCACCACATTTACTTCACCACGAAGTCCATGAACTTTGGCAATACGGCCTACATGAAAGCACTGTTCCTTGTTCATGGAAAATTGATTCTATTAAGCTTCAGCTTCTCCGCCTTCTGCAGGAGCTTCGGTAGCTTCAGGCGCAGCCTCTTCGGCAGCAGCCTCAGCAGCAGCAGGATTGTTAGCAGCTTCAGCAGCAGCTAGCAAAGCCTTTTGCTCATCTTCTCTTGCTTTGATGGCATCCAAACGAGCCTGGTTCTTGGCAGCTTCAGCAGCAAGTGCCTTCGCACGAGCGTCTGCTTTTGCAGTAGCCAACTTATCTTTTTTGCCTTCGATTTTAGCATCCTTCTCAGTGATCCAAGCATCGAACTTAGCATCGGCCTGTTCTTGAGTGATTGCACCTTTCAATACACCGATCTGAAGGTGTTTCTTCAGCATGACACCTCTGTAGGAAAGCATCGCCTTCACGGTATCAGTTGGCTGAGCTCCGTTCAACAACCAGGTAAGAGCGCGCTCATTGTTGATTGTAATGGAAGCAGGGTTAGTGTTCGGATTGTAAGTTCCGAGTTTTTCGATGAAGCGTCCATCTCGTGGAGCTCTTGCATCAGCTACAACGACGTCATAAATGGCTTGTTTTTTTCTGCCCCGACGTGCTAATCTGATTTTTACGGACATAATTGTTTAGATTAAGTGAGTGGATGGAACCCGTCCATCCTAAATTTGGAGTGCAAAGATAGGGTAAATGATTGGAAAGCCACAAGTTGAGCTCAGAATATTTGTAGGTTTTTTATCAAATCGCTTATCTTGCGAATCCTTTCCAGGCCCTGTAGTTCAATGCCCGCCCGGCTGACACAAGTCTGACGGGCCCGCCCGGCTGACACAAGTCGGACGGGGATAGAATTGATAGTTCTTTGGTTGAAAAAAGATAAAGGCTCGAACAATCTAATTGATGTTAAGATAAAATTAATGAGTTTTCAAATTGTCAAAATGTAATATGGCCCTGTAGTTCAATGGATAGAATAGAAGTTTCCTAAACTTTAGATATGGGTTCGATTCCCGTCGGGGCTACTTTCACCTTTTAAGCTATGAAGGAGATTTTTTATGCTTATATCCTCAAAAGCTTGTCCTACGATTATTTCTATAAAGGACATTGTAAAAACTTGGAGCTGAGGCTCAAGCAACATAATAGCGGACAAACTAAATCTATTCGTCCCTACATCCCTTTTAAAATTGTCTATTTTGAAGAATTTGAAAGTTTGTCGGAAGCAATTCAACGAGAGAAATTCTTTAAATCTTCTGCAGGAAGACGGTTTTTGAAAGAAAAACTGACCATGTAGTTCAATGCCCGCCCGGCTGACGCGGTCGGACGGGGATAGAATAGAAGTTTCCTAAACTTTAGATATGGGTTCCCCGCCTGACGGCCGGCAGGGATTCCCGTCGGGGCTACTTTCACCTTTTAAGCTATGAAGGAGATTTTTTATGCTTATATCCTCAAAAGCTTGTCCTACGATTATTTCTATAAAGGACATTGTAAAAACTTGGAGCTGAGGCTCAAGCAACATAATAGCGGACAAACTAAATCTATTCGTCCCTACATCCCTTTTAAAATTGTCTATTTTGAAGAATTTGAAAGTTTGTCGGAAGCAATTCAACGAGAGAAATTCTTTAAATCTTCTGCAGGAAGACGGTTTTTGAAAGAAAAACTGACCATGTAGTTCAATGCCCGCCCGGCTGACGCGGTCGGACGGGGATAGAATAGAAGTTTCCTAAACTTTAGATATGGGTTCCCCGCCTGACGGCCGGCAGGGATTCCCGTCGGGGCTACTACTTCGCGATGGTGTCTATTTTTTGGCTTCCCTATTCTATTTTCATTAGAAATTTTGGAAAACCCCTACTACATCTTTTAATTTTTATAGACTACATTTAGTAGTATAATTGAGTCATGCGGATCTCAGATTGATGACATGAAACCTTTTTGAAAAAATAAACCCAGATAACCCCCATCGATGAAAAGTAGTCCAACCCCTTCTAATCAGCTTTTTCATAAACTTTTTGGAACACTAAGCGAGGATTTTATAGATCAAATTCTAAACATAGGCACCAAAAAATATTTAACTACTGGAGAGTATCTATTTCATCAGGGTGACCGCCACAATGCGCTCTACATTGTGCTATCCGGAAGACTAAGGGCCATCAAGGAAGAGGCGAGAGGCACGCGAATCCTCGGAGATATCGGTGAGGGAGAACCCGTAGGGGAGTTTGCTCTTTTTACAGGGGAGCCACGAATGGCCTCTGTTTTGGCTATACGTAAATCTATGGTGCTGGAATTGGATCAACACGAATATTTGGAGCTGGTTGGGAAAAACCCAAGTCTGGCCAATTCGATGACCCAATTTGTGATCAATCGCTTGAGAAGAAACACGTTTCAGCAGAATCAGTCTTCCCCTCCCAAAAATATCGCCTTGATCAACTTACAGGCAGACCATGATTTAAGCCCATGGACATCCGATATGCAATCCTATTTCATGGAAAATCAAATCCCTGTACAGGTTTTTGATCACGAATCCCAAGAAAACATTTCAGATCAGGACTTTTTCGACTCGCTCGAGCGCTATGCTGGGGTGAATATTCTTTTGTGTAGCGAAAACAATCCCAACTGGTCTCATCAGTGTTTGGTCTATGCTGATTTGGTGATTTTAGCCACTGATTTTGGCGCAAGTTCCGATCTCTATCCTATTGAAAGAGAATTGGATCTCTACTCGCAAAGCATCCTGAATAAAAAGATATACCTGCTATTTCTTCATAAAAGAGAGGCCGACATGCCTATTGGAACCTCGGCCTGGTTGGAAAAAAGAACAATCAATCTGCATATTCATGTGCGACAGGGCAACCTTAAGGATATTAGGAGATTCTGCCGAATCATCACCAACAATGCCACCGGCTTGGTTTTGGGGGGAGGTGGTGCCAAAGGCTATGCCCATCTGGGGGTAGTAAAAGCCTTGCAGGAAAAGGGAGTTGAAATCGATTTTCTCGGCGGCACTAGCGCAGGTGCGATCTATGGGATATCTATGAGCTTTTCCGATTTTGATTTTGAAAAGATCGAATCCATCACTCAGCATGCAGTGAGGTCCAAACTTACCTCAAATGATCTATCCCTTCCTCTAGTGTCAATTTTGTCCGGAAAAAAAGTAAAACGCTTTGTCCAAAACTTGTACAAGCACTATGAAATGGAAGATATCTGGGTCAACTCTTACTGCGTATCAACCAATTATTCCCGTGCCACTGCCAAAATCCATGACAGGGGTCCAATTTGGAGGCAGGTCTTGGCCAGTATGGCGATTCCGGGAGTTTTCCCTCCGGTAGTCATCGACCAATACCTGCATGTGGATGGAGCAGTCATGGAAAATCTCCCCATCGAACCCATGTACCGCTATCCCATTTCCAATATCATCGCTGTTTCACTCTCGGGATTGATTGACAGAAAGGTAGAATTCGAAAATACACCAAGCAATTGGAGCTTGTTCTGGGACAAAATCCTGAGCAAAAAACAATATAAACTCCCCAATTTGGGATCCCTGATCATCAATTCTCTCATGCTCAACAGCCAACAGCGACAGGAAATAACGAAGTCCAAAGTATCTCACTATTTTGAGCTAAGTCTCAAAGGGGTGGGGTTACTCGATGAGAAAAAATGGAAAGAAATCCTACAAAAAGGATACGAGCAGACCATAGAATATCTTGAGCAACTTCCTGAGGAGGAGAGGTTTTGGGAGAAAAAGTTCGATTGACCGCATTCTTTCCAGAATTTAAGGCAAAAGTTGAATAGGAAGATTTTATTCTTCAGTTAAAATCGTACCTTATTCTTCAGTTTTTAAAATCCATTCTTATGAAAAAAATTCTACTTTCTTTCCTTCTTTTGATTTCCTCCGCAACTCTTTGGGCGCAGGAAACCAACACAAAAAGCTGGTATAGTGCCTCTTCCACAGAAACTATTCTTTCCCTGGGATCGGTCAAAGCAACTGGACTGGAAACCAACAACGTGGTGCGATTCACTCCCTTCTTCAACTATGCCATCACGCTGCATAAGGACTTCAGTGACAAAGCCGGTTTTTATTTCGGAGTTGACATTCGAAATGTCGGATTGATTACTGACCTCAATGATTCGGTAAGGGTCAAGCAGAGGACCTACAATCTGGGCATACCTGTTGCCCTGAAGTTTGGGGACATGAAAGGCAACTGGGTTGGGATTGGTATCAGCAATGAGTTTGCGATCAACTACAAACAAAAAACCTATGTCAATGACGAAAAATCAAAAACCAATATCTGGTTTAGTGACAGAACCAAAATTTTCCTGCCATCTGCATTTATCGAATTCAAAGCAAAAACCGGGAACTATATCCGCTTTAAATATTACCTGACCGATTACCTGATCGAAGAAAACCAAGCAGTTAATGTAGCCGGGGTAAATTATAGACCTACCCAGAGTAATCTGATGTATCTCTCGGTGGGCTTTATGCTGGACAACCGGCAGATTATCAAATAGTCAATCCTACTCTAATTAAAAAGCCCTCGAAGAATCATTTCTCCGAGGGCTTTTCTTTGCACAATGTTATTATTTCAAACTTCCGATCATATCCTCAGGCTTGACCCACTCGTCAAACTGCTCAGATGTCAACAAGCCTAAAGCAATCGCAGCTTCTCTTAGGCTTGTGCCTTCTTTGTGTGCTTTCTTGGCAATAGCAGCCGCATTTTCATAGCCGATATGGGTATTCAAAGCTGTCACCAGCATGAGGGAGTTTTCCAAGTGTCGCTGTATCATCGGCGTATTGGGCTCAATGCCAATGGCACAGTTGTCATTGAAGGATACGCAGGCATCTCCGATCAACCTGGCGGACTGAAGGAAATTAGCTGCAATCAAAGGCTTGAACACGTTCAGTTCAAAATGTCCGTTGGAGCCCCCGATGGTGATGGCTACATCATTGCCCATTACCTGGGCAGCAACCATCGTCATGGCTTCCACTTGGGTTGGATTGACTTTGCCGGGCATGATGGATGACCCTGGTTCATTTTCTGGAATCAAAATCTCTCCGATTCCTGAGCGAGGTCCCGAAGAAAGCATCCGGATGTCATTGGCGATTTTCATCAGAGATACTGCCAATTGCTTCAACGCTCCGTGGGCTTCTACCATGCCGTCGTGAGCTGCCAAAGCTTCAAACTTATTTGGAGCAGTGACAAAAGGATGACCGGAAAGATCAGCAATCTTTTTTGCCACCAATTCAGAATAGCCTTGTGGGGTATTCAATCCCGTACCAACGGCTGTTCCACCCAATGCCAACTCAGAAAGATGTGCCAAAGTATTTTTCAACGCTCTTAAACCATGATCCAGTTGGGCCACATAGCCACTGAACTCCTGCCCCAAAGTCAAAGGCGTAGCATCCATGAAATGGGTTCGTCCGATTTTCACCACATTTTTGAAAGACTCAGCCTTCGTCGCCAAGGTATCTCTCAGCTTTTGTACTCCTGGAATCGTCGTTTCCACTACCATCTGATAGGCCGCTATATGCATCGCAGTCGGATAGGTATCATTGGAGGACTGAGACTTATTCACATCGTCATTGGGGTGGATCTTCTTTTTGGCATCTTCCAAAGATCCTCCCAATAACACATGAGCGCGATAAGCGATCACCTCATTGGTGTTCATATTGGATTGGGTGCCTGAACCTGTCTGCCATACCACCAATGGGAACTGATCATCATGTTGTCCTGCCAAAATCTCATCACAAACTTGACCAATGATATCCGCCTTGGACTGCTCCATGACTCCCAATTCGGCATTGGTCTGCGCTGCTGCTTTTTTCAGAATGGCAAAAGCGCGGATGATTTCGATTGGCATGCGGTTTTTTTCGCCACCGATTTTAAAGTTATTGATTGAGCGCTGAGTCTGAGCGCCCCAATATTTATCTGCGGGAACCTCTACAGGCCCCATGGTATCTTTTTCTATTCGAATGGACATGATATTTTGGTCTTTTGTGATTTGAGCCGCAAGATAAGATCAATCGGACTTTTTGCCCAACCGGACAAAAACTAATCCTTGTCCTTCATCTCAAAATTGATCTGTTCGTGGAATAAAGCTCGGGAAATCCGAACCTGCCTGTGAAAAAACAGCAAGCCCAACCCGTAATTCCCCAAAGCCAAACTAAGGCAGATAAGGGCATAGCCTGGGTTGAGCTGATAGAAGAAATAGGCTGAAAAAGCAAATAAAATCACACTCCAAAAAGAGAGAAAGAAAACAGTGGCTGGAAATGGCCGATATTCTACTAGAATAAGACTTCCTCGGGAGGTCGCCTCTACTTTTCCCGAAAGGAGAGGCAAAAACGAATCGCCTTTCCTGATCATTCGGGAAATTCGGAATCCTTCCTGACCAACTATCCCGTTAAATTTTATTTTTTCATCTAGCATAGGATCCATACCCAGGAAGTTGACCTGACGCGTAGTCCGCATCAGGTGTCCCAGCACTTCTTCTTTGGAAAGAATACTGACTAAAGCTTCGCTATGGTAAGGAATCAGGTTCAAGGTTAATTTTTGACAGCCATACAGGAGATCTCCACATTCACGTTTTTAGGGAGTTTACTTACCTCAACTGTTTCCCGGGCCGGAGGATTTTGCTTAAAATACTGACCATAAGCTTCGTTGATGGTTCCAAACTGTCCCATGTCCCGAATAAAAATGGTGCACTTGACCACATCCCCGAATCCAAAATCTGCGGCACGAAGGATAGCTTCCATGTTTTTCATCACCGCATGCGTCTCCTCTGTAATGTTTTCATTGATCAGCTCTCCGGTATCCGGATCCAAGGCGATTTGCCCGGAGACATATAAGGTGTTGCCGGCAAGTACAGCTTGCGAGTAAGGACCGATTGGTGCAGGAGCTTCTGAGGTGAAAATAATCTGATTTGGCATTTGAAAGAGTTATTGAGTTATTAGAAAATAGTTATTGATTTCTTGGTTACCGGACCGAATTCAGAAGTATGAAATCTGAAATTTCTGCCTTCTGATTTCATACTTCAGACTTCCATTTTTGCCTACTGCTTTTTCGCTTCATTCCAGTACACATCCATTTCAGCCAAGGTCATTTCACTGAGATTTTTCCCGGCGGATTTAGCTGAATTTTCCAAATACTGAAATCGCTTGATAAACTTGAGATTGGTTCGCTCTAAGGCCTCCTCAGGGTTGATATCGATAAACCGGGCGTAGTTGATCAGAGAAAAAAGTAAATCACCGAATTCTCCAGTGGCCTTTTCCTTGTCAATCTCAGCATTAGCCGCAGCATTGAATTCAGCTTTGAATTCCTGCATTTCCTCCTCCACTTTTTCCCAAACTTGATGCTTTTCTTCCCAGTCAAACCCCACACCGCGCGCTTTTTCCTGAATACGCATCGCTTTGATCAAGGCAGGAAGGGACTTTGGCACTCCTCCTAAAACAGACACATTGCCTTTTTCCTTCAGCTTGATTTTCTCCCAATTCTGACTGACTGTGTCTGCATCATTGGCTTGGGTATCCCCATAGATATGAGGATGACGGCGGATTAATTTCTCACACAATGCATTCGTCAGGGTAGCCATATCGAAATTCCCTTCTTCAGAACCGATTTTAGCATAGAAGACGATATGAAGAAGAATATCTCCCAATTCTTTTTTTATTTCCTCCGGATTTCCTTCCAAAATAGCATCAGAAAGCTCAAAGGTTTCCTCAATAGTTAAGTGTCTGAGACTCTCGGTAGTTTGCTTTTTATCCCAGGGACACTGAGCACGTAGCTCATCCATGATGGTTAATAATCGGTCAAGGGCAGCCAACTGCTCAGCACGGGTACTCAAATTTGACATAGCTCGGGAAACTATAGGGAAGTTGTGAACGTTTTCGAAGTAAAGCTTTAAATTTGCGCAAATTTATCCGTTATGGCAACTGTACTGATTACCCTTGGCTTCGTGGCCCTATTTTTTGTTTTGATGTCTGTGAGACTTATTTTCCTCAAAAACGGGGAGTTTAAAGGCACTTGTGCTTCTCAAAGTCCATTTCTAAACAAGGAGGGAGCTACCTGTGGCTACTGTGGCAAAACGGTCGATGCCAATAGCACCTGCGGGAACCCAGACAATGAAGTCGATAAGGTTCTTGCCAAATTCAAATGAATCTAATCCTGTCCTGAGACAGGATTTTTTAAATTCACTTTTACTTAAATCAACTGTACGTGTCGCTTATCAAATCTATTTCCGGAATTAGGGGAACAATTGGGGGGAAATCCGGAGAAGGACTTACCCCTATTGACGTCGTCAAATTTGCCTCCGCCTATGGAGCTTGGGTCATTGAGAAAACTGGCAATCCCAAAGTAGTCATCGGAAGAGACGCAAGACTATCTGGAGACATGATTTCCAGACTGGTATCTGCCACTCTTCAGGGTCTGGGAATCGATGTGATTGACTTGGGATTGAGCACCACCCCTACAGTGGAATATGCTGTCCCAAGAGAAAATGCAGGTGGGGGAATCATCCTTACAGCCAGCCATAATCCTATCCAATGGAACGCTCTCAAACTCCTCAATTCGATTGGAGAGTTTATTTCCGATGAGGAAGGGAAAGCTATTCTGCAAAAGGCCGAAAAAGAGGACTTTAGCTTTGCAGAGGTCAAAAAACTGGGAAAATACACCCAGATCAGTGACTACATTGATCGACATATCCAGCATGTGTTGGGTCTGGAATTGGTCGATGTAGAAGCTGTAAAAAAGAGAAAATTCAGGGTTGTAGTAGATGGGGTCAATTCCACCGGAGGCATTGCAGTACCAAAGCTATTGCAGGCTTTGGGCGTAGAGACCATCGAAAAAATGTACTGCAATCCAGACGGTCATTTTCCGCACAATCCAGAACCACTTCCTGAAAACCTGAGAGAAATCTCCAAAAAGCTGGAAAAAGGAAATTTTGACTTAGGCATTGTTGTCGATCCGGATGTGGATCGATTAGCCTTCATCAATGAGGACGGCTCCATGTTTGGAGAGGAATATACCTTGGTAGCTGTGGCAGATTATGTTTTGTCCAAAACCCCAGGAAACACCGTCTCCAACCTTTCCTCCACCCGGGCACTGAAAGATGTGACTCTCAAAAGAGGAGGTACTTACACAGCCGCAGCGGTGGGAGAAGTCAACGTGGTCAATCAGATGAAAGCAGTCAATGCGGTCATCGGGGGAGAAGGAAACGGGGGAATCATCTATCCTACCTCGCACTACGGCCGTGATGCTTTGGTGGGAATCGGGCTGTTTTTAACCCATTTGGCCAAATTCGGCAAGTCAATCTCCATGCTCCGTGCCAGCTACCCTACTTACTATATCTCCAAAAACAAGATCGAACTCACCCCGGAAATCGATGTGGACAAGATCCTTTTGGAGATCAAAAACAAATACAAAAAACATCCGATCAATGACATTGACGGAGTAAAAATAGAATTTGAAAAAGAGTGGGTTCACCTCAGAAAATCCAACACTGAACCCATCATCCGGATTTATTCCGAGTCTGATTCGGAAGCCACTGCTGAGCATTTGGCCAAAAAGATTATTTTGGACATCAAAGAAGTGGTCAGCGCATCTTTGATCTGATCTGAATTCCCCAGCTACACCAACCCAGATAGAATGAAAGTTTACTTTGACAATGCCGCCACCACAGCCATGGACGATCGGGTGATCGAGGCCATGCTTCCTTTCATGAAGTCCCATTTTGGCAATCCTTCTTCCGTCCATAGCCACGGCCGGGAAGTGAGAAATGCGATTGAGAAATCAAGGAAGAAAGTAGCGGAGTTGCTCAATGCCACGCCATCTGAGATTTTCTTTACCTCAGGTGGAACAGAGGCGGATAATACTGCGCTGGTCTGCGGAGTGGAAACGCACGGAATCACCCATGCAATCAGCTCTCCACTTGAGCATCATGCGGTACTCCATACCTTGGAGGTGTTGGAGAAAAAAGGGAAAATTAAACTGAGCCTTCTGGATGTCAATTCCAAAGGAGAAATTGACCATGGTCAGTTGGAAAAATTGCTCAAAGCCAATCCCAACAGCTTGGTGTCACTTATGCAGGCGAATAATGAGATCGGAAATCTGAATGATTTGGAGAAAATAGGAGGTTTGGCAAAAGAATATGGAGCCTTTTTCCATTCAGATACCGTACAGACAATGGGCCATTATGCCCACGATTTGAAAAATCTTCCCATCGATGCCATCGTCGCCGGAGGACATAAGTTTCACGGACCCAAGGGTTCTGGATTTTTATTTGTAAGAAAAGACAAGAAAATCCATCCTTTTATCCATGGTGGAGCTCAGGAAAGAAACATGCGTGGAGGGACAGAGAATGTCATAGGCATTATCGGAATTGCAAAAGCATTGGAGCTTGCCTATGAAGACATGTCCGGTCACCAAGCCCATGTGGAGAAAATCAAAAAGCATTTTATCGATAAACTGACTCAGGAAATTCCCGGAGTAGAGTTCAATGGTCTTTCCGCAGACTTGGGAAAAAGTCTTTACACCGTATTGAATGTAAGTCTGCCCCCTTCTGAAGCCAATCGTGGTATGCTGCTTTTCAATCTTGATCTGGAAGGAATTTCTGCGTCCGGAGGGTCTGCTTGCAGTTCGGGAGCGACGGTGGGTTCACATGTCCTCAGAGCTTTGAACCACAATCCTGAGCGTGATTCGGTGCGATTCTCTTTCAGTCGATTTAACACAGTGGAGGAAGTAGATTATACCGTCGAAAAATTAAAAGAACTCTACGCAGTAGAAGCCTAAGCAAAAGGAGCTCGATTGAGCTCCTTTCTTATTCTAAAAACCTCCTCACCTCTTCAATCACCGCCTCCGGTCGCTCGGCATGTAGCCAATGTCCGGCATTGGCGACAAACTCCAATTCGTAATTCGAGAAATGTTTTTCCAAATCAGGCAGATCAGTCTGCTTGATGTAGTTGGAATTTGATCCTCCCAAGAACAATGTTGGCCCTTCGTATTTTGCCTCTTCAGGCAGTGCCTTTCCCACTTCCTCAATATTCTTGGTGATGACAGGCAAGTTGATTTTCCAGACAAAGCCTTCTGAATTTCGCCCCAGACTTTTCAGCAAAAACTGCCGGACTCCCAATTCCTGAATGTATTCGGCCAGCTGATCATCTGCTTCTTTCCGGCTTTTGGTTGCTTTTAGATCAATGGAATTGAGCCCTTCCAAAATCGTCTGATGATGGATGGGATAATATCTCGGAGCAATATCGGCTACGATCAGCTTTTCTACCCGCTCAGGATAGGCCGAGGCAAAAAACATAGCCGTCTTTCCTCCCATTGAATGGCCCATTAGGTAGACTTTTTCTAAGGCTTCCTCATCCAACATCTCCTTCAAATCCTCCACCATGACTTGATAATTCCATTCATCTGTGTGGGGAGAATCTCCGTGGTTTCGCTGATCCACAAGGTAAAGCGTATAGTGTTTTTCCAGTTCACGGGCTATGGAAAACCAATTATCCAAAGAACCAAAAAGTCCATGGAGAATGACTAAAGGCTTACCGGAGCCTAATTTTTTGAAGTTTAAGGTCATGTTTATTTTCAAAGTACGAATTACGATTTACGCGTCTAATTCTAGAATTCTGTTTGTCCCCAGTAAGAAACCTTTCCTTTTTCCTACTTTACCACCTTACCACAATTAATCTTCCAAACCACTACGGCGGCAGTTTTTTAAAATGTTTCAATCTTCAAATCCTACTCTTCCAACTGCCTCCTATACATCTGAATGGTATTTTCCAATCCAAAATAGAGCGCGTCGCAAATCAGCGCATGGCCAATGGACACTTCTTCCAGCCAAGGGATATTCTTTTTTAAGAAAACCAAATTATGCAAATCCAAATCATGCCCTGCATTGAGTCCCAAGCCCAATTCCCGGGCAAGTTTGGACACTTCAACATAGTCTTTGATTGCTTTTTCCCGATCCTGATGGTAGTGAGAAGCATAGGGTTCTGTGTAAAGCTCAACCCGATCGGTTCCCGTTAGCTTTGCAGGTTCGAAATACTTGGGTTCCGGATTGATGAAAATCGAAACCCGGGTACCGATTTCTTTTAATTCAGCTACGATGTCCTTCAGCAGGCTTTGATGGGCAATCGTGTCCCAGCCTGTGCTGGAAGTAATTGCGTCCGGCGGATCGGGTACCAAGGTCGCTTGCGCTGGCTTCACTTCACGGATCAGCTGCATAAACCGCTGATCAGGATAGCCTTCTATATTGAACTCTGTAGTCACCACCTTGGCCAAGTCCAAGCAATCCTGGTAGCGAATATGCCTTTCGTCCGGTCTTGGGTGAACAGTAATTCCCTCCGCTCCAAATCGCTCACAATCCAACGCTACTTTTACCACATTGGGATTGTTGGCACCCCTGGCATTTCTCAGCGTGGCGATCTTGTTGATATTTACACTCAGTTTTGTCATATCGGTTGATAAAAGGGTATTTTTACCCGGTAATCTAGATGTAACACAAACTTAGGACGAATGAGTTTAAAGCAGAAAGTAGAAACTGAAATAAAATCGGCCATGATCGCCAAAAACAAGGTCCGATTGACAGCCCTTCGAGCTATCAAATCTTTGATTTTGCTGGAAGAAACCAAGGAAGGGTTTTCTGGCAGCCTGAGTGAGGATGACGAGCTGAAACTTTTGACCAAAGCTGCCAAGCAACGAAAGGACTCCGCCGAGATCTATGAAAAACAAGGCCGAAATGACCTTTTGGAAACTGAATTGGCTGAGTTGGAGGTCATTCAGGAGTTTTTGCCCAAAGCACTTACCGATCAAGAATTGGGCTTGGCAGTCCAGGAAATCATCAATGTCACCGGTGCCGTAGGTCCAAAAGACATGGGCAAAGTCATGGGAGTAGCCAGCAAGCAGCTTGCCGGAAAAGCGGACGGAAAAGCCATAGCTGAAAAGGTAAAAATGCTTCTGAACGGATAACCTTGGCTCCACTCGATATTGTCATACTGATTCTGATCGGCCTGGGTGCTTATCAGGGCTACAAAAAAGGCCTTCTGATGAGTATCGTGGGCCTGATCGGATTTGTATTGGCTATCATTTTGGGAGTATACTTCATGGACCCGGTCAGCAAATGGCTAGCCACACGACTGGATGAAATGACCTTTGCCTTCCCCATTTTGGCTTTTTTGATTGTTTTTGGGATCACTTTGGTCTTGGTAAATCTAGCCGGCTGGGTCCTGAAAAAAATGATGGATCTCATCCTGCTTGGAGGATTTGATAGTCTGGCAGGGGGGATTTTGGGGATCGTTCAAACGGCATTTTTTATCAGCCTTTTTCTTTGGCTTTCGCTGCAGTTTGGATTGAAGATGCCCAAGGAATGGAAAAAAGACAGTGAAGCCCTCATCTACATCGAACCTTTGGCACCTGGAATAGTCAGTGTACTGGAGCCCCTTTTTCCCAAAGTGAAGGAAATGGTGGAAACGATGAAGGAAATTGCTGAGGGATTTGAAAAAAAATCAGGGCCTTTTTAGTCTTTCCTTCAACCCTGTATTTTTTAGAACCACTTGGGTAAACTCTATATTATCCGGTGATAAATCTGATTTTTTTACTATTTGACTAGTAAAAATATCGGATATTTTTTCTATCGCAATAGATATAATACCCGGACAATACATACATTTACGTCTGAATTTCAATGAGTTTAGCCCAATGCGAAGGAAAATTTTCATCAGACTCAAGGAACATCTCAAAAGAGAGGAAGCGACCCTATTGATTGGGCCAAGACAAAGCGGTAAGTCTACCTTACTGAAGCAGCTCGAGGCTGAGTGCAAATCTGAAAATATCCCAACAGTTTATATTAATCTGGAAAACAAAAGCTTTTTGGCCGAACTGGATTCCAATCCACTTCATTTATTGGCCTATTCATACAATCCTCTGGTAAAAACAGTTTTTTTTCTGGATGAAATTCAATACCTGAGCGATCCTACCAATTTTATCAAATTGCTTTACGATGAGCATCGAGCACAAGTCAAACTGGTGGTCAGTGGAAGTAGTGCCTTTTATTTGGATGAAAAATTCAAAGACTCATTGGTTGGGCGAAAGCGGATCTTCAGGTTAAACACCTGCGACTTTGAGGAAACACTTCTTCTTCAGGGCAAAGAAGAATTACACCTCGAGTATCAAAAAATCAAATCCTCACCTAAATACAAATCGGTGAAATCGGATTTTTTAAAACTTGAATTTGAAAAATACCTGATTTATGGTGGTTATCCGGCTGTGGTCATCGAGCAGGATGAAAGAGAGAAAAAAGAGCTTTTGAAGGACATAAGAGACTCCTTTGTCAAGCGGGATATTCTGGAATCCGGAATTAAGAATGAGCTACTCTTTTATCAACTTTTCCGAATTCTTGCAGAGCAAACCGGGCAATTGATCAAAGTAAATGAACTTAGCAATACCTTGAAAACTAGGTCAGAGACTATTCACAATTACTTGAGGATCATGCAAATCTGTTTTCATGTGGAAACTGTCAGACCCTTCTACTCTAATGTTCGCAAGGAACTTATCAAAATGCCAAAAATCTATTTCCTGGATTTGGGTCTAAGAAACTGCCTGCTAATGAATTTCCAGTCTATTCAAATTCGCATGGATCGTGGTGAACTTTGGGAAAATGCGGTTTTTAGAAGTTTGACAGACCGTTTTGGGCCAGAGGAAATCAGGTTTTGGAGGACAGCGGATGGTAAAGAAGTAGATTTTGTCCTGCCGGAAATAGAGGACCCGATAGCCTTGGAAGTCAAGCTGGATCAAAAATCAAATAAACAATCCAAGTACAAGCTATTCACAGAAAGCTACCCATCATTACCTTTTCGTTTTGTCAACCTGAGTCCTTGGAATGAAGAGGTATTGAGGAAAGAATTTTGATTGAAATCAAACGAAAAAAACGTCGATACTTATGATACTTGACCCCTTCGAAAACCTACCTCAAATCAATCACTTCAATCCCGGGGTATTTTTTGGGATCAAAGACAAAATACTCTGCGGAAAGTGAAGGGGCTTGTTTCATTTCCCGAAAGGAATACGACAGTGTTCCTCCCTGCCCATCGGACATTTCCCAAGCGAGCAAATCCTGGGTGTTTTTATCTACCATCAATTTCACTTCTTTGAAGGGAGAATCGGCCTTCTGAGCTATCAAGAGGACTACTTGAACGGGTTTTCCTTTGTAGGTATTGTCTGCCAAAAGCCGGTAATTATAGCCTGTCTCGTACATTTTATAAATGTTGGAAGGTGTCAGTTCCCCCTCCATTTGACTGACATCGTTGATGGTGACTTCCTTGTACCCCTCACTTTGGATAAAAGTCCAAACGGTCTTCCCGTCGTTGAAAATTTCCTGATCCGGAAGCTTGAGGCGATACTTCTGCCCTTTCACGGCGAGTTCGCCCTGCTGCCGGTCTTGTACCACCCCAGCATCTGAATAGGTAAAATCAAAATTGGCAGTAAAACCATTTAAGCTTTGGTATTTTTTGCTCATCCCGTCGAGGATAGCTTTGGCTTTTGGATCCTTTTGCCCGAAGGCAAAAGAAGACACAAAAACCAGAAAAATCAGGAGAAAATAGGGGAAAACTTGTTTCATGAATTGATGGGTAGAAACGGATTGTTAGGCTTTTACAAGCTATTCAATAACCGTTCCAAACTAGCCTCATCCTGCACCAGGACTTCTCGGGCTTTTGAGCCTTCAAAAGGACCCACAATCCCTGCGGCTTCCAACTGGTCCACAATTCGTCCGGCCCGATTATATCCGAGCTTGAGCTTGCGCTGGATCAATGAGGTACTGCCCTGCTGATGAAGTACAATTAGCCTAGCCGCATCGTCAAACAAAGGATCCCGATCCGAAAGGTCCACATCCGCCGCGGAACCATCCCCTTCCTCCCCTTCAAATTCCGGCAAAAGATACGCATCAGAGTAGCCCTTTTGATTACCAATCCAGTCGCAGATTGCGTCTACTTCCGGTGTATCCAAGAAGGCACATTGCAGCCGGATCATCTCCGAACCTTGGGAAAGCAACATATCTCCCATACCGATCAGCTGGTCTGCCCCACCCGCATCAAGGATAGTTCGGGAGTCGATTTTGGAAGTAACCCGGAAGGACAGCCGGGCGGGGAAGTTGGCTTTGATAATACCGGTGATTACATTGACAGATGGTCGCTGGGTGGCCACTACCAGGTGAATCCCGATCGCTCGGGCCAATTGGGCCAAACGTGCGATTGGGCCCTCGATCTCCTTCCCTGCGGTCATCATCAGATCCGCCAATTCGTCGATGACCAAGACGATGTAAGGCATGAAGTAATGTCCTTTTTCGGGATTCAGCTTTCTGGCGATAAACTTGGCATTGTACTCCTTGAGGTTTCGGCAACCGGCATCCTTGAGCAGATTGTACCGATTATCCATCTCAATACAGAGGGAATTCAGGGTGTAAATTACCTTTTTGGTATCGGTGATTATCGCCTCCTCAGAGCCGGGAAGTTTGGCCAAAAAGTGCCTTTCGATCTTGTTGAAAAGAGTCAGCTCCACCTTTTTGGGATCTACCAGGACAAACTTGAGCTGAGAAGGATGCTTTTTATAGATCAGGGAAGCCAAAATCATATTCAAGCCCACAGACTTACCCTGACCGGTAGCACCGGCCATCAGCAAGTGGGGCATTTTGGCCAAATCCACTACAAACACCTCGTTGGCGATGGTTTTACCCAAAGCCACCGGAAGGTCTTTGTCTGACTTCATGAATTTCTCTGTGCCGATGACTGCACGGGCGGGTACAAGTTCCCGGTTTTTGTTGGGCACTTCTATTCCTATAGTTCCCTTCCCCGGTATTGGAGCAATGATCCGGATTCCCAAGGCCGCCAAACTTAAGGCGATATCGTCTTCCAGGTTTTTGATTTTGGAAATCTTCACTCCCGGATTTGGCACGATTTCATACAAGGTAACGGTAGGACCGATGGTCGCTTGAATCCCCTGAATACCTATCTGGAAGTTTTCCAGCGTGGTGACAATCTTATCCTTGTTTTCTTCGAGCTCCTGCCGTGTCACCGTGACCTTTTTGACATCGTATTCATTCAGAAGCTCAAGAGTCGGATATTGATAGCGAGGCAAATCCAAGGTAGGATCGTAGGGATCCAGATTTTCTACTTCTATGGCTGTTTTTTCCTCTTGAACTGCTTTGTGTACCGTGAAGTTGCCTGCTGCAGGTTCTGGGGTAGTTTTAGCTATATTTTCATCCAGAAGATTGACTTGTGGCACATCGAAGATATCTTCCTCCAGCGCCGTTTCCTCCTCGGAGTCATCCAACTCCTCTTCCAGATTCAAAGCCTTTTCTAACTCCAGATTTTTCACCTCCCAAGCACTTCCGTCATCCAGAATATCTTCTTCCTCTAATTCCTCTTCAGAAGAAAAAGGATTTTTCACGTCTGGTGAAGTGGTGTTTTCTGAAAAAGCATCGAGTTCTGATTCAGCTTTGGGAGAAAACCAATTCAACTGATCCACACCGAAAAACAAGACCACAAAGATCAAAAAGGAAGCGACAATAAGGATAAATGTCCCCATCCCCAGAAAATCAGCTGACAATTTAGCCAACTCATAGCCCAATCCTCCTGATATAAAACTCCAATACGAATACCCCTCCACCAAAATGACCAAATACCCGATCAATAAGCCAAGCCAAGCGATGAAGAAGAGGGAAAAAACAGTGTATCGAGTCAGAGAAACCAAAGAAAACTTAAAAGTCCACCGGAAACCCAAGAAGAAAATAAATGGGGGAATAAGAAAAGCGGCAATACCAAACCAGCGGTAAATCAACCAATGGGAAACCTGGGCACCAAAGTACCCCAGCCAATTTCTGGAGTCACGAGCTGCCTCGCGAACAGCTTGATCGGGATTATTGAAGACCAGACTTTGATCTTCTGGCCCATTGAGCAAATACGAAAGAAATGCAATCATCAAAAAAATACTGATGGAAATCAGGCTCAGCCCAGATACCAAGGCCAACTGGTTGAACTGCAGCTTGCCCAAAGAAAATCCTGGTCCAGAAGGCTTTTTAGGGCTTTTCTTGACATTTTCAGATTTCTTTCGAAAGGTATTTGAACGGGTATTGGGGGACGCCATTGAGGTGAAAGTACAGGTTTAATTTTAGCCAAAAGGCTAGACATAGACAACCTACCGGGAAAAATAGGCCAGAAGTCCTTTTTTGATCTTTTTTACCACTCCCGGTCCCTCATAAATCATGCCCGAGTAGATCTGAACCAAACTTGCTCCGGCTTCGAGCTTTTCGATAGCATCCTCGGGAGAAAAGATTCCCCCCACTCCCACGATGGGAAAAGCACCTTTGGATTGGGTATGAAGGTATCGAATCACCTCAGTACTTCGATTTTTCAGAACCTTCCCACTTACTCCACCCGCTCCGATAGCCTCCACCTCGGCCGGGTCAGTGCTCAACCCCGAACGGTCAATCGTGGTATTGGTCGCAATCACCCCATCAATCTTGGTTTCCTGTACGATTTCAATGATATCATCCAACTGCCCCTCAGTCAAATCCGGAGCAATCTTCAACAAGATGGGTTTGGGATGTTCTTTTTCATCATTGGCAGCTTTCACAGCGGTGAGCAAGGCTTTGAGTGGCTCTTTTTCCTGCAAATCCCTAAGATTGGGGGTATTGGGAGAGCTGACATTGACCACAAAATAATCCACATAAGTATGTAATGCTTCCAGGCAGAAAAGGTAATCATCGACTGCTTTTTCATTGGGAGTCACTTTGTTTTTGCCGATGTTTCCCCCTACGATGACTTGGGATTTTCTTTTTCTGAGTCTTTCTACCGCCTCTAAGACACCCCCGTTGTTGAATCCCATGCGGTTGATCAGGGCTTCATCCTGAGGAAGGCGAAAAAGCCGGGGTTGAGGATTGCCCTCCTGAGGTTTTGGGGTGAGGGTTCCAATCTCAATAAATCCAAAACCCAGCATGGCCATCTCATCAATCAGTTTGGCGTCTTTGTCAAAACCGGCCGCCAATCCTACGGGATTTTTAAACTTTAGGCCGAAGACCTCCCGCTCCAATCTGGGATCATCCAGTTCAAATCCTGACTCCAAAATCGAACTGATTATGGGAATATTGAAAGTGAGTTTGGTGAGATCGAAAGTGAAATGGTGAGCATCCTCTGGTTTTTTCAAAAAAAGCAAAGGCTTCAGGATGGACTTGTACACGGCTGAGAATTTGGATCAAAGCTCAAAGATAAAGCATATCACTTCTTGCCCTAAAATCAGGATAAAAAAAGAGGAAGCATTGGAAAGACTTCCACTTTACACTTGGTTTTTTCGGCAGATTATTTTTTACCGATGAGAATCAAATTTTCCTGAGGAGTAATCAGGTATTCGGCTCCAGTCTCGGTCACAACGGCCATTTCTTCTACCGAGATGGTCTTTTCGGCACCATCCGACTGCTTCCAGCAGTGAAACCCATCGAAAGCAAAGACCATCCCTTGTTTGAGCAGCTTTTGTGCCGCAGCTCTTGGTTTTTCCAATCTTGACCCTCCCAGATTGGGCCCCACATCGTGGGCCACATAGCCTACCGGATGTCCGGTACTCCAAGGTACATAAAGCGATCCATTGGCATCCATCAGGTCTCTTTGGGCGCGGTCCACATCTTCCCCTTTCACACCGGGTTTCATTGCCGCCAAAGCGGCCCGGCTTCCTGCCTTTCCATTCTCCCAGTAGCTTAGGATATCTGAAGGAGCGGTCGTTTCCCCTTCTTTGAGCACATAGGCAAAACGCTGAATATCCGAAACCCACATTCCGTACAGCTTCACCCCGAAATCAGTTTGAATCACGTCGCCTGGCTGAATCACCTTAGTGGTGGCATGGGAATGCCCTCGATCCGGGCCTGAGTTCACATTGGGATTTTGGTCGGGATGCCAGGCATCGGTTACTCCATACTCAGCCATTTTGGCCTTAAGGAATTTGGCTACATCGGCATCGGTAGTCTTTCCGGGTTCAATCATGTCATAAGCCTGATGCTGGAAATCCGAGGCCAACTGAGCAGCCATTTTGAGGATTTCCACTTCCTCAGGGAGCTTGATGGATAACCACTCGTACACCAATTCCTCAGAGGATACCAATTTTTTCTCTTCTGACCCCATCAATTGGGCCAAATCACGGTATTGGCTGTGAGTGAGGCCATCGGCCATTTCGTTGGAAGCAGAAGTATTGATGGCTATGGTCTGAAATCCTTTGCTTTTGATAAAATCAACTGCCTTTGCTACGGCTGATTCACCTCTGGCTACCCGCTCCACCGAATCATGGATGTCCAAGTCATCCAAAGCAGTCGCTTCACCTTCAGGACTGAACACCAAAGAATGAAATCCGCTTTGGTCATTGTAAAACAGAAAAGCAGCCGTCCCTCCGGCATTCTCTCCCCCCACATGGGAAGCTATTGGATCATTGTAGTTTTCCCTACAGATCACCATCCACACCTCCACGCCGGAATTTTTCAGAGCTTGGGGTAAAAGTTCATTGATTCTTTTTTTCCGAATTTCCGGCCAAGGATTACTTCCCCAATAGGATTCGGGATCTATTTTCTTTTCTTCCGGTTCTTTTTCTTCAGGAGGACTGCAGGAGAAAAATATCGTTAGGATAGCTAGGAATAAAAAGGCTTTTTTCATTTAGACTGGTGATTTTTCTGAAAAATAGGAAGTAAAAATCAATCCCAAAAGGGCATTATTTTATAGTGCAACAATCTGGCATTCAAGACAGGATGTATAAAATTCTTTTATTTTGAACAAAAATCACGCTCAAGCGTGTTTAACTGCTGGTAAAAAAAAGCTCTTGAGCCGCCACTATGAAAATCGGAATTGTTTGCTATCCTACCTTTGGGGGAAGTGGTGTAGTAGCCACAGAATTGGGAAAAGGCCTGGCCAAAATTGGCCATGAAGTCCATTTCATCACTTACAAGCAGCCCATGAGGTTGGATTTTTTCAGCGAAAACCTCTTCTATCATGAGGTAGATATCAAAAGCTACCCCCTGTTTGAATTCGCTCCTTATGAACTTGCACTTGCCAGCAAAATGGTCAGTGTGGTCAAGTACGAGAATCTCGACCTGCTTCACGTCCATTATGCTATTCCGCACGCTTCGGCAGCTTACATGGCCAAGCAGATATTGAGAACTGAGGGCATCCAAATTCCAGTAGTGACCACACTTCATGGAACGGATATTACCCTCGTCGGTAAAGACCCAAGCTATGAACCCGTGGTGACCTTCTCCATCAATCAGTCCGATGGAGTCACGGCAGTTTCCGAAGATTTGAAAAAAGAGACCTACCAATATTTTGATATCAAAAAGGAAATAACCGTCATTCCCAATTTCATTGACTTGGAGCGTTTCAAAAAGCAGCGAAAAGAACATTTCAAACTTGCCATCTGCCCCAACGGAGAAAAGCTTTTGGTCCACACGTCCAACTTCCGGAAAGTAAAGCGAGTGGAAGATGTGATTCAGGTTTTTTACAATATCCGAAAAGAAATCCCCACCAAACTGCTTCTGGTGGGTGATGGTCCAGAGCGGGACCGAATGGAGCGGCTCTGCCGGACATTGGGTACCTGCGACGATATCAGGTTTTTGGGCAAATTAGAGGCGGTAGAAGAGGTATTGTCGGTTTCGGATTTGTTTTTGATGCCTTCAGAAAAAGAAAGTTTCGGCCTGGCCGCTCTGGAAGCTATGGCCTGTGAGGTACCTGTCCTCTCTTCCAATGCAGGGGGAATTCCAGAACTCAACCTGGATGGAAAAACAGGCTTTGCCTGTGCAGTGGGCGACGTAGAAGACATGACTGCCAAGGCAAAAATCATCCTGGCTGATGAAAATCTGCCGGGCTTCAAAGAGCGCGCTCTGAATCGGGCAAAAGAATTTGATATTCATCAAATTCTCCCCCGATATGTGTCCTACTACGAAGAAACAATTTCAAAAACCTTAAGTGCTGTGTAATAATATGATCTAAATCATTCAGCGCTTAATTTTTAAAAGATGAAAAACCTTACCTTTGTGCCATTGTTACTCATACGAAAAACAGATCATTGAACTGAATACTATGAAAAAGATTGGAAGATTGGACAAGCCGGATAATTTCGGTTCAGCCAAGATGTTTTCTAATCCCCTTCTGGAGAAAATCTCCAGGACTCACATTATGGTGCCGATTTCGCTCTTTGTAGCAATCTCATCAGTATCTTTTTACTATGCAGTGACTTCGACGGAGATTGGTTTGTGGGTGGGGATGCTTGTTTTGCTGGCGGGATTGCTGGCATTCACTTTTGTGGAATACATGATGCACAAGCATTTCTTCCACATGGAACCTAACACTCCGGTCAAGGATAAGCTCCAATACACGGTGCATGGAGTGCATCATGATTATCCCAAGGACAAAGACCGGTTGGCAATGCCTCCCTTCGTGAGTGCCGCCTATGCTGCGATATTTTACCTGGTCTTCAATTTGATTATGGGAGATTATGCCTTGTACTTCCTTCCGGGCTTTCTTTTGGGATATACCGCATATTTGGGAGTGCATTACATTGTGCATGCCTACAATCCTCCAAAAAACTTCTTCAAGGCTCTGTGGGTCAATCACGCAATTCACCACTACAAAGATCCGGACACTTCCTTTGGAGTAAGCTCTCCTCTTTGGGACTATATCCTGGGGACCATGCCTAAAAAAGACTAAAACAAGCCTTCCTTTGGGGAGGTTTTTTGTTTGATTTGGACCCAAAGGCACGAAGACACTAAAGAGAAGGCCAAAGGACCTCGGTATTCAATCTTCAACATTGGATAGTAAAATCCCCGAACTTTGAACATTGAACCCAGAACTTTGCGCAACCCATATACCAAAAAAACAATAACCAACCTCACTCCCTCATAGAAGAGACATGAAAAGCATATCCATCATCGGTCTAGGCTGGATAGGAGAGCCTTTGGGAGCCCTTCTGAATGAAAAGGGATTTCAGGTACTGGGATCTACCACTTCCGCCGAAAAACAAGAGCGGCTTTCCAAAAAAGGAATTCAAGCCATCCGCTTTTCACTCAATCCCCATCCGGAAGGCGTTGGATTCAATGCCTTGTTTCAGTCCGAAATCCTCGTCGTGAATATTCCTCCACGTACCCGCTCCGGAGAAGGACAGTTTCATTTGGAGCAATTGAAATACCTCAGAGCTTTGATCGATCAATCTCCCATTCAAAAAGTGATTTTTGTCTCGAGTACCGGCGTCTATCCGGAAGGTAATTCCCCGGAAAAATACGGAGAGGACTTTCCCCTCTCTCTGGAAAATACCGGTAATGACACCCTATTTCGAGCTGAGCAAATGTTGTCCCAAGACAGAAAATATGACTTGGCGATTGTGCGTTTTGGAGGTCTTTTGGGAGATGACCGGATTCCGGGGAAGTACTTTTCGGGAGAGGAAAATGTGGCAGGCCATACCCGGGTCAACTTTATCCATCGCAGGGATGCAGTCGCCCTGCTTGCTTGGGTGATTGAGAAGGAACTTTGGAATGAGGCCTTTAATGGAGTAGCGCCAATTCACCCCCTACGAAGGGATATCTATGAAAAAAATGCAGTAGAATTGGGCTTTACACCACCAGCAAGCTATCAAAATGAACCCGAAGGCAAGGATCGATTGATTGATTCCAGTAAGATTCTGGAGACGGGGTTTGAGTTTGAGTTTCCGGATCCTTTGGAGTTTTCCTATTTGCCACTAAGGCAGTAAGGTATTAAGAAGTTGCATAGAAATATTTCTCACAGATTTCTCAGATGAACACAGATCAATACCATCTGTGAAAACCTGTGTTATCTGTGAGCTTTTTTCCAATTTTCAGCCTTCTGGTTTCGGCCTTCTGACTTTCCCATAGCCTTTAGTGTCTTTGTGGCAATTCAAAAATGCCATCTTGTCACTTTTTCTCACTTGGAACGGGCATTGATATCCTCATTCCGTCAACATTTTGTAACTACTAAACCGATTTATACCATGCAGGAAAAAGGTACCATCTCGATCCATACCGAGAACATTTTCCCCATCATCAAAAAATTCTTGTACTCTGATCACGAGATTTTCCTTCGAGAACTCGTGTCCAATGCAGTCGATGCCACCCAAAAAATCAAGCGATTGGCTACTTTGGGTCAGTACAAAGGCGAATTGGGAGACATCACCGTAGAGGTTTCTTTTGACGAGAAAAAGAAGACCATCACCATTTCTGACAAAGGTCTCGGAATGACCGCCGAGGAGATCAAAAAGTACATCAATCAGATTGCGTTCTCCGGTGCGACCGAATTCGTAGAGAAATTCAAGGACGCCAAAGACGCCAATGAGATCATCGGTAAGTTTGGTTTGGGTTTCTATTCCGCCTTTATGGTAGCCAAAAACGTGGAAATTCAGACACTTTCCTACCAGGACGGCGCCGAACCAGCGATTTGGACTTGCGACGGCAGCACTGAATTTGAAATCAAAAAAGGGAAGAAAAAGACCCGAGGAACCGACGTGATTCTTCACATCAACGAAGATTCTGAAGAGTTTCTCGACAAGTGGAAGCTTCAGGGCATCCTCGACAAATACTGCAAGTTCCTGCCCGTTCCGATCAAGTTTGGCACCAAAAGCGAATCCGTAGAAGACGGAGTCGATGACAAAGGGGAAAAGAAATGGAAGTCCGTAGAAGTGGATAATATCATCAACACCACTTCCCCGATCTGGACCAAATCTCCAAGCGATCTGAAAGACGAAGACTACCTCGCATTCTACAAGAGTCTCTATCCGATGAGCGAGGATCCGCTCTTCTGGATTCACCTCAATGTAGACTATCCATTCAATCTGACCGGGGTCTTGTATTTCCCGAAGGTCAAAAACGAATTCGAGCTACAGCGTAACAAAATCAAGTTGTTCAGCCGTCAGGTATTTATTACTGACGAGGTGAAAGACATCGTGCCGGAGTTCTTAATGTTGCTTCACGGGGTGATCGACTCTCCGGATATCCCGCTCAACGTGTCCAGAAGCTTCTTGCAAGCTGATGGCAACGTGAAGAAAATCAACAACTACATCACCAAAAAAGTAGCTGACAAGCTATCCGAACTTTTCAAAAAAGACCGCAAGGCCTATGAAGAGAAATGGAATGACATCGGTCTCTTCGTGAAGTATGGGATGATCTCCGAGGAGAAATTCTACGAAAAAGGCAAAGAGTTTACCCTGCTCAAGAACACCAAAAACGAGTACTTCACGCTGGATGAATACCGTGAAAAAGTGAAAGCGGTGCAGACCGATAAAAACGATCAGGTAGTCTACCTCTATGCTACTGACCTCAACAAGCAGGACGGATTTATCGATTCTGCGAATAAAAAAGACTATGACGTCTTGGTACTTGATTCTCCGATCGACAGCCACTTTATCCAGCATATCGAAACCAAGTTGGAGAAAACCCAACTCAAGCGTGTGGATGCTGATGTGGTGGAAAAGCTCATCCAAAAAGACTCCACCTATGCCAACCTTCTGACCGAAGATCAGAGCAAATCCGTCAAGGAACTCTTCGAAAAGGCGATCAACAACAAAAACTACAGCGTGGAGATCGAAGGGCTAAGTCCTGAGGAAATGCCAGTCACCATCACCATGGAAGAGTGGATGCGTCGTATGAAAGACATGGCACAAACCGGAGGCGGACCAATGAGCTTCTACGGGAGCCTGCCTGATAGCTACAAAGTCGCCATCAACGGTAACCATCCTGTGGTAGACAAAATCCTCAAAGCAGAAGGAGAAGAAGCCCAAATGAAGTTGGCCAAGCAGGCCTTTGACTTGGCGATGCTTTCTCAGGGCTTGCTAACCGGCAAGGACTTGACTGCCTTTGTAAAGCGAAGTGTAGAAATGATTTGATCCAAGAGAACTTTGGGGTTTTCAAGAACCCCGAAGGTCTTTTTTGATTTCAAACCTTTGAGTCCCGAAAGCTTTCGGGACTCAAAGGTTGATCCCGATCCCCGGCCGTTAGTCGGGGATTTTCTTTTATTACGGTTGATTTACAATAAATCGGAATTAATACCTAAAAACCGATTACATATTAACAAATTGTATTTCAACGGGTTAAAAAATGAACTTTTCCTTGAACTAAAATAATCGGATTGATTATCAACTAGTTATGGTTTTTTGAAAAAGAATTATTCGTTTATTCTTGACAAATCCAAGGGGGGGGCATTACATTTAGTTCAGGTTCAATGCGCGGCGGCTTTTTAATCAATTTGTTAAACTTAAAATGTTGAAAAATGAAAAATACGACAAAAAAGCTTGTACTTACCTGCTTTTCTCTATTTGTCCTTGGCTTGATTTCAAACAACTCAATAGCTCAAGGTACCAGATTATGTATGTGGTCTGAAGAAGTCCAGTTTTGCCTTGTATCAGCTCCTGATGGATACTGCGCATATTCGGGACCAGATTGCTCAACAACCTACCCAGTAGTTGAATGAATTAAAAAATAATTGAGAATGTAGAATCAGGTCTATTCGAATTTTGAATAGGCCTGATTCAATTGAAAAAAAAATAAATGAAAACTAAATTACTTATTTTTTTCGTTATTGTTAATATCGGTTGCACAGAAAGAAAAACGGCTTCTAACAACGTACTTGATTATATTTCTGATACAAGCACCATATCCATTGACATTAACACTGAACCATATACACGGACATTACAGTACTTTCAAGGAGATCTTTATTGGTGGAATTCAAATAGGGGAAGTATTTCAATTTTTGATCTTTCAAAGAAAACGCTAAAGAAAACAATAAAATTAGAAGAGGAAGGACCAAATGGTTTGGGTATGCCCCTTGGTTTCTATGTGTCCAATATTGATAGTATTTATATTCCCACAATGGCATATCAATTAGCATTGATAAATTCTGATGGAAAAATCCTTCATAAATATGAATATATTGATCATTCTAAACTAGGTGGAGTCTTTGTTTCAATGACAAGATTTTCAAACTCGATACAAGAAGATTCCCAAGGCACATATTATTTTTTGATGAGTGACCTAGAAAATATTCTTCCATCTGAATTAAATATAACAGCATTGAATGAATATCCTCCAATCTTAACATTCAATCAAAATAAAGAAATTTTTGAGTACCTAGAATTCAAGGCGCCAAAAAAACTTTTAGATTATAATGATGCCATTGATTTTGGTTTAACATCTACTTCGAGTTCACTTATTCTCCTTCATGACCAAAGCAACTCAGCTTTTATAATAGATTTTAATGGAAAAAACTATAAAGAATTTACTCTAAAATCCAATTTACTTCAAAATTTTTCAAATGAATACTGGATTTCGCCAAGAATGTCCAAATCACCAGATTCAAACATCGAACTAATGTATAAAACCTCAAAAAATCTAGGCTTAATCTTTGATCATTACAACAATCTACTTTTTCGTTTTGGATGGCCTGGAGAAGATATTTCAGATGACAAGGATAAAATGAAATTTGGCTATACACCTAGATATTTTACAATAAGCATTTATAATCCAGAGGATTTTTCTTTGATCAAGGAATTTGTTCTTCCCAAAAACACTTACCTTAGCCACCATTATTTCATTGATGAAAATGGATTAAATTTATTTCCTATGCACCCTGATAATCCTAATTTAAAAGAAGGAGAATTGATTTATCACACATTCAATTTTAACATTTTAAAATGATACATATTTCTTATATAGGCCTTTTCACTAAAACAAAGTTGCTTTAATGGGGTATCTGCCAATCTGCAAAAACCAGCAGGACCCTATGTAGGGATGATCTAATCACTAGCTTTCCCTTCAAGGCTTCGGAACCCTTGTAGCGTTATTTGTACCCAATCTCTGGCGATAAGTCAGGGATTTTTCTCTCCCCACTCCCGTACTAGGCTATTCCGATTTTTCGCCTATTTTTGATCATGCTTTCCAAAAAGACCAAGTACGCCCTCCACGCCCTCACCTACCTGGGCAAGCACAAAGCCGAAGGAACAGTCCTGATTCACAACATCGCCGAGGAGCACGGCATTTCCCATAAGTTTTTGGAAAACATCCTACTCGAGCTGCGAAAAGCCGGCTACCTCGGCAGCAAAAAAGGCAAGGGCGGAGGCTACTACCTCATCAAAGAACCCAAAGACATCCCCCTTTCCCGAGTGATTCGACTCCTCGATGGCCCTATCGCTTTGCTCCCCTGCGTAAGCCTCAACTACTACGAACCCTGCGCCGAATGCAAGAACGAGGCCCTCTGCGGGATCAATAAGGTCATGGCTCAGGTCCGGGATGAAACACTTAAAATACTGGAAAACAAAACTTTACAGGATATATTGGAAGGAGAATAAATTTTTTTCTTATAAACTCTATAATTTTTATAGGGTTTATATACTTTTGTTATTCTATACCGTATAGTCTGCTATGATTTTAGATTCATTTGCCAAAAAGCTCTTCTCCTCCAAACCAGGAAAGGACAGCAATGCTAAAAGCTTGCTGAAGTCGATTTCCTGGAGAATCGTCGGTACCATCGATACGATTGTGATTTCTTACATCGTCACTGGGCAATTGGTGATGGCAGTGTCTATCGGCTCGGTAGAAGTAGTGTCCAAAATCCTGCTTTATTACCTCCATGAGCGGGTTTGGGAAAATGCAACCAAAGAAAAATCCAATGAACCAGCCACAGAACTTGTCCGATCTTGAAGCAAGACTCCAAAGCCTCAGCGCTAGCGAAGGATTGGCTTTGATTGCAGAGCTCTTTCCTGGAAAGGTGGTGTTTTCGACCTCCTTGGGCCAAGAAGATCAGGTCATTACGCAGCTGATTGCTACGCATAACATGCCCATTCAGATCTTCTCCCTGGATACGGGAAGACTGTTCCCCGAAACCCTGGAGCTATTGTCTAGAACGGAAAGTAAGTTCAAAACAAGGATCAAAGTCTATTTTCCTGAGACGGCTTCGGTTGAAAAATTGGTCGCTGACATCGGCATCAATGGATTCTATGAGTCAATTGAAAACCGGAAATCCTGCTGCTTTGTCCGAAAAGTAGAGCCTTTGAAGCGAGCTCTGGCAGGGAATACCGTTTGGGTAACTGGACTGCGAGCCGAGCAAAGTGCCAACCGGAGCGAGATGAAGCGGATCGAGTGGGACGAAGCCAATCAGATCATCAAATACAATCCCTTGTTGGACTGGACCTTTGATCAGACGATCGCCTACATCGAGGAGCATCGGATTCCATATAATCCACTCCACGATCAGGGCTATATCAGCATCGGCTGTGCCCCCTGCACCCGGGCTATTCTTCCAGGAGAAGACGCGAGAGCCGGAAGATGGTGGTGGGAGGATTCGAAAAAGGAGTGTGGGTTGCACAGCAAGTGACCGATGCGGGATGTCGGATGTCCGATGAGACTTTAGCGTTCGATATTCAGTTTTCGACATTCATTATTTAAAAATTGGAAAATTGAAAGAACTTGTCCGTCATGGCGGATTGGAAAATTGATTTAGCAACCTCTTAAAATCTGTAAAGTAACTAGTAGAAAACAAGGTTTAGATGCTTCTAACCAGCTCGCAAATCGTACTTCGTAAATCGTAAATTCTATGTCAAACCTATTCATACCTAACCCCAAAGAAGCAGAATCGATCCACATTCTAAGGGAAGTAGCGGCGCAGTTTGAGCGTCCGGTTCTGCTTTTTTCTGGGGGAAAAGACTCGATTACCTTGGTGAGATTGGCTCAAAAGGCCTTTTTTCCTGCCAAAATTCCTTTCCCATTACTTCATGTGGACACCGGACATAATTTCCCGGAGACCATCGAGTTTAGGGATTGGTTGGTGAATGAATTGGGCTTGGAACTGATCGTCAGAAAGGTGCAAGACTCCATTGACCAAGGAAAGGTCCGTGAAGAGCGCGGTCGCTATGCCAGCCGAAATACCCTTCAAACCACAACGCTTCTGGATGCAATCGAAGAGTTTAAGTTTGACGCTTGCATCGGTGGGGCTAGACGGGATGAAGAAAAAGCCCGGGCCAAAGAGCGGGTGTTTTCCGTTCGGGATGACTTCGGGCAATGGGATGAGAAAAACCAACGCCCCGAGCTATTCGACATGCTTAATGGAAAGATTCACGTGGGCCAAAATGTCCGCGTATTTCCGATTTCCAACTGGACGGAGCTGGATGTATGGGAATATATCCGCACCGAAAATATTGCTATTCCAAGTATCTACTTTGCACACAAGCGGGAGGTGTTTTTCCGCGATGGTTTGATCTGGACTGCGAATGAACATGTCTTCCGCGAAGCTCATGAAGAAGTAGTGGAGCGTATGGTCAGATTCCGAACTGTCGGTGACATGACCTGTACTGCAGCAGTACTTTCCGAAGCGACTTCATTAGATGATGTAGTCTCCGAAATCCGGGAATCTACCACTTCCGAGCGTGGTGCCAGAATTGACGATAAGCGATCGGAGGCAGCGATGGAGACGAGGAAGAAGGTGGGGTATTTTTAGGAGAAGCAAGAAGCTAGACATGATTTGAAAAGATAGCTGCGCAGATAAAAGAGATATAGCCAAAGCTGAGATATGTGGGGAAATTATCTTAAAGTATCTCCTGAATATCTCGCGAAGCCTATCTTAAAAAAAATAGCTGCGCAGATAAACAGAGATACCGCTTGAAATGAAATAGAAGGACAATATATATTAAGTATTTTCTCAATATCTCGCGAAGCATATCTTAAAACTCACCAATAATCTAAAGTAGAATTTATCAAAAATGGACATACAAGGCAGAAAACTCATCAAAATAGCTACCGCAGGCTCTGTGGATGATGGCAAGAGCACCCTCATTGGGCGTTTGCTTTACGATACGCATTCCCTGACCACGGACAAAATCGAGGCTATTGAGCGTAGCTCAAAGCAGCGAGGCTACGATTACCTGGACTTTTCCCTAGCTACTGACGGGCTAGTTGCTGAGCGCGAGCAGGGGATCACCATCGATGTAGCTCATATTTATTTCAATACAAACAAAACCAACTTCATCGTAGCGGATACTCCCGGACATGTGGAGTACACGCGAAACATGGTGACTGGAGCTTCCACCTCTCAGGTAGCCATTATCCTCATTGATGCCAGAAAGGGAGTTATTGAACAGACATACCGCCACTTTTTCATCAGCAACCTGCTCCGCATGTCGCATGTAGTAGTTGCAATCAACAAAATGGACTTGGTGGATTACAGTGAAGATGTATTTCTGAAAATCAAGGCAGATTTTGATGTCTTAGTCGCTAAAAGTGACTTTACCGAGGAGCAGATCACCTTCATCCCGGTCTCAGCACTAAAGGGTGAAAACGTCACTCGCAAATCTGATCACATGCCTTGGTATGTAGGTAACACGTTATTGGATCATTTAGAAGTCTTAGAGCCACAAGACTTGCAGGAAAGTGCTGTAGCTCGATTTCCGGTTCAATATGTAGTCCGGCCCAAAACAGAAGCTTACCATGATTTTCGAGGGTTTTCGGGGAAACTTTACGGAAACACCTTGAAAGTAGGAGATAGAGTGACTGTCCTTCCCTCTTGTAATATTTCCACCATCAAGGGCATCCATTTCTTCGATCAGGAATTGGAAAGTGCTGCTGTTGGTTCCTCTGTCGTGGTCACACTCGAGGACGAGGTCGACTGCAGCCGGGGAGATATGATGGTCAAGGTTGGGGAAGAGCCTGCCAGCGAAAAATCGATCTCAGCCACCTTGTGCCAAGTAAATTCCAAAAATCTCCGAGTGGGACAAAAGTACATCCTGCAGCACGGAGTCAATCGGGTTTTGGCCAAAGTAGAGCAAATCGAATCAAAGATTCATGCGGACTTTTCCGGCACGGAAGAATGTGACCACTTAAAACTAAATGATATCGGTAAAGTCCGATTGAAACTGAGCAAACCGGTCCACTATGACTCCTATCATACCAATAAATCCAACGGGGCTTTTATCCTGATTGATGAGGGTAGTTTTGATACGGTATCTGTGGGATTCATAGAGTAAGATGAGCATAGACACAAGACGCTAGACCACAAAAGGGACAGGTTTTGAGTCTCCTGACTTGAACTAAAATAAACTATTAACTAGCCCAAGCCTCTTGACTTGGACCTTCGCTATGAGGAATAGGTCGAAACCGAAGAATCAAGACCTATGGATCGTAGCTTTTTCTAAATACCTATAACCTACAAACCCGATAGGGTTCAAAAAAAAGAATACGTTATGCAAAGCTTTCGAACCGAACTGGAAAATCCCTTAGTAGAACGGGACATCATTGACCTGGAGCGGAAAATCGCGCTTTTCCGTGAAGGAAAAATTGATGAAGAAAAATTCCGAAGTCTTCGCCTCGCTCGGGGAGTTTACGGACAGCGGCAACAGGGCGTGCAAATGGTGCGAATCAAGCTCCCCTATGGCCGGGCTACAGCTGCGCAATTACGGCGAATTTGCAAGGTTTCGGAGGAATATTCCATCGGTCGTCTTCACATCACTACCCGTCAGGACATTCAGATTCACTTCGTGAGCTTGGATCGAACACCGCAGCTTTGGGCAGAGTTGGAAAAGGACGACGTAACGCTTCGCGAAGCTTGCGGTAACACTGTTCGAAATGTCACAGCTTCAGAAACTGCCGGAATCGATCCGAAAGAACCTTTTGATGTGACACCTTATGCCGATGCGACCTTCCGTTATTTTTTGAGAAATCCGGTTTGCCAGGAAATGGGGAGAAAGTTTAAGATGGCCTTTTCTTCCACTGACGAAGACACAGGCCTGGCCTACATGCATGATTTGGGCTTTATCCCCAAAGTCAAAGATGTCGATGGTAATCAGCTTCGAGGCTTCAAAGTCCTTTTAGGAGGTGGTTTAGGATCTCAACCTCGACATGCGGATTTGATTACCGAGTTTTTGGAGACCGATCAGTTGATCCCATTCATCGAAGCAGTCTTGCGGATTTTTGATCGGCATGGTGAGCGAGCTCGAAGAAATAAGGCTCGGATGAAGTTTTTGATCAAAGAGATCGGTTTGGAGGCCTTTTTGGATTTGGTAGAAAAAGAGAAAAAAGCACTTCCATTCCAAAGCTTTCCCCTTCATTTTGAAAACTATGAGCAGGAAAGAACCCTTCCCAATCCACCGACTGTGGAAGTCAATCCCGCCGACTTGGGATTGGATTTCGAACTATGGAAGCTGACCAATGTGCTGCCGCAAAAGCAGGCTGGGTACGTTTCCATTGGGGTTCGCGTGCCTTTGGGCGATTTTTATCTGGATCAAGCCAGACCTTTGGCGGATTTGGTAGAAAATTACGCTGCGGGAGAAGTCAGATTTACCCTACGTCAAAATATACTCATTCGAGATGTGCGGGAAGACTTGATTCCCTTCTTTTATCAGGAATTGAAAAAAATCAACCTTGCCCAACGAGGCTACAATTCCCTAGGAGACATCACGGCCTGCCCGGGTACAGACACCTGCAATTTGGGCATTGCCAGCTCGACGGGGATTGCCAAGGAATTGGAAAAAGTCATCGAGCGGGAATATCCACAGTATCTGAAAAACCAAGACTTGGTCATCAAGATCTCTGGCTGTATGAATGCTTGCGGGCAGCACAATATGGCGCATATTGGTTTTCAGGGTATGTCCATGAAAGCGGGTAAAACCGTCATTCCCGCCCTTCAAGTACTCTTGGGTGGAGGAAATCTAGGCGATGGCAACGGCCGCTTTGCCGACAAAGTGACCAAGGTTCCCAGTCGTCGTGGACCTCAGGCGCTGCGGGTATTGCTTGATGATTTTGAGAAAAATGCGGGAGGCAAAGACTTTCTCAGCTATTACGATCAGCAAGGGCAGATGTATTTCTATGATTTGCTGAAGGATCTCAGCGATGCCTCCACGGTTAGGGAGTCGGATTCAGTGGATTGGGGACATCAGGAGGCGTATGAAGTAGCTGTGGGAGTTGGGGAATGTGCCGGTGTAGTGATAGACTTGGTGGCGACCTTGCTTTTGGAGGCCCTGGAAAAGCTCGATTTGGGTCAGGAGGCTTTGGAACAAGGACGCTGGTCTGACAGCATTTACCATCACTATGCAGGGCTGATCAATGCAGCCAAAGCGCTTTTGCTCAGCGAAGACATCAGTACGAATAGCTATGCGAATATTATCAACTTATTTGATGAAAAGTTTGTAGAGAGTGGCAAAATTCAGCTGGATGGCACTTTTGCAGACAAAGTCTATCAGATCAATCAGAACGAACCCAATGAAGTGTTTGCCAAGGCTTATGCCAGGCAGGCGATGGAAATCTACGGGCTCCTAAAGACTTATCGGGAGGAGGAGGTACAGGAATGATCCAAGCAATCTGTCCAAAAGTAACTCTGGTAGGAGCAGGTCCAGGAGACCCTGAATTGATGACGCTAAAGGGCATTTTGGCCTTAAACACGGCAGATGTAGTCCTGTATGATGCCTTGATTGATCCTGTTTTGCTGAAGCATGCCCCTGCCACCGCTATGAAGATTTTCGTAGGAAAACGAGTGGGTAAGCACAGCACCCCACAGGAAGACACGAATCAACTCTGCGTGGAACTCGCCCGAAAGCACGGGCACGTAGTCCGATTGAAAGGAGGAGATCCATTTGTCTTTGGTCGGGGTGGAGAAGAAGTCGAGTACATCCAGGCCTTTGGTATTCCCACGGCCGTGATTCCCGGAATCACCTCCGCGATTGCAGTTCCTGCAAATGCGGGCATCCCCGTGACCAAAAGAGGTATCTCCGAAAGCTTCTGGGTGGTCACTGGTACGACTACCGCGGGCGAACTTTCCCGAGACCTGTCACTTGCGGCTCAGTCGACAGCTACGGTAGTGATCTTGATGGGAACCAAAAAATTGAGTGAAATCGCGGATACTTACCGAAAAGCAGGAAAACCACACCTTCCGGTGGCCATTATTCAGAGTGGAACTACCCGAGAGGAAAAGATTACTGCCGGCTTTATTCATGATATCGAACAAAAAGCCATGGAGAATCAAGTCGAGGCTCCTGCGGTGATCATTGTGGGAGAAGTGGTTCGTGAAAGTTTGCGATTGGCGGAAGTGTATCGTGAGGCTATTTCAACGATCAGTTTGTGTTCTGAGTGATCAAATTAAAGATATGCTACGCGAGATATGGAGAAGATACTTAAAGATAGGTTGTCTATCTCAGCGCTAGAGGTATCTCAGTTTATCTGCGCGGCTATCTTTTTTTAAGATATGCTGGAAAAAAGATAGAGAAGATACTTAAAGATAGGTTGTCTATCTCAGCGCTAGCGGTATCTCTTTTTATCTGAGCAGTTATCTTTTAAACCCTTATTTACGAAGCCTTGCTTCTTGTCTCTAATTTCTTGACTCTTAAAAAATGAACCATCTCTACCCCATATTCCTCAAAGTCCATGAGCTCAATGTCCTATTGATCGGAGGAGGCTTTGTGGCAACTGAAAAGCTGGAATTTTTGCTAAAATCAAGCCCAGAAGCACAAGTGACAGTTGTCTCCAAGTATTTCCGCCCTGAATTTTTGGAACTGGCTGAAGGAAAAGAGACAGTCACCCTCATCGAGGATGCCTATCACGAAAAATACTTAGGAGGAAAACATATCGTGATCGCTGCTACTGACGACAAGGTTGTAAATCGACAGATTCGAAATGAGGCAAAAGAGCGCTTTTTGTTGGTGAATGTAGCCGATACGCCTGGGCTCTGCGACTTTTACCTCGGAGGCATTGTGACGAAGGGAAACCTGAAAATTGCCATTTCCACCAATGGCAAATCTCCTACGACTGCCAAGCGGCTTCGCCAATTATTGGAAGAAGTACTTCCAGAGGAAATTGATGACTTGTTGGAAAACCTGAATGCTTACCGGGCGACGCTCAAAGGGGATTTTGAATACAAAGTCAAGGCGATGAATGAGGTGACGGAAGGGTTGGTGAAAAAAGAGATCTTAGACACGAGACATTAGGCACGAGATTTTGGTATCAAATAGCTGGAATCAAGATCCTAGCAGCCCTGTGGTTGAAGTTTTTTCAAGTATTTTCCTGCTCACTTCACATGATTTGATAGAAAATGACACCTAAAGTCCTGAATGGATGAATTCAATCCTAGTTTGATCCAATTATTCATTTTTTGAGTTTTTTAAAAATGAATCGACTCCGGTCATCTCCCAATGCCCCAAGGCAATCGGAATGCTTCCAATCCCGTTTAGCTGATCGAAGAAGTCCCGAAGCCGGAATTCCTCTCCCTTTTCTTCCTTAATCCGGGCGAAATCAGCCAAAGCATTTTCTAAAAGGTATTTTCCGGTAATGTAGCTCGAACCATAGCCAGGCTGCCGCATGTAGAGATGCTGCTCAAAAAGCAAAAGCTCTTTCTCCGTTTTCATCCAGCCTCTAGGCGTATAATTGGAATGAATCCCGCCCGCTTCCACCATGGTCATCTCATTGGCTTGGGCATACAGTGAGCCCAAGCCCCTAGCCGCTCGCTGAGCTATCATGATATATACAATCTCCCGTGATCGGGGTGAATCTGCATACAATCCTGCATCCATAAACATCTCTTCCACAGCTGTGGCAGTTCCCTCATTTCTGCTGTCAAAAATATTGTACAATAGCGGCCCTCTTCGAATGTGACTTTTGTGAGGTTCATTGTCCATAATGGCCAACTCAAACCAATGGTAGAAATGGGAATAAAGTGGAAGCGGATCGATATGCATTCCGATGTAAAAGAAGTTCCGCTTTTCTTTTGGCACAAAGCTCCCTCGATGCGCGCGTAAAGCTGGCTCAAAGTAGTCCTTCACGGTCAAAATCTCTTCTTTCTCCAGGAAGTCCATCATCTTCTGAATGGACTTCTCGGTCAGCTGCTCAAATTCCTCAGGCGAATCTGCAGCCTCCAAAGGAGGAAGATTTCGGTTTTGGTGCTCTTCCAGTTTGAGCGAATTCCAAGCCCTTGCCAATTCCCTTTTCAAGATCATCACCTCATCCTCCCAAGTCAGAGGAACCCAATGGACATTTTGCAAATACCAGGTATAATTCTCCTTTCCTATCCCAGACGGTCCGTCTTTTTTGGGAGCCTCTTCCTCCAGCCATTTGACCAAGTCCTCGGTAGACCCCATGGCATCTTGGATAGCCTGTACCAATTCCGGGTTATCTTTTACTCCAGGGAATTCCAAAATCTCCTTTAAGTCCTGGACTTGCTGACTGATTGTGGGAATTCCGGCAGCCCAAAGCTCCTTTGCATTTCCGGTCAAGTTCTCTTTGGCTTGGGTATTCAGGGAGGATACCGCCCTTATTTTTTCCAAAAACTCTTCCCCTTTTGCTGCTTCCAAAGGAAAAGAATACTGCCAAACTTCCACTACACCATGATGGGTCGGACCTTCATGAGCGGGCACATCGCTTCGCTCCATCCAGATTGATTTATAAAAAGCAGGATCTCTTTCCCAAGGCTTCAGAATTCGGTAATTGAAATCAAAACCATTCATTTCAGCACGCACGATTCTCCAGTCCACCTGTTCGGAAATACTCCAGCCGGAGGTGTCCATTCTAAGGAGTTTAGTCTGTAAGGTTTGAAAGTCAGGCATCCGTTTTTCAAAAGTCGCTTTTCGATAGTCAGGAGCTCCTTCCAGAAGAGGTGGCTTTTCAAATTCCCTCCAGGCTAAAAAAAGTGCCTCTAAGTCTGCATAGCTTGCCGAAGATTTGATTTCTACTCCAGCTGTCTCGGTTTTATTTTCACAATTGAGGAACAGGAGCGAAAACAAGAAAATCGAAATAGAAAGGGATAAACGCATAAGGTCAGTTGAAGTTGGGAAGAGGAAAGATAAGCTCTCCGCTTTCAGGATGCAACCCGAAAAAATCACACGGCAAATCGAACTATCCTTTTTCCCATAAAATTCCGCAAGCTTCCCTATCTGGTTTTTTATTTCCTTCAGTTCCCGTATTTTTGGGCGTTCTTAAAAAAAGCAGCTAAAAATTAATTTTATGGCCTATTTATTTACCTCAGAGTCAGTGTCTGAGGGTCATCCTGACAAAATCGCTGACCAGATTTCCGACGCACTGATTGATAATTTTTTGGCCTTCGACCCCAATTCCAAAGTAGCCTGCGAAACGCTTGTAACCACCGGTCAGGTATTCTTGGCTGGAGAAGTGAAATCAGACATCTATTTGGATGTACAAAAGATAGCCCGGGATGTGATCAACCGAATAGGCTATACCAAGAGTGAATACATGTTTGAAGGAAACTCCTGCGGAGTACTTTCAGCAATCCATGAGCAAAGTGCCGATATCAATCAGGGAGTAGAGCGGACCCACCCCGAAGAGCAGGGCGCCGGAGATCAGGGAATGATGTTTGGCTATGCGACCATTGAAACCGAAAACTACATGCCTTTGGCTTTGGACCTCTCACACATGATCCTTAGGGAGCTTGCCGAGTTGAGAAGGGAAAACAAGGACATCACCTATCTGAGACCCGACTCCAAGTCTCAGGTCACTATCGAATACAGCGATGACAATGTGCCTCAGCGAATCGACGCGATCGTGGTCTCCACCCAGCACGACGACTTCGATACCGAGGAGGCCATGCTGGCCAAAATCAAAGCGGATATCATCAACATTCTGATTCCAAGAGTAAAAGCCAAACTGAAGCCGGAAATACAAAAACTGTTTACCTCTGAAATCAAATATCATATCAACCCAACAGGAAAGTTTGTCATTGGCGGTCCTCATGGGGATACCGGCCTGACCGGAAGAAAAATCATCGTAGACACCTACGGAGGTAAAGGAGCTCATGGAGGAGGTGCTTTCTCCGGCAAAGACCCATCAAAAGTAGACCGCTCAGCAGCTTATGCGACCCGCCACATTGCCAAAAACATGGTGGCAGCCGGAGTAGCTGACGAGATTCTGGTCCAGGTGTCCTACGCCATCGGAGTAGCTGCGCCTATGGGCATCTATATCAATACTTACGGCACAGCCAAAGTAAACTTGACCGATGGAGAAATAGCCAAAAAAGTAGAGGCGATCTTCGATATGCGTCCTTACGCTATCGAACAGCGTCTCAAACTCAGAAACCCAATCTATGAAGAGACAGCTGCTTATGGACATATGGGCAGGAAAAACGAAGTAGTAACAAAAACCTTCCTGTCTCCCTATCGGGATGAAATCACCTTGGATGTAGAGCTGTTCACTTGGGAAAAGCTCGACTATGTAGACAAGATTAGGACAGTATTTGGAATTTAAATCGTTTGAAAACCTGGTTTTAAACCAGGTTTTTTTTTATTTACCATTCTATAAATCAGATAAAAACTCTTCAAAGCCAAATAGATTTTTATCCCACAATAATGGCTACCCACTATCCATTGAGATAAAACCCTCTAAATTTCTTCAATTTCGGGCTTTTTGATGTATATTAGTAAATCACCTTTTAATGTATAAGTAGCTTTATCTGCTGCTTTTCTGTTTTTCACCTACTTTCTTATGGCAAAAACCATCATCGTCTCCAACAGACTTCCCATTTCCCTTCGTCATCGCAATGGCAAATTTGAGTTCAAGCCTTCAGCCGGAGGCCTGGCCACAGGCTTGGGTTCCATCTACAAATCCGGAGAAAACATCTGGATAGGCTGGCCGGGAAATACCATTGAGGATCCCGAGCAGCGCGCCGAAATCATTCTCGAACTCCATGAACTTAAAATGGCACCCGTCTTTCTTTCCAAGGAAGACGTCACCAAGTTTTACGAAGGCTTCAGCAACGAAACACTCTGGCCTGCCTTTCACTACTTCACCCAATACATCGAGTACAACCCAGACCATTGGGAATCCTATCGGGAAGTCAATCGCAAGTTTTGTGATGCCATTCTGAAAAAAGCAGATCCGGATGACACCATTTGGGTGCATGATTACCAGCTGCTTTTACTCCCACAGATGCTTCGAGAAGCGCTTCCCAATGCCACCATTGCCTTTTTTCAGCATATTCCCTTTCCATCCTACGAGATCATGCGCATGATCCCCTGGCGACAACAACTGCTGGAGGGAGTCTGCGGGGCAGATTTGATCGGCTTCCATACCTACGACGACATGCGCCACTTTCTTAGTGCAGTGGGAAGAATCACCGGACTTTCCAGCGAAAGCGGATACATTCAGGCTGAAAACCGGATCATCAATGTGGATTCTTTTCCCATGGGAATCGACTATGGGAAGTTTGTCAAGCAGGCAAAAAGCAAAAAGACCCAAAACATCGTCAAAAACTTCCGGAATCAAGTCGGCGATCAGAAGCTCATTTTGACTATTGACCGGCTGGATTATTCCAAAGGAATTCCCCAGCGCATTCATGCATTTCATGATTTGCTCAAGGACCATAAGGAACTCCATGGCAAAGTATCCATGATCATGATCGTGGTCCCCAGCCGGGACAAGGTCAAATCCTACAAAGAGCTGCGGGAGGAAATCGACCTCTTGGTCGGTAGAATCAATGCGGAATATTCCACGCTCAATTGGGTTCCGGTGCATTATTTCTACAGAAGTTTTCCTTTTGAGGAATTGAGTGCCTTCTACAGCATGTCGGATATTGCTTTGGTCACCCCCCTTCGGGATGGAATGAATCTGGTATGCAAGGAGTATGTGGCCAGCCGGGGAGATCAGGGAGGAGTCTTGATCCTATCTGAGATGGCCGGCGCCTCCAAGGAGCTCCGGGATGCCTTCTTAGTCAATCCCAATGACCGGGAAGGGGTAAAAACAGCTATCCACCAAGGTCTTACTTTGGATGAATCAGAGCAAAAAACGCGGATGGCTTCCATGCAGGAAGTCTTGCAACGCTACGATATTTTCCAATGGGTAAAAGTATTCATGGATCGGCTCGAGCACGTAAAATCCAAACAAAATGAACTAACTTCCAAAGAGGTAGACAGCAAAGTAGAAAAAGAAATCACCGAGCAGTTTCAAAGTGCCAAAAACCCGGTTTTATTCTTGGACTACGATGGTACGCTGACGGGCTTTGTGGGAAATCCACAAGATGCAAAGCCGGACACAGAGCTCCGAAATCTGGTCAAAAAACTCAGCCAAAAGGCTCAGGTGGTCATCATTTCAGGCAGAGATAAAGATACCTTGGGCAAATGGTTTGACAGTCAAAACGTAGATCTCATCGCCGAGCATGGAGTCTGGGTGAGGAGAAAAGAAGATCCTGCTCAGTGGGAATTGTACGCCGAAGTGGATGACTTCTGGAAAGAGGATATCCGAAAAGTAATGGACTACTACGTGCAGCGGACCCCGGGGGCATTTATCGAAGAAAAGCACCACTCTCTCGTTTGGCACTATCGAAAAGTGGAAAGTGGACTCGGGGATTTGAGGATGAGGGAGCTTTTTTCCCACTTGAAATACATGGCACGCGGACACAACCTCCAAGTGTTGGAAGGCAACATGGTCCTGGAAATCAAGCGCCCGGACATCAACAAAGGGAGAGCAGCCAGTGCCCTAATGAAAGGAGAAACCTACGACTTCATCCTCGCTATAGGAGATGATTGGACGGATGAGGACACGTTCAAAGCCATGCCGAAAAATGCCTTTACCATCCGAGTGGGCTATGCCTATACCCAAGCCAATTACAACATCAAGTCCTTCCGGGAAGTAAGGAGTCTTTTGACCAAACTGACTCAGTGAGATAAGGCAGGAAAAGGCCTAAAAAGACCTTTTCTTGCCTTGAAAACCTATTGGAAGCATTAAAGAAAATTCGGACGATCCAATTTTTTCCCAATCCTGAAAGCGGCATTCATTAGCCCTACATGAGAATAAGCTTGAGGAAAATTCCCCCACTGACTCCCTGTGGCCTGATCCACATCCTCTGAAAATAAATTGAGATGATTGCAATATTTGCTTAGCGTCTCAAACCCTTCAATGGCTTCATCCAATCTATTCACACAAGCCAAAGCTTCTATATACCAAAATGCACAAATCAGGAAAGTAGTCTCCGGCACTCCGAAGTCATCCATGTGCTTGTATCGGTAGAACAGGTAATCTTTAGCCAGAAGATCCTCTTCCAAAGCTTTCAGATGGTCGTTGGCGCGCTCAAGGTCCCTGCCAAAATATCCCATGGTGATCAATTGGAGCGTGGAAGCATCCATATGCCGTGAACCGATCGCTTGAGCGTAGGCTTTGCGGTCAGGCAGATAGCAGGCCTCGATTTTTTTCACAGCCTCATCTCTCAGCTGAATGGCCTTATCGTACATGCGCTGGTTTTTCAATCGGGTGCCGATTTTGGCTGCTGCACAGGCCCCTGCCCAATGAAACAAGAACGTGTAACAGTGCTCTTGGGCAAGATTTCTGAATTCCCACAGCCCGGCATCTTTCTCATGCATAGTCTTCTCGATCTTATCCAGAAGGTTCATGATCATCGGTTCCGAATAGCTCTTTTCTTTGGCAGTAAACCGCTGATCGGAATACAAAGGCAAGAGGGAAACCAAAACCTGACCATAGAGGTCATTTTGGATATGGGTATAGGCCTGATTGCCAAATCTCACCGGCTGATTGCCCAAGTAGCCCTGAAGATCTGAAATCTCCTCGGTCAGCAGGCTATCGCCGGTGATCGAATACAAAGGCTGATACCGTCCATCAGACCCGGTTGGAAGATTCTGGATGTATTCAAAATATTTCTCCAACTCCTCAAAGTGTCCTACGCTATTGAAGGAGGTCAGCGTATAGTAGCTATCTCTTATCCAGCAGTAGCGGTAATCCCAATTTCGGGTCGATCCCGGAGATTCAGGAAGAGAGGTGGTAGAAGCCGCTATAATTGCTCCCGTATCCTCGTATTGATGAATTTTCAGAATTAAGGCAGATCTCAATACCAGTCTTTGGTGAAAAGTGGAAATACTGGTGGACTTGACCCAAGACTGCCAGTACTCGGTCGTAGCCTGGAGAAACCGCTCACTGGTGGATTCCACCGGCGCTTCAAGAGGTCTCCCATAAGTAAACACCAAGTACACAGGACGCTGCAAGACAAAGGCTTTTCCCTCGCAGATATAGCTCAAAGGTGCATTCGTAGTCAGGCGGATTTCCTGTTCCTGGCCCATATAGCGGATATGATTGCTGCCCATACTTGGGGTGAGTTCCTTGGTCCCTCTTTCCCAAACAGGCTGGCAGGTGATTTTCACTTTGGGAGCACCTTCGATAGGCTCGAGCTTCCGGATGAGCATCAGAGGCTTAAAGTATCTGTCAAAATTCTTGAATCGGGGAGCGAAATCAGTCACCCGGTAGCTTCCTTTTTTGCTTTTGATGGTGGTCTCGAGAATATTGGTGTTTTCCAGATAGCTCTGAGTGGATTCAAAGTCCTCCTCTGGCAAAATGGTGAATTCCCCACCCCGGTCTTTATCCAGCATACTGCCAAACACAAAATCTGAATCAAAACGGGGAAAGCAAAGCCAGGAAACATTCGTGTCCTTTTGAATATGGGCGATGTAGGAACAGTTTCCGATTAGCCCAGAGTCATAAATATGCGAGTTCATCAATCAATGATTAAGGTGAGAAAATAAAAAAAGGCTACTGGGTAAGGGGCAATAAATAAAATTAAAGCCCTGAATCCAAAAGAAACAGGGCTTTTTAGATCTAAACTACCTTTTGGAACCGGGAAATCTTTTAAAAACCCCCGTCCCCAATCGAGGACATAAATCCTTCAAATACTCAATAAGGGAATGAAACTACTTTTCCAGCATCAGCCAACCTCTTGGGTCAACGACCACCGGGGTGCTGCTTTTGACTTCCGTGCCTTTTTTCCCCACACTCACTCGCTGAATGCCCTCTGAAGTCTCTACCTCCACCGGCATTTCAAAATCAATGCCTTGCAAAGAAACCACATAGCCGTCTTTTCCCTTTTTGGACACTTTTACTTTGGGAAGGGAAGTGGTGTAAAGATACAGGTCGAAAAATCCGCTTAGGTCTTGACCGGTAAAGCTTTGAATGAAATCGGTGAAATCGCGGGTATTGACTTGATTTTGATAAGTAAATCGGTCGTCCATGACAAAGGCCTTAATGGCTGGGAAAAATAACTCATCTCCCAATACTCCTCTGAGGGAATGGATGACCATGGCGCCTTTGGTATAAATCTCTGGATGATAGGCCTGTTCTTCTGTCGAATTGGGAGGACTGACCACGGGCTTGGCATGGGGAATATTCCGGGATTCAGATTTGACTTTGGCAAAGTAAGCCTCAGGTCCTCCATGCTCCCAGTAAAACAACCAATCTCCATAGGCAGTCAGGCCTTCATGAATCCACATATCGGCCCAGTCTCCTACGGACACCTTATTTCCAAACCACTCATGGCCGAGCTCATGATGGAGCAGCCAATCGTAATTGACCTCTCCCATCGCCACAAACTGAAAATTATTGCCATAAGCATTGATCGTCTGATGCTCCATGCCCAGATAGGGCGTTTCGACTACGGCTATTTTATCCTTGGGGAATGGAAAAGGCCCAAAGTACTTTTCCTGCGTTTCTGTGCTGATTTTCAAAACCTCCAAAAGCTCTTCTGCCTTGGCCCGGTTTTCCTGCAGGACCCAGACATGCATGGGAATCCTATTTCCGGAAATGGACTCAAACTCCATTTTTGCCTCCTGAAATACTCCCAGCGTAAAATTGATATTGTAATTATTGATCGGATAGGCAGTAGACCAGTGATAGGAAACATGGGCGCCTTTTTCCTCGGTCTGAATCAAGCGCCCGTTGGACGCTACGAAATAGGGCTTGGGTGCAGTGAAGATCAAATCTACCCCTTCGCTGGGTTCGCTGGAAGGATGGTCTAGGGCAGGCATGAAGATCTTCGCTCCCTCTCCCTGACTGGACAGGCCCATCCAATGATTGTCCAACTGATCCTTTTCCCAGGTAAATCCACCTGTCCAAGGCGGATTTTGGGCGATGGGTGTTTTCCCTCCATAAAAAACCTGTACTTGGTCGCAAGTACAATCCACCGGAAGAATATCCAAAACATCATTTTGGTGAAAAAACACAACTTCCTTTCCATCCATCAAGACCCGACTTACCTCATATTCATCGATGAGCTGAAACCTCAGCGTATCCAATTTTTCATCAGAAGAAAAAGTAATCGTATTCGATCCAAGGATGGACTGAGTCTCAGGAATCAACTCCAGTTCCAATCGATAATGTCTGATCTTCATCTTGGCCTGAATCGGGTCTAAAGGCCCACCCCAATCCCAGTTTTGGGCGAAGGAAAACGGAAGAGATGCAAAAAACAATAGGATGGAAAGGTACTTTTTCATGTGTTCCTCATTTGGTTTTTTAATTGTCATATAGCCTGTTCAGATTAGCATCGGGAGAATCTCGCCTGATTTTTAATCATTCCCAGGAATGTCGGTTCCGACTTCCCTGTCAGCTCCTGGCAGGTTCGATTTCATGGCTTCTGTTGGGAAAAGCCTTAAGATAGTCTGAAAAGCATTTCTTTCAAGTGAACGCCGAAATTCTCCGAGAATTTTTCCGATTCTTTATTGAAACCGAATTTCTCATAGAGGTGAACGGCGGGGTCCAGACCTGAAGTGGTGTAGAGGTAAGCAGAGGAGTATCCTTTTTGCTTATAAAAGTCCATCCAACTTTGCATCAACTGATTTCCCAATCCAATTCCTCGAAAGGTCTTTTCCAGCACAAAATACCGGAGTTGGGCTTGATTATCCGGTCTATGCATCAGGCAGAGAAACCCAACCATCTTCCCTTCTGCATCCACGACCCAAACCCCGTCTTTTTCTGGATCATATTGTCCATAAAACTCCACCAAACTTTCCAAAACATAGGCTTCAAAGCCCAGCCCGAATCCCTGCTCTTCAAAATAGATTTTGGCATGAAGCCAAGCCACCTGACTGAGGTCGCCGGGCTGCAGGTGGGTTCTGATAGAATACGTCGGCTTGTTGGTCATTTCCGTTCAATAAAAAAACCGCCTGAATTGCTCAGACGGTTTGTGTTTAGTCTTCGGCATAATTAAAGGAGTCCACTTGCTCCTTCACCCAGTCGTGGTATTTGCTCTTTCGGTAGGTGACCCATTCATCCTTGTATTTTGATCCATCGATCAGAAACTTAAACCCTGTGGCAGCTTTGGGTTTGCTCAAGGCATCTACCAGATCCTCTGCCAGATTTCTTTCTTTGACTTTGCGATCGATAAAGTCTTGCATCATCTGATGCTCCTGTGCAGGCTCCATTTTGGTAAATTCCGCAAAATTGTCCGGGTTTTCTTCGATCTCATCCAGGATATCTTCCTCATCTTCTGTCAGATCGTAATTGAAATAATCCTCGTCGTCAGGCATTTGATGGACCTTTTTTCTATCGATCTGATAGAAGCAGACCATTCCTTTGAGAAGTTGGGAGGCTATGTAGTCGACCTCCTGATTAGAAAGGGAAAGCATGTATGGTTTTCAATGGTTGTTGAAAAATAATGAAAGTCGAAATTTCATCAAATTGTTTGACTCATTACAATCAGCGGGCCAAAAAAGATCATCCCTCTTTTTTAATGATTTTTTGAAGCAAAGGGATATTCAGTTCGTGTCCGCCGTCAAAGGTAAGCTCGCGCACTTCTTTTTCCAAAAGCCCGAAAAAAGCCCTTTGGGAAGCTATGCTCTCCGAGGTGATCAATTCATCCTTTTCCCCAAAGACCATCAGGATTTCGGTAGTTCGAAATTGATCTTTGGCTTTTTCCAAAATCAAATCATGGGCAAATCCTCCTGCCCAAATAATCATCTGCTTTACCCGGTGGTCCCATCTTGCTGCCCATCGGGTGGCAGTGGCCGCTCCCTGAGAAAACCCCAACAGATGGATGGACGGATTTTGAGGGTATTTTTGAAGAATCTCTTTCATCAACAAGTCCAAAAACCGATGGTTGTTGGCTATAGCTGTTTCCCTTTCATACCGGGTCATCCAATTGGCTCCTACCCTTCCCTGAAAATCTTTCAAATACCCATAATTGGTCCCCTCAGGAGCCAAAATCAGGCGGTCTTCACCGGAAAACGGCAGAAACTTTCGGATAAAAAACTCCGACAGCTGCCCATATCCATGAAAAACAAGCCAGATTTCCTGTTCTTTTCCTGTTGGTTGATGAGAAATGGAATAAAAAGCTTCGTGAGGAAAAATCAACTTTTTCTTTTCCATCTTACTGATTGAGGTCGTCAAATTTGAGGGGCAATAGATGGGATATTCCGGGGATTCGAAGGACATTACCATCCGACTTCAGGATCAAGAGCGTAATCGGCTTCCCAAAGCGATTTTCCACTTCGTTGATCGTCTGTCGGCAAATGCCACAGGGAGAAACACCCGCCCATTCCTCTTCTCCTCTTCGCTGGGCGACCACCGCAAGCATGACAGGAGCAGATTCGGGAAAATTTGCTCCGGCATACCCCAAAACCAAGCGCTCTGCGCATACTCCTGCGGGAAAACTGACGTTTTCTTGATTGGAAGACTGAAGGATTTGTCCATTTTCCAGAAGAACCGCAGAACCCACATGAAAGCCTGAATAGGGAGCATAGGCCCGCTTGGAAACTGATTTTGCACTTTCCAGAAGTTCTCTCTCAGTAGAGTTTAATTCCTCCGGTAGCAGTTCCTCCAGTTCTGAACTCAAGGTGATTTTTTTCACAAGTACACTTTTGATTGAGGGAAATCCTAACGATCAAGGTAAGGAAATGTTCAATAAATCTGAGCTGATCCCCTTTTCGGTCAGAAAAATTATGCGAATTTTCAGGAGAAATCCAGAATTGATGAAGACGATATTGATCCTCGGGGCCGGAAAGTCCTCGACTTACCTGATTGATTACCTCGCTGGCACTTGTAGCTCGGAAAGGCAACTGATCCTGGCTGACCTTGACCTTAGCAATGCTCAGACTAAAATCCAGAATAAACCATTCACCAGCGCAGTAGCTATCAATACTTCTGAGGAAAGTGAAAGAAAGTCACTGATTGCCCAAGCTGATGTGGTGATATCCATGCTGCCGGCTTTTATGCATCCCACCATTGCCAGAGACTGCCTGGAGCTAGGGAAGCATTTTTTCACAGCCTCCTACGAAAGCGAGGAATTGAGAAAAATGAAGCCGGAGATCGACAAGAAAGGTCTCCTTTTTCTCAACGAATGTGGCTTAGATCCAGGCATCGACCATATGTCCGCGATGAAAATAATTCAGGAGGCAAAAAACCGGGGTGAGAAAATCCTCTCCTTCAAGTCCTATTGCGGCGGACTTTTAGCTCCAGAATCAGAAGACAATCCCTGGAAATACAAATTCACCTGGAACCCCAGAAATGTGGTTTTGGCAGGTCAAGGTACTTCCCGCTACATCGAGAAGGGAGACTATAAATATGTCCCCTACCACCGTCTTTTCGGACGGCACGAGACATTAAGTTTTCCTGGTTTAGGAAACTTTGATGGGTATCCCAACAGGGATTCGCTTAGTTATCGAACAATATACGACTTGGAAAACATCCCTACTCTGCTCAGAGGTACCTTGAGGAGAGAGGGGTTTTGCAAAGCTTGGGATGTCTTCGTCCAACTCGGGATGACTGAGGACAGCTACCAGATGGAACTTCCGGAGAATTGTACATTTCGGCAATATCTTAATGCCTTTCTTCCTTGGCATGAGACCCTTACTGTGGAAGAGAAACTGGCCGATTTGATTCCGGATTTGGATTTTCCCACCTTCGAAAAGCTCCAATGGCTGGGTCTATTCGATGATCGAGCCTTACCACTTGCGGAAGGAAGCCCTGCCAAAATTCTTCAAGCAATTCTGGAAAAAGAATGGGCATTGAGACCGGAGGACAAAGACATGATTGTCATGCAGCATCTTTTTGAAATCCAAACCGAGCAGGGGATAAAAAAAGTCACCTCAAGCCTGGTAAGTTTTGGTGAGGATTCCAACCATACTGCCATGGCCAAAACGGTGGGATTGCCATTGGCCATCGCTGTGGATCTTTTTCTAAATGGAGAAATCAGGGAATCAGGACTCCACATTCCTGTGCTTGCAGAGCTCTATGAGCCCATTCTTTCAGAATTGGAAAACTTTGGAATTCGATTTGAAGAGAAGACAGAATTGATCCCTTCTTAGTCCCCAAATTTTGACACCAAAGGACTTTAGGGCCTCCAGTCCAAGGGAGGCTCCAATACCGCTCCTGGCACCTCTCTACAATCATCCGGGACGATCGACTGATTTTGCCTGAAAGTCAACTCATCTTTTCGAATGTATATTCGGGAAGTCTGCTCGGAAGCAGCCATAAAGTATCCCAAAACCACCTCATCGGGATCATCCAGACTGATCATATTGCCTCGAATAGTAGCTGGTGGAGGATCGAAAATAGACCCGCTGATCTCTGCCTGCTGCTTGACTAGTCTCAAAAATCGATAGGCTTCCTGAGAGATACCATACTGACTTACATCTACCCGATAGGTGTCCACAAATCGCAACCCGTCGTCCTCAACAAAAGCGACAGGAACCCGAGTAGTAAGCCCGTTGAAATCATCATCCACGGCGATGAACAGACTTTGGTTGTTGGAGATTTCGGTCCGGTAACAGATAGCGCAACAATCTTTCGGCTGGGGGTCACGAGAGGGGTTAGATTCTGTAGGCCTCGGAGTAAACAGGTCTGGGCGAGTTTGAAGAACATAGACTGCAGGACCTGTCCTCCAGAAATAAAAGTTGTTTTGATCCGCTGGATCATTGATTTCTGCGATCAATTGGACTCCAGACCGGGCAGGGCTTCCCCCCGGCTGATTGATGACCAAGGTCCGGGCTTCCAAGTTCCTGATCGCTGGTACGCCCTCCACCCGCTCGGGAAATGAAGAATACAACCTGCCTTCCGTAGTCTCGATGAACAGTGTGTAGGACTTACCGATTTCAGCCGAAAAATCAGAAGGAGTAAAATAGGAACCCCTGGATTCAGTGCTCTCTGCCAGAAACACTACTTTCCCTTCCTCATCTCTGACCAGAACTGTCGCTCCAGTAACTGGCCTTATCAATGCTTGAAAGCTACTTCCATAGGTGGTGCTTCGGGTCAAGGTGACCCGATGAGGGCCTGGACCGGAATGAATCAAGGCATCCACGGTAAGCAATTGCTCTCCTTCTGGTACCTCTACCTGGAATGGATCAATGCATCCTCCCAAGAGAAAAAGGAACAAGAAATAAAGTTTTACTAATTTATTCATTTGGATTCCAATCAAAAGGAGGATCCAGCGCGGCCCCCGGGACGACACGGCAATCGTCAGGGATGACGGTCCGGTTTTGTTTGAAAGTCAAGTCCGCCTGATCCACATAGATTCTTTTGGAGGCCTCACCCGCTGCGATGAAATAACCTAAGACCACTTCGTCTGGATTTTCCAAAGCAATTATATTGCCTCGGATGTTTGCAGGCGGAGGATCGAAAATGGACCCGCTGATTTCAGCTTGCTGCTTCACCAGCCTCAGAAAGCGGTAGGCATTCTGAGAAATAGAATATTGCTTGACATCCACTCTATACTTGTTCACAAACCTCAAGCCGTCATCCTCCACAAAACCTACCGGAATGCGGGTGCTCAAACCGTTAAAATCATCATCTACCGCAATGAAGACGCCTCGATTATTGGGAATATCTGCTCGGTAGCATACCGCACAGCAATCCTTAGGAGCTGGAGTCCTGTCTGGGGCTGGAGTAGTATAGAGTTCCGGACGGGTCTCGAGGATGTAATTGGCAGCCCCTAATCGCCAGAAATAGAAATTATTCTGATCCGCGGGGTCAATGATATCCGCGATGATTTGCACCCCTGAGCGCTCAGGTCCTCCCCCAGGTTGGGGAATGGTGACCGTCCGGATTCCCAAAGATTGAATTTCAGGTACGGATTCTACCCGTTCTGGGAAAGAAGAATACAGTTTTCCTTCAGGGGTGTCAATGAATAACGTGTAGGATTTTCCTACCTGAGCTCTCCAGCCCACAGGTGTGAAATAGGCTCCTCTTACGCCTTCTCGTTCACTTAAGAAAGTAACCTCACCATCCTCGCTTCGCACTATAACGGTAGCACCCACTACAGGTCTGATCAAACTTTGCAAATCACTTCCATAGGTGGCACTTCTGGACAATACGATAGTATGCGGTCCGGGTCCAGAATGAATCAGTCCCTCCACCGTAAGTAATTGCTCCCCCTCAGGTACATCCACCGGAAAAGGATCAATACATCCGAAAAGCAGGAAAAAAACCAGGTAAATCCAATTTCTAAACATCTTCTCAGAATTTAATCGCATAACTCAAACTAGGCAGTGGCACACCCAAAAGGGCGAGCCGAAGCGATTGGGGAGGTAAACCGGGTGCATCTCCAAAGAATATGGAATAAGGATTCTTTCTTCCCAGGACATTGAGGACAGAGAACGTCCAATCTCCTTCAAAAAACTTTCCGCTTCCCTTCAGTTTGAAATTCGCAGCAAAATCAATCCGGAAGAAGTCTGGCATCCGGTCTTGGTTTCTGTTGTCAAAGTAGGCTAGACTGTTTCCCGAAAAGTCAAACTTAGCCTCAGGAAAAGTGACAGGCCTGCCCGTGCTATAGGCTACGGTCGCTGAAATGGAAGTATTTGTACTTACTTTATAATTTCCGATTACGGTCAGGTCATTGGGCTTGTCAAAGTTGGAGGCGTACCATTCCCCGTTGTTGATGTTTTCCTCCTCATAGGGAGTAATCACCCTTCTCAATGCTCTGGAGTAGGTATAGGAGATCCACCCGGTCAGTCTTCCCAAGTTTTTTTTGATATAGAGCTCAGCCCCATAAGCCTGTCCCTGTGCAGGGACCAATTCGGTTTCAATGTGATTTCTGACAATAAGATTTGCCCCGTCTTTGTACTCTACCACATTTTGCAGGTCTTTGTAGTAAACCTCAATTGAGGTTTCGAAAATGTTTCCTTTGAAGTTTTTATAGAATCCCAAGGAATACTGGTCTGCAATCTGAGGCTTGAGGAAATTATCGCTTAGCTTCCATAGATCAAATGGAGCAATAGTCGCTGTGTTGGAGATCAGATGGATAAACTGATACATTTTATTGTATCCCGCTTTGATCGAAGTAGACTTGTTAAAGGAATAGCGGATAGAGGCTCTCGGGCCAAATCCATCGTAGCTTTGGATGACTTCACCATCTGAATAGCTGATTTCTCCAATGGCACTTCCATCGGATATGGGTTGATTTTCGGCATACTGCCGGACAGTCCTGGCACCCAGGTATTGGTAGAAATCATACCTGAGCCCGTAGGAGAAGCCCAACTTTTCTCCTAGCTCAAATTCATGCTGAAAATGTCCCGCCATCTCGCGGCCCAATTCATTCTGGACTTTTCTGGGCAAAACCTCCCCTTGCTCTCCCGGAATCAGCTCTCCTGGCTGAATCTCCACTTGCTTGTATTCACCTCCAAAGGTAATTTTATTGGTTGGGGAAAAATTATAGGAAAGAAACAGCTTTCCTCCCATGTCCAGAATGTCGGAATTGATCTGAAAATCATTGATTCCGGATCGGTTGAATACCCCAAAATTATACCCCGAATAGAAGCCCAAAGCCTCCATACCCAACTTTTCGCTGAACTTGCTTTTCCATTGAAGAGAATGGGCAGTATTTTTCCAGGAAATCGTCGTATCCGAGGCAAAAGCAAAATCGTCATAGCTTGTGTAATAGCTATACATGAATTCGTTCTTGTCTGATATCGGAGCACTGATCACGAGGTTTCCGTCGTAGAAGTTTGCATTGGAATTGTTCAAGACCGGATCAGTAAGTGTCTGAAGGAGCCAGTTGATGTAAGAGACTCTAAAGCCACCCAAGATGGAAACTTTGTCCTTAATCAGAGGCCCATTCACGGAGATTTTTCCTGTGTAGGTTCCTGCCATCAAGTCGACTCCCCATTTGTCCACACTCCCTGCTTTGGGTAAGATATCCAAGATTGCAGAACTCCTTCCTCCAAATCGCGCCGGAACCACCGCCTTATACAGGGTCACGTCATTGACTACGTCCGGATTGAAGGCTGTAAATAATCCAAACATGTGAGAAGGATTGTAAATCGGTGCTCCCCCAAACTGGATCAAGTTTTGGTCAACGCCACCTCCGCGGACATTGAGCCCGGATGAGGCCTCTCCCACTTGGCTTACTCCCGGAAGAGTTGCCAAGGACCGGACGATATCCACCTCTCCGAAGAAAGGAGGAAGCTCCCGCATCGTATTCATGCTCAGGGTCACTGCCCCCATATCCGTAGAACGAATATTTTTTTCCGGATCTCTTCCATAAATGACCACGTCATCCAATTGGAAATCTTCCTGGATCATTCGGATGGAAATCCGTCCATCACCCACGGCTGTGATCGGATAGTCCACGGTCTCGTAGCCTACATAGCGGAAAGTGAGATTGTACTCCGCCCGATCAAGAACCAATTCAAAGAACCCATTGGTATCGGTGATTCGCGTCAAGTCCAACTCCGGGACGGTGATGGTGGCACCCACCAAAGCTTCACCGGTAATCTCATCGATTATTCTTCCCGTGATACGGATGCCTTTGAGCTGACCGATATCCCGGCCTACAACCTGCCGCTTAGGCGGTGCTGTGGTCTGTTGGGCTAGAGTAGCAAAGCCCGAGAAAAGGAAAATCAGAAGTAATAATTTTTTCATCATGGCTGAGCTTAAAGACCGTTGGGATCAAATTTGAATAGTTCCAGTGGTAATTCTCCGGTGACGGAAATCTCAGGGCCCCTTAGGATATAGATTTCACCCTGATAGACAAAAGACCCCAGGTTGATGCTTCTAGGGAAGCCTTCGAAGGGATTTTTCGCCTTCCATGAGAAGGTATTCAGATCCAATTCGAAAATTTCCTGGCTTCTTCGGTATAAGCCTACCCAAGCTTTGTTTCCATCTATAGCCGCCATTCCATAGCCTTCTCCCAAACTTCCCGGATAGACCGTCTTGAAATTCCAACTTAGCAATTGAGAATCAAACTCGAAAAGCTGTCCACTGGTATTGACTACATACCCCTTGTTTTGATAGACAAAGTGAGGAGTTCCGGCATGGAGTACAAAAGGAGCTGTTGCTACTTTTGCCCAGGATTTCGTATTTGGGGAATATTTCCAGATGTCATTCGCCCCAGGGTCGATTCCACCCATGACAAAAAGCTCCCCGTTGATTTCCATAGCCAACTGCTCCCGCCCTTGGAAAGGCAGGTCTGCCAATTGCTCAAAAGTGCTTCCGTTGATTTGCCAAAAAGACCGATCAAACTCAAAAGAATTGAAGCCAAGCTCCACTGCTCCTCCACCCAGATACCCGGAAGTGGCAAAAGCAAAGGATCGTGGATTTCCAGGGAAGTTGACTTCGCTCCAAGATAGGGTACTGGGATCAAATCGCTGAATTTTGGAATAGGAAGACGACAGACGAACATTTCCCAATCCCACATGGAACCCAGCCTGGTTGGTAAATGACACCGTATTGTAAATCCTGAACGATTCCGGAAATAAGCCAACTAGAGTAAATCGGCCTGCCTGATATTCAAAAGGCTGAGGAAATTCGAAAATTTCTCCTTGAATCTGCAATCGCAAGGGAACCAAACTGTTTTCTGTGGCAGGAGGGATTCTCACGGTGAGTCTGGATTCAAAAACGTTGCTGACAATCTGTGCTTCCTGAGTACCAAAAAACACTTGGGTATCTTCTGAGAGGTTTCTGCCTTCTATGGTCAGGAGTTCACCTGCCCTGGAAAAATTGGGGAAATAGCCGTCCAACTGAGGAGTTAAGGTGCGGATGGGAACAGCTGCTCCAAAAAGCTGCTCTCCATCCACCTCCGAGAAGGCTTTTACCCAATATTGTTGAGCGATTCGTAGACCGGATGTTTCTCCAATAAATCGGCCCGGCCCGTCTTTGGTACCCAAGGAAATGGTAATCGGTGAGCTGAATGCCTCTGATTCTGAAATCAGAAATCCGTGATCCGTGGCAGTGACTTCTCTATTGGTGATTAATCTGCCCGAGAGTCTGACGTTGGTCCCCCCTACAAACAGCACATCTTCTGTGGCTACAATAATCGGGGTATCCACCTCTTCGGTACAAGCCCATCCTCCAATGAGCACTAATAAAAGGCTCAGGGACAGTAATTTTCGCATGGATTGTGGTAATTAAATTGGTAGCAAAAATAGAAAAAAGATTATTCTTGGGTCTTTTTAGACTTAAATAGAAGGACATTTTAGCATAAATCAAAAAATCTGATTGTTTTTGGTTCAAAATCCCAAAAGAAATCCTGAAATAAGTCGGGAATAAGACCTGGAAAAACTCCCGTCACCTTCCTTAAGGATCAACTCTTCTTGGACTTTCAACTCAATTTTCCTTTGGAACTGCAGCACCTGCCTGATCACTCTGGAACCTGCAGAATCTTTTACCGAAACCAATTTTTTGGGAAAAAGGGACTGTCTTGCTGCCAAAACCTCAAACTCTTTCATCTGGGCTGGAGGCAATATCACCCAAAGGCTCCCTTCTTCGCTCAAAAGCTTGCCTGCTTTTTCAAGCAATTCCCAAAAAGACAGCTCATCGGTATGCAATGCCTGATTTCTTCTCGGATCACGGGCCTTGAGATGATTGGGAAAATACGGAGGATTGCTGACCAAAAGGTCAACCTGTTCCTTTTCGGGGAACTCCTGAAAACGGCCTTCGACTAGTTTTAGTCTGTTAGAAAATGGACTGTTGGCAAAATTCTCAGCAGCCTGATTTGCCGCTTCCTCATCCAACTCTACCGCTTGAACTTGGGCCTTGGGAAAGCGCTGAGCCAAAATCAGTGCAACTACCCCAGTGCCTGTCCCGACATCCAGGATTTTTTTCGGAGACTTTTCCCTCACCAAAGTACCCAACAATACAGAATCTGTACTGACCTTCATCGCACACCGATCCTGCTCAATACGAAACTGCTGAAACTGAAACCAAGAATTGCCCATCAGGTTCTGGCACGACTAAATAGGCGGGATCGAAACCTGGGTTTGTCTTCCATGATATTCAGATCTTCTTCCGAAACCCGCTTCACACTTTCTATGGTATAAAATGCGCGTTCGTCACACTCTTTGACCTTTCCGATGAAGGTCTGTAGCTGGTCCCGCTTCATCACGGTAAAGAGAAGATTGACTTTGCCATACCTTCCCTCTGCCCCTACACTGGTGAAGCGGTAGTTTTTTTCCTTCATGAATTCAAGAAGTTTGGGAAGGGGATGAGGAGTGATGACCCGAACCAGAACTCGGCCCAAAGCCAACTTTTCATCCAAGGTCATTCCTACAAAAGTACCCATGGCAAATCCCCCTGCATAGGCAATGTAGGAAAAGGGATTGTTTACATTCTGAAAGATCTGCCCAATCGCCAAAAGCCAAATCATCGCTTCAAAAAAGCCCAATACAGGGACTATCGATTTCTTCCCGTTCATCATAAACATGATCCGGAGGGTATTGATCGATACATCGCCGATCCTTGCAACAAATATCAGCAAGGGCATCAGAACGTAATTCAGCAATTGCTCGGAAATGCCCAAAGAATAGAGAAAATCTTGCATGGCAGAGATAAGAAGTGGAAGACACAAAATTAGGTCTTTCGACGGCAAGGATGGCAAAAGGAAGAAAGAATCTCCGCTATATCTTCCGGTCTCGCCCTGCAGGAAGCCCGAAGTAGATAAACTGAATCGTCATCAGCAATAGAAATCCGATGAGCAAATCCCAGTTAGAAAAAAAATCAAGAGAAATACCAAACACCAAAGGACCCAAGGCGGCAAGCACATATCCGGCAGACTGTACCATTCCCGAAAGCCGGGAGGTAGTCAGGTCATCTGATGTCCGGAGTGAAATCAGGGTGTAAGCAATGCTCAGGCTTGCCCCACTCCCTACACCGATGACGGTCAAAGCCAAAAAAGTGATCCAGCCTTGCTCAAGGAAAAGCGCAGAATAGCCCAAAAGATAGCCCAGACCAACGATCAAAATCACCTTGGACTGCTCCCTGAGCCTCATCAGAATCCCGGGAATAAAAAACGTTCCGATCAGGGAGATCAATTGCAAATAGGACAAGGCAAGACCGGCATTGGAAGGGGACATTCCCCTGGCGATAAACATATCCGGAAGCCAGGTAATCATGGTAAAATACATCACCGATTGTGCCCCCATAAAGAGTGTCACCTGCCAGGCAAGCTTACTTTTCCAGACATTTTTGCCGACTGAGGAATCAACCTTTCGGGGATTGGATTGGGAACTCAGCTGAGGTATCCACACCAGCAAAGCCAAAATCATCAGCCCAACCCAAGAGGCCAAAGATCCTCTCCAACCCAAACCTAGCTCCTGGGCCAAGGGAACACTCACCCCGGAAGCTAGGGCCGCAAAGAGAGACATCCCTGTGGAAAGGATAGCAGTAAAAAGCCCTATTTTCTCCGGTAACCGAGCCTTGAAAAAGGGAATCATCAATACATTGGCAATCACGATTCCGATTCCGGTCAGGGCTGTTCCAAAATAAAGAACCTCTATTCCCCCCAAAACCCGGATTACCACACCCACTGCCAATAAGGATATTCCTGCAAAAATAGCGCGTCCTAATCCCAACTGCTTTCCGATGGCCGGTGCAAAAAGAGAAAACAGGGCAAAAGTAATCAGGGAAAGGGTGGTAAGAAATCCCGCCAAACCATTGGAAATCCCCAAATCTTCCCGAATAAAGGGGATCAAAGGCCCCACCGAGGCGATCGAAGTCCTGAGATTGATCGAGATCAAAATGATGCCGAGAATTAGGAGGGCTTTGCTGGTAGGATTAGACATTAGGGTAGTACAAAGTACGATTTACGAAGTACGATTTACGATATTTTAAGGAACCTCAACCCTAATTTCTAAAGCTTTGATTCCTAACATGAAGCCTTGAAGACCCTATACATATTGTACATAGTTTTACCAAGCTTTTGAAAATGTAGATTAAAAAGGGGGTCGCTGAGCCCACATGAATGTCGTAAATCTGAAATCGTAAATTTTTCGGATTACTTAAAGGTGAAGTAAAATTAAGCCCTCGATTCCACCAAATCCTTCACGCAATCCACCCAAGTATCATTAGAATTAAGGCTGGGTACCAGCTCCCAATGCTCCCCTCCCAGCTCCTCAAACTGCTCTTTGTATTCTTCACCCACCTCTACAGTCGTTTCCAGGCAGTCTGCCACAAAGGCTGGAGAGAATACCAATACTTTTTTCACTCCTTCTTTTGCCAAATCCTTAATCATATCCTCGGTGTAAGGCTTGATCCAAGGATCTTTACCTAGTCGGGATTGGAAACAGGTCAGGACTTTATCTTCGGGAAGTCCGAGCTTTTTGGCAACCAGACGGGTCGTTTGAAAACATTGTGCCCGGTAGCAAAATTGGTTTTTGAGCCCATACTTATTGCAGCAGGCTCCGAGCTGACAGTATCCCTCTACACTGCCTTTTCTGATCTGTCTCTCAGGCAGACCATGGTAAGAAAAAAGATATCGGTCATAATCCCCCTTGGCCATAGCCTCCCGTCCGAGTTCGGCCCAAGCTTCCAGAAAAAGTGGATGATCCACATAGTTGCTAATGAAGGAGATTTCAGGAATTATCTGCCATTTGCGGACAATCTCCATCACTTTGTCTATTACGGAACCATTGGTGGCTGAGGCATACTGAGGGAAAAGAGGAAGAACAATGATTTTTTTCACCTTAGCCTTCATCAATACCTCAAGCCCTTTCTCAATGCTCGGATTCTGATACCGCATTGCTATGGAGACCAGGTATTTCTCCGGGTCAAGCTTTTGGATCAGTTTGTCCCGAAGGTCTTCAGTATGAAAAAGCAAAGGTGAACCTCTTTCCGTCCAGAGTTTGCGGTATTCTCCGGCAGATTTTGGGGCTCGAAAAGGGGCAATAATCAGATTGACCAACATCCATCGAGGGATCAATGGAAAGTCGATCACACGTCCATCCATCAAAAACTCCCGCAGATATTTGCGCACGTCTCCTGTCTTAGTACTGTCAGGAGTCCCCAAATTGACTAAAAGAACTCCGATCTTAGCATTGTTTTTACTCATGGGTGATTTTCAAATTCCCTAGGAAAAGTCCAAAAATAGCCCCTTTGTTCGAAAAAAAAACTAGGGAATCTTTCAATCGCTTATTTGGAAGAGGGAGACAGCTTCAGATTTTCAGCCCAGCCCATGAGTGGACCGGACAGAATACTGGACAGAAGTGCCAGGATTACCAAACCGATAAACAGCGATTCGGATACCATTCCATATTCCAAAGCAATCAGCCCAAGAATAATATCCATGCTTCCTCTGGTACTCAATCCAAAACCCACCACCATGGACTTATTTCGCTTCAATCCGGCAAAACGAGCCCCTAAGTAAGCCCCAAAATACTTGGTAAGCAGACCTACCCCAACGACAACACCAACCACACCCAAATCAAAGGCCTCGATGAAATTGACCTTCAATCCAATACTCACAAAGAAAATCGGCGCGAATATATTGTTGATGAATTGATGCAGGATCTCCTTGGCTTTTTCCGTCAAATGTTCTGAATCTCCCAAAGCCACACCGATAATGAATGCTCCAAAAATGGCATGGATCCCGATAAACTCCGTGAACGAAGCTGCCAGAAAACAAATGGCCAAGGAAAGTGAAAGCAATCCTCCTGGCCAGGCCAGATTCTTGTTGGTCCAAGGGAGAACCCGGTTGATCAGCCCTTTGCCTCCGGTCAGCATAAATACCGTGAAAAATAAGGTAAGACCGATGGTAGGCAATACGCCAAGTCCTTCTTTTCCAGATTCAGAAAGTGACAGGATAACCGAAAATACAATCCAGCCAACCACGTCTACTACCATAGCCCCGGCAATTATCAGCAAGCCTGTTTTGGTTTTGAACAGATTCAAATCCATAAGCACTCTTGCTACCACGGCCAGGGCAGTGATGGAAATGGCAAGCCCAAAAAAAGTCGACGCTACGATCCGATCATTGATGTTGACCCCCAAAAACTCCGGAAAAGCGTAGGCCACTACAAACCCGGCGATGATGGGAAGCGCCATGGATGTCAGGGCGATTTTTAGCGCATTTTTCCCCTGGCTCCAAACCACCTGGAGCTCTACTTCAATACCAGCGATAAATAGGAGCAGCACGACTGCAATCTGGACAAACCCATCCAAAGCGATATTGGTCATGGTGTGAGAGCTGAAAAGACTGGTGTAGAAATCCGGCATCAGCATTCCCAATAGGGTGGGGCCCAAGATAATCCCTGCAAGAATCTCTCCTACGACTGCTGGCTGTTTGAGCTTTCGGGCAATTTCGGAAAACACCCTGGCCATAATCAGCATGGATGCGAGTTGAAGCAGAAGGTTAATGACCTCCTTATGGTTTAATGTTTCCATTGAGGCTGTTAACTTTTTATCATCAATAGGTTGCAGGGTAGATTGCCCAGTAAATCTTCCAAATCATGAGGAAACAACCTGTCAAAAAAATTAAGCTTTCGGTCATCTCCTACGATGAGAAGATCTGCCTCTATCTTTTCACAATACCTGGCCAGCTCCGTAGCCCACCTTCCACCGGTCACTTTGATGTTTATTTTCAAGTCCCCCAATTCCAGTCCTTTTAGATTCTCCTCCACATAATCAATTTCATCCTGCACAAGTTTACGGCGAGTCACTGAAACTTCGTCCTCCGAATCCTCACTCGCAGTACCCATCACCAATCCATACATCTTGATTTCATTGAGAATATGGACATTTTTCACCTTTACTTTTTTGGAAAAATCGATCCCGCGCTGGATCACTTTAGGTGTGATTTCAAGCTGAGTCCCGTTGATTACTACTTGGGAAAAAGCTGTCGTTTCCAGCCTTGGTTCAATCAGCGTAAGTAGGGAACAGTTGGCTTTTCGAATAATTTTCCTGGCCACAGAACCCAGGTAGTAGGTCAATAGCCCTTCTTTCTTCAAGGCCCCCAGTATGAGTAAATCCACCTTTTCCTCCGCACAAGTGTCCAAAATTTGACGGGCAGGCTTTCCCTCTTTCCAGAGAATCTTGACTTTCTGTAGCGAAGAACAGTGCCTTTCAAAAATTTCATTTAGCCTGAACTCCAATTCCGGTGTTTTTACTCCTACGTGAATCAGTAGCAATTCCCCATCAAAGAGCTCCACCAGTCTTTTTGCTTCTGCTATCAATGCCTCCATTCTTGGAGAAAAAGCCAAAGCCAATCCAATTTTTTGATACATGATTTGATTCTTCGAACCCTCAAATAAGGAAAATTCCATGAATTGACCAATCTCACCATGGCGCATGCCACTTATCCCGACCCAAATCCGATGGAGGCAATATTCCCCCACTTCAAGGAGGACCTATTATTTAAATCGCATTTTTTCATCAACTTCCCTTCCTAATCTTAACCCGATTTCAGAATCGACCCAACCTTATTTCTATGAGAAAACTCTTGCTCACCGGGCTGATCTTTGGGGCATTACTAGGGACCCATGTTCGGGCCCAAAGTGACTATCCCACACTCAGTCAGGTCAACCAAAGACTCCAAAAACTGGGGAGTAATCCATCTGTGGAGCTGAAAACCCTCACCCAAACCCTGGGAGGCAAGGATATCCAAGTCCTAAAAATCGGAAATGGAAATCTGGATCTGAAACCAGCTATCGCCATAGTCGGTGGAGTAGAAGGCTTCCATGTGCTCAGTGTGGAATTGGCATTGCAGTTTGCCGAAAAACTGATCGCTGAGCACTCCGATGTCTTGGAGGCTACTACTTTTTACATCTTTCCCAATATGTCACCGGATGCCTATGAGCAATACCATGCCTCCCTAAAATATGAACGGCGGGGAAATGCAAATACGGCAGATCATGATCGGGACGGCACTCCCAACGATAACGGCTATACGGATCTCAATGGGGACGGAATGATCACCTGGATGCGGGTGGAAGACCCGATGGGGGAATGGACCGTTTCCAAAGAAGATGAAAGAGTCCTGGTCAAAGCCGACCGGTCTAAAGGAGAGGCGGGAAAATATAGGGTGTTCAAAGAGTCAAAAGACGAGGATAAAGACGGGAGATTTGCCGAAGATTTAAAAGAAGGCATTGCTTTCAATAAAAATCTCACCTACAAGTTTCCGGTTTTTGAACCTTTGGCAGGGGATATCGCTGCCTCTGAAAAGGAAACCAGAGCGCTCTTGGACTACCTATTTGAGCAATGGAATATTTTCGCCTTTGTGACATTTTCCCCTGCCAATAATCTGAGCTTACCTTTGAAATACCAAGCCCCCGATGCCAAAAAGAGGGTGGTGACTTCCATTTTGGAAAAAGATCAGGCGATCAATGCCATGGTCTCAGAGATGTATGCCCAAACGGTAAGCCAAAAGGCATTTCAACAGACGAATCAAGGTACCGACGGGGATTTCTTCCAATGGGCTTATTTCCATTTTGCGCGACTCAGCTTTTCGACCCCGGGATACTGGACACCTGAATTCAAGGGAAAAACCAACGCTGAGGCCAACTACCTGGCTTGGGCAGATTCCTTGGGTTGGGATTCCTTCGTTCCTTGGACAGAAGTAAAGCACCCGGACTTCCCCAATCAGAAAGTGGAAGTGGGAGGAATCAAGCCTTTTGTCATGGTCAATCCTCCATTTGAAAAAGTAGCTGAATTAGCCGAGGAGCATACGGATTTCATTCTGAAGCTGGCCGCCATGCAGCCCAAGCTTGAGCTTCACCACCTGAAGACCGAGTCTCTCGGCAATGGCCTGACTAGAATTACGGTCGATCTTTTCAACAACGCCCCTCTACCTACCCATTCTGAAATGGGAGCCAGGTCAAGATGGCTAAGAAAAATACGAATCGATATCGATGCAGCTGGGGAAAAGCTGATCTCCGGTGACAGAATCAAATTGATAAACTCCATGGCTGCATTTGAAAAAGTCACCCTTTCCTGGATTGTCAGGGGCACGGGCAATGTAACCATCAAAGCTGGGGCTGCTCATACCGGATTTGTAACCCAAACAGTCAAACTCTAAGCCATGAAGATGATGAATACCAAGAAAATATTAGCTACCCTGGCTTTGGGAGCATTGAGTCTGGGAGCAATGAAAGTCAATGCCCAGCAGGAAAATTTCTTCCGGGCCATTGGAACTCCCCATAAACCAAAAGTCGAAATCGCCTGGAACCGCTACTACAGTGCAGAAGGACTTTGGGACTGGATGAAAAAAATCGCAGCTGCCCATCCGGGCTTAGCCAAGGTCGAATCTATTGGCAAATCTGTAGAAGGCAGAGACATCCTGACGATCACCATCACGGATTTTTCCGCAGGAAAAGACACCGATAAGCCGGCCATGTGGATCGACGGAAACATTCACTCCAATGAAGTCCAGGGAGGAGAATTTTCCCTCTATCTGGCCTGGTATCTTACCGAAATGCATGCCGATAATGAGTTTATCAAACAGCTTCTGAAAGACAAAACCTTCTACATCACTCCTACCATCAATCCTGACGCAAGAAACAACTTCTTCAGGGAACCCAACACGGCAAGCTCCCCAAGGTCAGGTATGCTGGTTTTGGACAATGACGGGGACGGAGAAGCCGGAGAAGACCGAATGGATGATTTGGATGGAGACGGACACATTACCCTGATGATCCGAAAATCTCCAACCGGTCGATATATCAAGGATCCATTGGATCCCAGAAAACTGATCCAAGTGGGACCTGACCAAGTAGGAGTATACGAAATGATCGGTCAGGAAGGAATCGATAACGACGGAGATGGAGTAGTCAACGACGATGGAATTGGCTACTATGATCCCAACAGAGACTGGGGCTGGAACTGGCAGCCTGATTACATCCAGAGAGGCGCCTTGAGGTATCCATTTACCCTACCGGAAAACCGCTCCGTGATGGAGTTTGTGATGAAGCATCCCAATATCGCCGCAGCACAAAGCTTCCATAATTCAGGAGGGATGATCCTGAGAGGTCCCGGTGCAGAGGAAGATGTCAACACATACAACAGAGAGGATATCCGAATCTATGATGCTATCGGAAATGTGGGCGAAGAAATCATTCCCGGCTATCGGTACATCGTCGTATACAAAGATCTCTATTCAGTATTCGGAGGGGAATTGGATTGGTTTTATGGAAACCGAGGGATCTTTACCTACTCCAACGAATTGATGGTCTCTTACCTCTACTTTCACAAAAATGAAGGAAGAGGGAATCAGGACGAACAACTCAAAGTAGATCAATTGCTGACCTTTGGGGATGCGTTTGTCAATTGGAAAGAATACGAGCATCCTCAATTTGGCACCGTGGAAATTGGTGGGTTCAAAAAGACTTTCGGACGGGCTCACCCCGGCTTCTTATTGGAGCAGGATGCCCACAGAAACGCTGCTTTCACCATTTTCCATGGATACCACACCCCAAAATTATCAGTGATGAACGTCAGAGAAGAGGACTTGGGAGGAGGGGTAAAGGCAGTTACAGCCACTATTTTCAATGAACGAATGATCCCAACCCATGCCAGCCAAGATCTAAAATACGCTATTGAGCGGCCGGATTACGTGACCATTTCCGGTGCCAAGGTACTGGCCGGATTTGTGGTAGAGGACGAAGACATGAAGAAATTCAAGGAGCAAAAGTCCTCTCCAGAGAAAATCGCCGTGGAAAATATCCCAGGGATGGGTGCGGTTAAAGTTCGCTGGATCGTTTCTTCTGCTTCCGACTACAGCATTACGGTGGATTCTGCCAAAGGAGGAAAAGCCAGCTGGAAAAAGTAATTCAAGCTCTGAATCTTGAAATCCTCATTTCTTTCCATGAATGAGGATTTTTTCTTTTCAATCCTTTTGTACTTTTCTGAAAATAAAAATCATGCGTTTTCTCATTATCACCCTGTTATTCCTGGGGATATTTTCCCAAAACGCCCATGGGCAGGATCAGCCGATGGTCTTGGTCGCCTATTTTTCCCAATTCGGAAATACCCAAGTACTGGCAGAAGCTATTGCTGATGGAGCAGAATCCGTCGGAGGAGTCGAGATAAAGCTGCTTCCGATCGATCAAGTAGAGACTCAAGACCTATTCAAGGCCTCCGCGATTATTCTCGGTTCTCCGGTCTACAATGGCAATCCAGCCCCTCAAGTTTTGGAATTCATCAATTCATGGCCTTTTGAAGGCAGGCCCTTGAAGGATAAAATCGGCGCAGCTTTCGCTACGGGAGGAGGAATTTCTATCGGAGAGGAAGGAGTCATGATCGATATCCTTCGAGCCATGCTGATCCACGGAATGATTATTGTCGGAGGAGAAGAAGTCGAGGCAGCTTTTGGAGCTTCATCCATTACAGGAGAAGGTCCATTCAATTCTTCAAAAAATCAGGAACTCTTTTATGAAAAAGCCAGAGGGTTGGGCAAAAGAGTGGCCTTGCTTGCACTTCGCTTGCCATAAAAAACAAAAACCCCCGCCGATTTATCGGCAGGGGTCAGGATAAAGTTGGTTTAGCCAGATTACTTGCTTGCTACGTAAGCGGTAAATCCACCCGCTGTAGACACCTTGAAGCTGATGGCTTCCGGATAAGCAGGTTTGGAGATCGTATACACCTTGTGCAATCCCTGAGGATTCTCTACCACCTCACTGTGGATCAACTCATTACCGTCAAAAATTTGGACGGTCACCTCTTTAGCTTCCAAAGAAGAAACCAATAGTCTGAATTGATTTGGTCCCATAGCTGTCACTCTGGAATACACTTCCGGCTTGGAAACCACAGTAGTATTTACAGTAGAAGAGCTCAAGTTCCCAAAAGCATCAGCTACCTGAATCTGATATTTACCTTCTGGAAGTGCGTTCAAGTCATATCTTTTGGCAAAAGCCTCAGTTTTGGTGATTCGGTCTCTCAAAACAAGCTGATTTTGCTCGTCCATGATTTTTACCACAATGGGTCCCTGAGGTGCTTCTTTGAAAGCCACCAATACTTTGGAAGGCTCTGTTTGACGGATTTCTACCGGTTTTTCCTCGTTGTAAGCAAACGCTCCTGTTACGATCCCCGCAACAAAAAGCATAGTCATAATTTTTTTCATTTTACTAGTTGGTTTAAATAGGTTTTAAATTTCAATTACTGCTCCTTTGACAGGAGTCACGGCACTTGGTTTAATACGTGTTTGATTTGATGCGTAACCTCGGATGGACAGCTTCCATCGGGGAGTGATTTTGGGTTACCGGGCCAATTGGCTAATTCGAATTACTATACAAAGATACAAAACGGAGCTTTAATTGCAATAGTTTCAATATTCTAGTCGATTTTTTTTCAATTCATTAACAAAAAAGATTATTTTTTAAAAATAATACAAAATACTTGCGCTATCGATTGCGGAGTCTCTGAAATTCTGTCAAAACAGAAAAAATTAAAATTTTATTCTGTAAATAGGTCGATAATAAAAATCATGTCACTACATTAGTTTGATTTTTTTGCAATTTGCAATCGATTGTATGGCAAAAAAAAATCTGAAAAAATTTTCATCTTTTTTACTTTTCAAACAAAAAAGCCCGAAAACGGGCTCTTTTTCCTGATGATTTCGGCTGAATTTCAGCGGATTTGCTTTTGGGCTTTGGCCAGCATTTCTTGAGTAAAACTCCCCTTTAGTTCTACCACGATAAGGTCGCCTTCCTTTTCGTCCCCTACCAAAATGACCAAATCCGAGAAGTTTCTGGATCCTTTTCCATAGATCATCACTCCACTTTTCCCTTCAGCGGCTTCCATTAGGAGATCGTAGTTTTCTTTGGCCAGTCCTTTTTGCAGGCTTTTATATTCAGCCATCGCTTGGGCACCTTCCGGAAGGGTGAAGAAATTTAGCCGCTCCACGGATTTGGCTACCGTGGCCATGTCATTTTTGTCCAAATCGATTTTGAACCCTTCGGCAAAATTCATGAAGTTGCCACCCAGCTCCATGTGGAAGAAGTCGTCATTGTTTTTATACTTGTCTTTGAGCGATGCAATGCTTTTGCTTTGGGCTTGAACCCCAAAAACAAGGGCAAAAAGGGATAAAGTGAGAATTAGCTTTTTCATAGTGGTTTAGTTTAAGATAGTTTCCAGTTTGATTTTTAGAGATTCTGTGAGTTTTTTTGAGTCTTTGGGATAGGAAATACCGAGCAGTTCCGCCTTCTTTTGATTACCCACAAGAAGATATGCCTCCTCAGGATTCTGATTATTTGTAATCAGACGGCAAAAATTAGATGGGCTGTCTTTTTGAAAAGCGACGGTAAATCCCTTCGAACTAAACTGATCAAAAGCTTTCAAGAGCTTTGACCGATCTATTTCTTCCAGGTCAAAAACTGCGCTTTCGAGAGACTTGAATTCATCCATGGAAATAATCAAGTCCGACTTACCCTCCTCGAATGGAAATCGGTAATCCACCTTAATGTCTGTGACTTTGACTCCTTCGATATCCAAAGGATAAAGCACAGCGGTACTCACCTGCTCTTCTCCTAAAGAGGACTTTATTGCTTCAAGTGGACCCTCCTGGGCATAGCCCAAAGAAAGACAGCAAGAGATAAGTAAAATCAAAATGGTTGTGGTCTTCATATTCCTTGATTTAGTGTCTATTTTGGGCCTTTTGGACCTTTGGATCCTTTTCCGTATTGTTCCATACCCGGGATATTGGTTTTCTCTGCCAGCATATTCAGGTCTTCATAGGTGAAAGTCCCCAGCATTGAAATAAGCGAAAAGCTTTTGGCATCCCCGGAGATCATCGTCAGCTCCCGGATGAGACCTGCTTCCTCCCGAATCATGAATTTCAGACTGGTGCTTTTGTCCTGCACATCCATCAGCTCCTCGTACTTATTTTTGGTCAGAGTACTCATTGCCTCCGTGTAGAGCGCCTTTCCGTTGACTTCCTCCGAGGACAGAATCCTGATCCCTTTTATTTTTGCGATTAGGGAGCCCAGCTCCTCCGCATCTTTGTCTCCCTGAGCATTATTTTTTAGAAATCCTCCGGCCATCTGCATCATTTTAGGCGAGATGTACACTCTGGAAAATCGATCATCCTCCATGTATTTGGAGAAAAACCGCTGAATTGCGTCCTCTTGGGCTATTGATTTAAACCCAAATCCTAGGAGAAGTACAGCTAGTAGAAATATCTTTTTCATAGTCAGGGTGCTGGATTGAATAGTTGATTGGTTGTATTGAGATACTTTAAATCTTGAAGCGGTGCCATTTGCTCTTTTCCTTTGGATAGATTGGACTGGATCAAAGCCAAAGCTTCAGCCACTTGCTCATAAGCCTCTTTTTCCTCTTGTCTTTGCTCGTAATCCCTCCAAACCCAAACGGAGCTGATCAAAATGATCAAAGAAGCTGCCCAGCCCAGCCACTGATACCTAAGCGTGCGGGATTGGGTCAATCTTGGCATCCTGACCTGCTTGGGTTTTGCGGACTGATAATCCTTCAGGATTCCGAAAAGCCGTTTTTCCTGCTCAAACCCTTCAGCCATTTTGAGAAGAGCCTTTAATTCTTTTTCCTCTTCGAGTGTGGATTCTGCCTGCCAGTACTTTTTCAGCAGACTTTCTATTTTATCTCTCATGGGGTAATTCCTTGGTTGATTAATTTCTCCCGGATTTTCGTCCGGGCACGATGCAGGTTTACTTTCACTTGCTCCAGAGGGATTTCCAAATGCGTTGAAATCTCCTCATAACTCATTTCTTCCACTTCACGGAGCAAAAACACATCCCGCTGTTTGGGAGAAAGCTCCTCCACTAGACCCAAAACCAGCTGATGCTCCTGCTCAGTTTCCAGTTTGTTGGACTCAGGCTGAGAAATCTCCCCGGCTTTTTCCAAGCTGTCCAAAGGTTTGATTTTGCGGTAATGCATCAGCATTTCATTCTTCAGACTTTTGACCAGCCAACCTCCCAGATTGGGATGGGACCGTAATTCATGTTGTCGGATCACCGATTTTTCGAAGACATTCTGGAGCACATCCTCAGCCAGGTCCCGGTCCTTGGTCCAGAGGTACACCATTCGGTATAGCCTGCCCTTCAAAGGCCAGATGTGTGTCTCGAAAAATGAATTCATTCTGTAGGATGATGCATATAGGCGGGAAAAGTTACAGGCTTGGAAGAAAAAAATGAATTTTCTCGAAAACCTTACCCTAAAAACAAGGATTCTAAGCCTAAAGCATCTCTCCAAGATTAGATTCATTTTAAATTCAGTTGAAAAAATAGTATGCATGCAGACTATTTTATATTTTGCACAGATGAAAAACAGGAGCATTTCAGTGGCAAACGAAAAAAAACATGGCAAAAAAAATCCCGATCCTTTGAGGGATCGGGAGGGTGGTGATGAGTGGACTCGAACCACCGACTCACGGATTTTCAGTCCGATGCTCTACCAGCTGAGCTACATCACCTTTTCGTAAAGTGATGCAAAGGTAGAAATATGCCGAATTGATACAAATGGTTTTCAGAAAAAAATAAACCCAAATTCTTGAATAAACTGCTAATTAAAACACTATGAGCATCTTACCTCAGCTCGCATTTCTCCTGATTTTGGGGGTTGCGGGGTATATTTTGAGTAATAGGATCAAATTTCTGAGAAGAAATATCCTTTTGGGCAAGGGCGAAACCAGAAATGACCAACCAGAAAAACGCTGGCAGACGATGCTGCTCGTGGCTTTTGGACAGCAGAAAATGTTTGCCCGACTGATTCCGGCATTTCTTCACTTGCTGATTTATGTCGGCTTTTTGGTGATCAATCTTGAAGTATTGGAGTTCATTCTTGACGGGATATTGGGCACTCACCGCCTGTTCGCACCCGTATTGGGAGGAGCCTACACGGTTGCTATCAATATTTTTGAATTTCTCGCCGTAGCGGTCCTCATTTCCTGTGTGGCTTTCTTGATTCGCAGAAATGTGATGAAAGTGGATCGCTTTACCAAGCCGGAAATGAAAGGCTGGCCTGCGCTTGACGGAAATTTAATTTTGGTGATTGAGGTCATCCTGATGTTTGCAATCCTTACCATGAATGCGACTGATCAGATCTTGGCTTCCCGTGGAGATGAACACTACCTGGCCTTGGGAACGCTGTTTTTCAGCAGTATGCTGCAGCCTTTATTTGATGGGTTTTCCGATGGGGCTTTGGTGGCCATTGAGCGTTTTGCATGGTGGTTTCATATCGTGGGTATCCTCGCCTTTGCAGTCTACGTGACCTATTCCAAGCACCTGCATATCTTTTTGGCATTTCCGAATACCTGGTATTCCAACTTGAAGCCAAAAGGAGAGATCAAAAACATGCCCGAAGTGACCAATGAGGTCAATATGATGCTGGGGATTCAGAGTGAAGCTGCCCCCGAGCCTCCGGCTGAGATAGGACGTTTTGGCGCAAAAGATATCAGTGACCTCACATGGGTCAATGTAATGAATGCCTACTCCTGCACTGAATGCGGAAGATGTACATCAGAATGCCCCGCTAACCTGACCGGGAAGAAACTTTCTCCCCGAAAGATCATGATGGACGTGAGGGATCGTGCAGAAGAGGTAGGGAAAAGCATCGATAGCGGTGGGCCAGGGTTAGAAGATGGCAAGGCACTTTTGGGGGATTACATCACCAAAGAGGAAATCAACGCCTGCACCAGCTGCAATGCCTGCGTGGAAGCCTGTCCGGTCAATATCGACCCGCTATCGATCATACTCCAGCTTCGTCGCTACGTGGCCATGGAAGAGTCCGGCACACCCGCCCAATGGAATGCCATGTTCCAAAACATGGAAACCAGCTTCTCCCCTTGGAAATTCAGCCCATCCGACCGCTTCAATTGGGCGGATAAAGTCAAAGATGAGGAAATGAAATAAAAAGTCCGATGCTGAATGCCCGATGTCCGATGATGACTTTGTCTCTCGCCATTGGTTTCTAGCTTCTTGTGTCTAATGTATAAAATCTGAAAAATGTCAACATACAAAGTTCCAACCATGGCCGAAATGGCCGCCAGTGGCCAATCTCCCGAGGTTTTGTTTTGGGTGGGCTGCGCAGGCTCGTTTGATGAGAGATATAAGGCTGTCACTCAGGCTTTCGTCAAAATTCTCAACAGAGTGGGAGTCAGCTTTGCTGTCTTGGGTCCGGAAGAAACCTGCACCGGAGATCCTGCGCGACGTGCCGGAAATGAATTTCTTTTCCAGATGCAAGCAGTTGCAAATATTCAGGTAATGAATGGCTATGAAGTGAAAAAAGTCGTTACTGCCTGCCCGCATTGCTTTAACACCATCAAAAATGAATACCCCGCTTTGGGCGGAAACTATGAGGTGATCCACCATTCCCAGTTTCTCCAGCAGCTGATCAATGAAGGAAAAGTAAGGCTGCAAGGAGGAGGGGAGTTCAAAGGAAAGAAAATCACCTTCCATGATTCCTGCTATTTGGGAAGAGCCAATGACGTCTACGAAGCTCCCAGAGAGGTAATCAAAGCCCTCGATGTAGAACTGGTAGAAATGAAGCGCTGCCGTACCAAAGGACTCTGCTGCGGTGCCGGAGGAGCACAAATGTTTAAGGAACCTGAGCCGGGAAAAAAAGACATCAACATCGAGCGAACCGAAGAGGCTTTGGCTACCGGAGCCCAGGCCATAGCCGTAGGATGTCCTTTTTGCCTGACCATGATGACCGATGGGGTCAAAAACAAGGAAAAGGAAAATGATGTGAAAGTCTATGATCTTGCCGAGATGATTGCCAAGGACATGGGCATATAAGATTGATCGTATTGAATCAATTCGACCCTTTTTGCCGTTATGCAGAAAGGGTTTTTCTTTGACCAAACAAAACACCATGTACATTCCATTTGATCAGCTGCCAGGACACTCACGAGTATGGGTTTATCAGTCCGATAGAACATTGAATCCCCAGGAAAATGAAATCCTGAAGCAAAAAATGACACAATTTTGCGAAGGCTGGAACACGCACGGAAACCCTATGCCGACCTCCTTTCAAATCCTAGACCGGCAAATCTTGATTTTGGCAGTAGATGAAAGCCAATTGGGTACCAGCGGATGCTCCATTGACAGCTCGGTGAGGGTGCTTCGGGAATTGGAATCTATTTTGGGAATCAACCTGACCGATCAGGGCAAAGTTACGCTGAAAGGTCCGGAGGGTGGGAGGTATGTTTTTCCGGCTTTGGGACTGAAGGGCAAAGTACAAGAAGGACAAGTCACCCTTGAACAGGAAGTGATCAATCCACTGGTCCAAACCAAAGCCGATCTTCACCAACTCTGGCTGCCTGTCCGAAATAGCTGGCTGAACAAATATTTTCCGAATTAAATTTGTATTATTCAGAGCCCGAACATGCATTTGAAATCCATGAAATATAATTTTTTATCAATTTCTCTTCTTTTCACCCTCCTGTTGGGAGGTTGTAAAAGTTTGTTGGAAAAAGGCAACGATCAGTTTCTCTCAGGACAATATCAATATGCCATCAATACCTTTGGGGGAATATTGGAGCAGGATTTCACGGATTTCCGAGCTAACCAAGTGGTAGCAGAGAGCTATCGCCTCTCCAACCGGATCGAAAAATCAGAGCCCTATTATCGGCAACTGGTAGAGCAAGAACCTTCTTTCAATCATTACTTTTTCCTAGCCCAAAGCTTGAAAGCCCAACAGAAAAACGAAGAAGCCAAACAAGCCTTTGAATCAGCCAAGCAATACACCGCTGATGAAGCACTTTTGGCAAGAACCCAACGGGAAATCGAATCCATCAAACTAGCCGAAGGCATTGAAGACTATTGGCCTAACCATGTCTTGGTCAACTATCAAGAACTGAATACCCCTGGACCGGATTACAGCCCCGTCGTGAGCGAAAACTTCCTTTACTTTACTGCAGGCAGACAGGCCTCAGGAATTTATCCCGCCACAGGGACTCCATACACCAAGCTGTTTCGAACCCGCGCAGAAGGACTCAGAGTAGATGTAGGATCAATTCAAGCTCTTCCAGAATTCAGAAATGAGGAAGGCCTGAACCAAGGAGCCATCGCAATCAGTCCCGATGGCAATACCATTATCTACAGCCGGGGCAATTCTACCTCCCCAAAAGACCTTCCCGAAAACGCCCTTTTTGTGTCTTATTTCAGAGGTTCGGGCTTTACTCAGCCGATTTGGATGCCGGTAAATGAAGATGAATTCTGGTGGAATTCCACTCCGGCTTTCAGTCCGGATGGTTCCGAATTATACTTTGCTTCAAACAGACCGGGAGGATATGGAGGCATTGATCTTTATAAAGCCACCAAATTGGCCAATGGAGATTTTGGAAATGCTGTCAACCTCGGCCCTACCATCAATACTCCAGGAAATGAACTTTTCCCAAGACTGGCTCCTGACGGAAAATTTTTCTTTTCTTCCGATGGCCATCCCGGATATGGAAAACTGGATCTTTTTGTGGCTGAAAAAGACGAAAACGGATCTCAGGTCATCAAAAACCTGGGTGAAAACTTCAATACCAAAGACGATGATTTTGGCATTTTCTTCACCGAATATCCCAAAGCTGGGTTCATCTCATCCAATAGAGAAGGCGGTGTGGGAGATGATGATATTTACTTCTTTGAGGACAAGACGCCCAAACCAAAAATTGTCAATGTCCTCCTAAATGTATTTGCTAAAGAAACCAAAGGAGATGGTTCGGACAGCCCAATCCCTCAGACCCGAATAGTTCTGTATGGCTCAGACAACAAACAGCAAGGAGGAGACTTCTCCAATGCGAACGGGCGAGTAAGGTTTACCATGGCACCCGAATCGGACTATACCATCATTGCTTCCAAAAGTGGATATTTCTCCAAATCAATCCCCTATACGACAAAGGGAAAAACTCCTGATCCGACTACGCTGATTCAGGATGTGACCAACGTGACTTTGGACACGACCATTTATCTGGATCAGTTAATTCTGGAGAAGTCCATTGTCTTGGAAAATATCTACTACGATCTGGATAAAGCTGATATCCGACCTGATGCCGCCATCGAATTGGATAAACTGGTCAAAATCCTTGCTGACAATCCAAGCATCCGAATCGAACTTAGTTCACATACTGATGCCCGCTCCAGCGATGCCTACAATTTGGATCTTTCTCAGAGAAGAGCTCAAAGCGCCGTTGATTACATAGTCTCCAAAGGGATAGCGGCGGATCGATTGGTGGCCAAAGGCTATGGAGAAAGCCAGTTGATCATCAAAGACGCCCAAACTGAGGAAGAACATCAAGTCAACCGAAGGACCGAGTTTAAGGTGATTGAAATCAAGGAATAAAATTAGATTCAAAAGCACTTCGAAAGAGGTGCTTTTGATTTTTTTAAAAGTTCCTTTTAAAAAGATCTCTACGATTTTTTGGACAAAAAATAAGCAATTTTCAAACTTATTATTTATTACGCTGTAAATCTTAATTGAAAGTCCGCCTTTAAGTCCTGAACTATTTTAATTAATCCAAACCCCGGTTTTTTTAACAACAAGAATACTCATGAGATTATTTGCAGGTTTTGCTTTATTTCTGATCCTATTTAGCTGCTCGGGTAATTTTACCCCTGAAAAATTTGAAAAATCGGTATGGATGTCAAACAATAGCGAGACAGAGCGACACAATCCTCGTTCAAGAATGACACAGGATTTATTGGAAAATTATTTAAAGCCTGGGATTAATAGAGATTCAATCCTAGGCTTGTTAGGCCCTCCAAGTAGAGAAAAAATTGAAATTAGAATTCCTAAAGGAATTGAATTTCCTGATTCTCTTTCTCTTTCCAATCCGGAAAACTTCAAACCGGAAAACCGAGAAAAAGCACAAAAGAATTACAATGAATGGTTTTTGAGAAATGGGCAGCCTGACACTCTAATGTTTTATCCAGTGGGGTGGTCAACAATTGACCCCAATTCTCTTGTCATTAAATTCAGTCCCGACAGCATTTCGTACGAATTTTGGATCGAACAACATTGATCTTCTCAAATTAATATTTTCAAAAAGAGACAAATTCAGATTAATTCTCCATCGCCTCGTAGATCAAATCATGAATCTCAGTCCGGATTCCTTCTGAAAGAAGCTTATTGTTATTGGCATCTGGATAGACGCGATTGGAGAGGAAAACATAAATCAGGTCATTTTCAGGATCTGCCCAAACACAAGTTCCGGTAAATCCGGTATGACCAAAGGTGGATTTGGGAGCTAATTTCCCCGCAGAACCTCCCTTTCCAGCCTCCGGTTCGGGCTTATCCCATCCCCATCCTCTTCGGCTCATATTGGATTGCCTTTTGGTAAACTCTTTTACAGTCTGCGGGCGAATCAGTGTGACATCCCCATATTTACCCTGATTGAGCATCAGCTGCATCATCACTGCCAGATCATTGGCCGTACCGAATAATCCTGCATGCCCGGCTACTCCACCAAACATGGCTGCTCCTGGATCGTGGACAAAGCCTTGCACCTGTCTTTTTCTGAAAGCCACATCATTCTCCGTCGGAGCAATAGACGTGATGGGCATTTTGTTGGCTGGATTAAAGGTAAGCGTATGCAGGCCCAAAGGTTCGTAGAAGTTTTGAACTAAAAATTCATCCAATGGCTGATTCACTATCCGCTCGATGACTGCCTGCATGAAGTACATGGTGAGGTCTGAATAAACATATTTCACCGGCTTGGGAAGCAAGTCTGACTTGACGGTCCAGTTCCAAATACTGTCCCTCAATCCATCCCTTGCAAACATATCATTGGACACTGGGCGCGAAAATCCCGGTTCGGATGCAGGTTTGTAGTACTCAGACCTCCATTGGCCTCCCTCTACCGTTTTCACATAGTGAGGAATAAATGCCTTCAGTCCTGCTTCATGAGCCATCACATTTTTCAGCACCAGATTGGCCTTGTTAGTCCCTCTCAGCTCAGGAAGGTAATAGCCCAAGGTTTTATCCATATCCAGCTCTCCCCTGCTTTCCAAAAACATGGCCGCCTGAGTGGTAGCGAGTACCTTGGTGATGGATGCCAAATCATACACCGTATTCGAGGTTACACGGGCTGTTCTTTTGTAATCCAAGTATCCGTAAGATCTTTCGAAGACCACTTTTCCATCCTTTACTACCAGCACATTGGCTCCTGGTGCGGCTTGGATTTTGATCATTCTTTGGGCAACTTCATCTATCCGGTCAAGTTTTTCACTACTGAGCCCCACACTTTCAGGCAACCCGTAAGACAACTTCTCCAAACCCGGAAGAAAGCCTCCCACTCCTTGGGAATACCCTCCACTGACACTTACCGGAAGAATTCCTTTGCCGGGACGACCTCCAAAGAGAAGCTGAGGTGCCAGCATTTGCGTCATGTCATTGTTTTCGTAGGCAAGAACCACATTTCCCATTCCCTGGACAGCTGTAGCAGCATAGGCATTCCCAAATAGTACGGTGACTACCTTTTGCCTTTTTTCCAAGGCTTTGATTAGCTGAATGTCCATGGGAGCGATGCCGAATGCCCGATTGGGACTGTTGGTGACGCCCATGAGTCCCACGATGACCACATCAAAATCCTCCAGCTTTTTCATCAGGGCATAGTGCTCGGATTGAGTAGCGGCTTTCCCCACCGAAAAGTGCTCTACTTTGGTGTATTTATTCAGGTATTGGGAGAATTTTTCACCGGGATCGCCAATGGTCAGACTGGCAAAGGTCTTCATATCCAGCTGCTTGAAAGGCAAAAGATCCCCTTTGTTGGAAGTCACCGTGAAGGCATCTGCATACAACTTCTCCAAGACTACCTTTGAATCAGTTGGATTTAAGCGCTCGGCGATTTTGTGGGTATCAATAGGTTTTCTTTTGTGCAGACCTGCCCAATATTTTGCCTTGAGAATTTTCTTTACTCTTCTGTTGATTTCTGCTTCTGAAATCAGTCCTTGACTGACCGCTTCCTTGATCAGGATTTTGGCTTTGGGTACATCCTGAGAATATAAAAGTACATCGTTTCCCGCCAAAAGGGCCTTGACATCCACTTCTCCGGGTCTGTTGGACACGGCTACTCCTCTCATGTTCAAGGCATCCGTGAAGACCAATCCCTGAAAATTCATCCGCTTTTGGAGCAAGTCAGTGACCACAGGCTTGGAAAGGCTAGTGGGCACGCTGGTGCCTTGATTCAGACTTGGCACATCAAGATGGGCGACCATGACAGACATCAGATTTTCCCTGAATAGCTCCTGATAAGGATAAAGGTCCACATTCCAGATTCGATTTTCTGCATGCTTAATGACCGGAAGGGTGTGGTGACTGTCAGTTTCCGTATCTCCGTGACCCGGAAAGTGCTTGGCATTGGCGATGACCCCGTGGTCCTGAAGGCCCTTCATGTAGGCTAAAGCCTGTCGGGTCACCAAGTCTTTGTTTTCACCAAAAGCCCGATAGCCTATGACCGGATTATTTGGATTGGAATTTACATCCACCACCGGGGCAAAGTTGATGTGCATGCCCAGTTCCTTGAATTGCAGGGCAATCTGCTTTCCCATCTCATAAATCAGCTGATCATCCTGCACGGCCCCCAAAGTCATTGCTTTGGGAAAATTCAGCACCGAATCCAGTCGCATCCCCACACCCCACTCCGCATCCATGGCAATAAAAAGTGGGGTTTTTGCCTGAGCTTGATAGTAATTGGTCAATCGGGCTTGCCTATTGGGACCTCCCTGAAAAAAAATCAAACCTCCCAGGTTTTCTGATTTGATTAGATTGCTGATCTCATCCACATGCTTTTGATCCTTATTGGAATAGGCAGCGACCATGAACAGCTGTCCCAGACGTTCGTCAAAAGTCAGCGCATTGAACACGCTATCTACCCAAGAAAGCTGAAGAGAGCGGTCTGTACTGAGAAGAGGATCTTCATTGGCCACAAAAAGATCAATCCTTGCGGAAGAAAACAGGCCCATAATCAACAAAAAGCTGAGAAGCATCCAAGGCTTCTTTCTCATCCCATACATGATTTTAATTCCTTAACTTTTGAAGTAAATTTGTGTTGATACTAAAGAAAAGGGAGAAATCCTTCTCAACCTTTGAATCAACAACGCAGACTGCCTACGCAAATTTCAAGTTAATAAAGTTTGGGTAAGAAAGCTGAGAAATCCCTGCTAATGTCCAGTAAAATCTGACCCATGGACGGATGGGATAAACAAAATTTAAGGTATTGGAGAAAAAGATACGTGTAAAGGAATGCGGCCTTCCAAATTTTGCCCAGTTTTGAAAGAACGGACTTAACTTCAAATCCAAGGTAAAAAGGCACAGATGAAATTGCCTTTTGCCGAATTAAATAAGACCCCGATGAAATTTCCTTCCATATTCAGAACCTCCTCTCCACAGAGATTTGATATCAAGCCCAGATACTACGATCCCGTAAAGGAAGAAATAGAGGAAAGAACTTCCAGAATCAAACAAGAACTTAAAGAAGAAGGGCTGATTAGTGGTGATGACGAAAACCCAATGGGTTATGGCGCTGGCATTCGCGGGTCATTCTCCAACTATAGAGGTATCAAGCAGAGAGACACCAATCTTTTCAGCTCTACTGCTATGATCCGCACAATCATCTTTTTTGGGTTGATTGCAGCTTCTTTTGGATACATTTACATCGGCCCAGAAATATTCACCTACCTCACTTATGGAGCAGTGATAGTAGGTGCAGTTTACTTTTTCTTCAGAATCAAAAAGCAAGGCAAAAGATGAACAATGTCATCCAGCTGCTTCCGGATGCCATTGCCAACCAGATTGCTGCAGGAGAAGTAGTCCAACGACCCTCCTCAGCACTCAAAGAGCTTTTGGAAAATGCGATTGACGCCGGGGCAACACACGTTCAGGTCATCATCAAGGATGCGGGTAAGCAGCTAGTCCAAGTCATTGACAATGGGAAAGGCATGTCCCCGACAGATGCCCGCATGAGTTTTGAGCGGCATGCTACCTCCAAAATCCGAACTTCTCAAGATCTCTTTGCCATTCGAACCTTTGGCTTCCGTGGAGAGGCTTTGGCCTCCATAGCTGCTGTGGCCCAAGTGGAAATGAAAACACGGCAGGCAGATTCCGAACTGGGTACCCTGATCCAGATCGACGGCTCGGAGGTCAAAAAACAGGAACCCGTTGCAGTCCCTGTTGGTACATCGATCTCGATGCGAAACCTGTTTTTCAATGTTCCTGCCCGAAGAAATTTCCTCAAATCCAATCCAGTGGAGATGAGGCACCTGGTGGAAGAGTTCCAAAGAGTGGCTTTATCTTATCCAGAGGTAGCTTTTACCCTGTATCAGCAGGATTTGGAAACGTACAACCTTCCGAGTGGCAAACTCAGTCAGCGGATTGTGGGCCTTTTTGGCAAATCCTATCAGGGTCAGCTTGTTCCTTGTGAAGAACTCACCCCCCATCTCAATGTCAAAGGGTATATTGGCAAACCTGAAAGCGCCAAAAAAACCCGGGGAGAGCAGTTTTTCTTTGTCAACAACCGCTACATCAAAAGCTCCTATCTGAGCCATGCGGTCAGTTCAGCTTTTGAGGGGTTGATTCAAGCCGATCAGCATCCGTTCTATGTGCTCTTTTTGGACATTGACCCGGCACATATCGATATCAATGTGCATCCCACCAAGACGGAAATCAAATTTGACGATGAGCGGACTGTGTATGCAGTGATTCGCTCCGCGGTCAAACAGGCCTTGGGTGCTCATCACGTGGCCCCTTCCCTGGATTTCAGTTTGGATGTGAACTTCCAGGAAAACTGGACCAAAGATCCTGAGAAGAAAGTGCAGGTAGACCGGGAATACAGCTACAAGACCTTCAATACTCCTGAATTCAAAAAATCATCAGTTTCTGGCTGGGAGCGTCTTTTTGAAGGAAACTTACCTTCCCAAAACATCCCCAGCCAACCCAAAGGCGAAGAGGAAACAGAAATCCTGACTTTCCCCAGCCGGGCCTCCATGGATGAGCCTCGATTTATGATCGTACCAGAGGAAACTGAATCCACCGGCACTACCTTTCAGGTGGAGCAGAGCTACATCGTGGCCCAGATGTCGACCGGATTGATGATCCTCGATCAGCAGTCAGCGCATGAGCGGATACTCTATGAGCGATATCTGAAAAATATCCAAACAGCCAAAGGAGCCTCTCAGCAGTGTCTTTTTCCTGCCACAATCCAGCTAAATCCTTCGGATTATGCCTTGGTGATGGACATGGTGGAAGAATTGCACAGTTTGGGATTTATGGTGGAGCCTTTTGGAAAAGACACCTTTTTGATCCAAGGTGTGCCTGCAGATGTGACGGTAAAAAATGAAAAGGACCTTTTCGAAGGACTTCTCGAGCAGTTTAAAAATTTCAAAAATGAGCTCTCTCTGGACAAAAGAGAAAACCTTGCGCGCTCACTTTCCCGTAGATCATCGATCAAGAAAGGACAAAAACTCAATCCCCAGGAAATGGAAAATCTGGTTGGGCAGCTTTTTGCCTGCCAAAATCCAAACTATTCGCCGGCAGGGAACAAAACTTTTGTCAAATTGGATTTAAATAGCATACATTCTTTTTTCGGAAAATAACATGTTCAGAAACATCACACCGGTAGTCCAAAATCTCCTCCTGATCAACGTGGTTGTCTTCTTGGTGGCGAGTTTTGTTTTACCAGTCCTTAACCAATGGTTTGCCCTGTTCAATATCCAAAGTGAATATTTCAAACCCTTTCAGTTTTTGACTTACATGTTTATGCATGCTGATTTCTGGCATTTGTTCAGCAACATGTTTGGCCTTCTGATATTTGGCCCCCTTTTAGAACAGTTTCTGGGTCCCAAAAAACTGTTTACCCTCTGGATGGTCTGTGGAGTGGGTGCCGGTGTCCTTTACACGGGATACAGTGTGTATCAATACAAGTCACTGGAAAGCAAAGTTTTGACCTTTGAAGCCAACCCCGATCCGGAATACTTCAATAAACTTGTTGTGCAAAACCGAGGATACTTCTCCCCGGAGGTATTTGAATTCGTCGATGCCTTTAGCCGTAATCCAGAGGATCCAATCTACATTGAGCGGGCAGAAAAAACCCTTCAGGCCATTTTGCGCTTAAATGTGAATCAGCCCATGGTCGGAGCTTCTGGAGCATTGTTTGGAATTTTGATTGCTTTTGGGATGCTTTTCCCCAATACTCAGCTCTTTTTGCTCTTTCCACCGATGCCCATCAAGGCCAAGTATCTGGTGGGGGCTTATGCCGTATATACGATATACAGCGTTATGATCAATAATCCCACGGATAATGTGGCCCATTTCGCACACCTGAGCGGTCTGATCATTGGGGCGGCCTTGGTTTACAATTGGAAAAAAGACAGAAACAGCTTCTATTGATATGTACGGTAGCTTTTGGGAAAATCTGAGAAATGCCTTCCGGCACAGCGACAACAGCCTTTATAAGCTGATTGCCATCAATTTGATTGTGTTTTTTGCTTTGCTGATCAGCCGGGTGATTCTCACCATCGGAGGCTTGGGCGAACTCTATCGAGCTGGCTTAAGCTGGCTGATGATGCCTGCCTCTTTGGAGAAATTGGCTTTCCAGCCTTGGACACCACTTACCTACATGTTCTTACACGAAGGGGTATTCCACATCCTTTTCAATATGCTATTTCTGTATTGGTTTGGAATGGTGGTCCATCAGTATTTGGGAAGCCGAAAGCTGGCCAATCTATACATCCTGGGCGGTTTGTTTGGGGCGATTTTCTACGTGTTGATCTATAATCTTTCTCCCTATTTCAATGACTCGGTGAGTTCTTCCATGATGCTGGGGGCTAGTGCCGGAGTATTTGGAGTGGTGGTGGGGGCCGCTACATTGGCTCCGAATACCACATTTTTCCTGATTCTGATCGGGCCGGTTAAAATCGTTTACATCGCCGCTTTTTACGTGATCCTTTCCTTTGCCAACTCCATCGGAGCCAATGCCGGAGGGGAAATTGCTCACTTGGGCGGTGCGCTTTTGGGCTACCTCTATGTAGTGCAGCTTCGCAAAGGAAATGATTGGGGCAAACCCGTGCAGAAAGTGGGTATTTTCTTTGAAAACCTCCTCTCCGGAAGAAGAAGCAAAGTCAAAGTAAGCTACCGCAAAGCCAAAACAACTACCAATTCCGGAGGATTTGCCGGGTTTGGAAGTTCCCAAAAATCAAGTCCGGTAAGCAAGTCGACAGAAACCACTCAGGAAGAAATCGACCGAATCCTGGACAAAATCGCCGAGAAAGGCTACGATGCGCTGAGCAAAGAAGAAAAAAGGAAGCTTTTTGAGTTTAGTAAAAAGTAAATCAGAAACAGATAGAAATACACTCCGCTTTGCTCCGGGAAATACAGTAGAAATAGTATTGGTCTGCTACATTTAGCAAGGAGGTATTTTTACTGTATTTCTATTGTATTTCTATTGTATTTCTACTGTATTATTTTTCAAACATCTCCTCAATCAACTGGTTGTAAAACTCCCGCACTTCCATCCCAATTGCCCGAACCTGCTGGGAAATTAAGCTGGTTTCGGTTTGTCCAGGTACCGTATTGATTTCGATGAAATAAAACTTCCCCGTCTCGTGCTGTAGAAAATAATCAATACGCACTGCTCCTTTGCAGTTCAGCTTCTCATAGACTTGGGATACGATCCGGCCGACTCGCTCCACTTCCTCTTCACTCATCCGACCGGGGGTGATTTCCTCCGTCACTCCGGGAATGTACTTGGCCTCGTAATCGAAGAATTCCTTGCTGCTTACGATCTCCGTAGCCGGCAAAACGGTGATCTCCCCTTTTCCTTTGAAAACCCCAATTGAAAACTCTCTTCCGCTTACAAACTCCTCCACGAGCACCTGCTTGTCCTCTGCGAAAGCCTTTTCCAAGGCCTCAGGCAGCTCTTCCCACGTTTTTACCTTACTCATCCCTATGGAGCTTCCTCCGTTGTTGGGTTTGATAAAGAGTGGCAGGGTAAGCTCAGCCTCAATCTTTGCTGAATTTCCAGGAGTATTTTCAAAAAGCTGAATGGATTTGGCCACGTTCAGCTCAGGAATATCCTGCACAATGGCTTTGGTATAGCCCTTGTTCATCGTGATAGCCGAGGTCAGCTGATCGCAAGTGGTGTATGGGATGCCCAACATATCAAAGTAGCCGGCCAACTTCCCATCTTCTCCGGGAGAGCCGTGAAGAATATTGAACACTCCGTCAAACTTGACCTTTTCATCCCCGATAGAGATACTGAAGTCATTCAAGTCCACTGGAATCTTCTCCCCAGAGGCACAGATAAAATGCCAATCTCCGGGGTAAATCAGAATCTTGTAGACATCATACCGATCACGATCGATGGTCTTTTCGACGACAGCGGCACTTTTAAGCGAAATGACGGATTCACCGGTGAAGCCTCCGGTAACCAAGGCAATTTTCTTCTTCATAGCGGGGAAAAATCTAAGTACGAAATAGCTAATTTTCCGTTTACCCTCCAAGGGTTTCCAATGACTCGGAGCGTTTTATATATTCGCCCACGTTTCAGAAAAGAATTTTACCCAAATCAAGAAAATATGATTAGAAGTTGGAAAGTGCTCAGCCTGGCTTGGATAGCGATGATCGGAATGGCTCTGAGTACTCAGGCGCAAAGCCTGAAAAAAGTAACGCTCGAAGACGTCTTCAAAAAAGGAACCTTCAGCCAAAAGTCCGTCAATGGAATCAACTGGATGAAAGACGGGCAATTTTACAGTTCGCTCGTACAGCGTAGCGGAGCTCCTGCGGTAGTTAAAATCAATCTGGCCACCGGTGAGGAAGCCGGAGTTCTTTTGGATGGCGCGAAGTTGGGTGTGAATTTTTCCAGCTACTCCTTCAATGCGGATGAATCCAAGGCTCTGATCGCCACAGACGTGGAATCCATCTACCGCCGATCCTCCAAGGGGGTTTTCTATGTGGTGGATTTGGCCACAGGAGAAAAGCAACAACTGATGAACGGAGAGAAAATCTCCTACGCCACTCTTTCTCCAGATAATGACAAGGTAGCTTTTGTCCAAAACAACAACCTGTTTATGGTCGAATTGGCCAGCAACAAACTCACTCAAATCACCTCCGACGGGGAATGGAACAAAATCATCAACGGAGCGGCAGACTGGGTGTATGAAGAGGAATTTTCCATGGCTCAGGCTTTCAAATGGTCTCCAGACGGCAAAAAGATCGCCTTTATCCGATTTGACGAGACCCAAGTACCCGAATTCAATATGCAGCTTTGGGGGCCACTCTATCCTCAGGATTACAAATTCAAATACCCTAAAGCAGGAGAAAAAAATTCCATCGTCAGCATTCATGTCTATGATTTGGCAACTGCCCAAACCCAGAAAGTCGATGCTGGAACTGAAACGGATATCTACCTGCCAAGAATCTACTGGACACAGGATGCCAACACCTTGGCCTTTATCCGAATGAATCGCCTGCAAAATCAGCTGGACCTGTTTCATGCCAATGCGAGCACTGGAGAAAGCAAGCTCATCGTCTCTGAGACCGCCAAAACCTATGTGGACTTGGACTACAACGACGATCTTCAATACCTCAGCGATGGAAAGACCTTTATCCGTACTTCCGAGCAGGACGGCTTCAAGCATATTTACCATCACAATCTGGATGGATCTCTTATTCGTCAGATCACTTCCGGCAACTGGGAAGTGACTTCTATGGTGGGAATCGATGAAAAAGCGAAAAAACTTTACTTCATCTCCACGGAAGCATCCCCACTGGAGCGAAATTTCTATGTGATCAATCTGGACGGTAAAGGCAAGAAAATCCTGACTCCTGCCAAGGGTAGCCACACCATCAACATGAGTCCGGACCACAAGTTTTTCATTGATTATTATTCGACTTTGGATACTCCCGTCAAGGTGACTTTAAATGATGCCGCTGGAAAAGAACTGAAAGTTTTGGAAGACAATCAGGCCTTGAAGGATCGTTTGGCTGGTTTTGCTTTGGGTAAAAAAGAATTTTTCACCTTCCCAACTGTAGATGGCACTGAGCTGAATGGCTATATCATCAAGCCGGCAGACTTTGATCCGAACAAGAAATATCCTGTGCTGATGTATGTCTATGGAGGTCCTGGTTCTCAGAATGTCCTGAATTCCTGGGGAGGAACCCGCGACTTCTGGCATCAGGCCTTGGCAGCAGAGGGAATTATCGTGGCCTGTGTAGACAATCGAGGCACCGGAGCCCGTGGTCGTGATTTCAAGCATTCTACTTATGCCAACCTAGGGAAGCTTGAAACTATCGATCAGATTGAAGGGGCCAAGTATTTTGCAAAAATGCCTTTTGTAGATCCTTCCCGAATCGGAATCTGGGGTTGGTCATACGGAGGTTACATGTCCTCGCTTTCCCTGATGATCGGAAATGACGTGTTCAAAACCGCTATCGCCGTGGCTCCGGTCACCACTTGGAGATACTACGACACAATCTATACCGAGCGATACCTGCAGACTCCCCAGCTCAATCCGGCGGGTTACGATGATAACAGCCCGATCACTCATGTGAACAAACTAAAAGGAAACTTCCTGCTGATTCATGGCACAGGGGATGACAATGTCCATTTCCAGAACTCCGTGGATCTAGTCGATGCCTTGATCAAAGCAGACAAGCAGTTTGAAACCTTTTACTATCCAAACAGAAACCATGGGATTTATGGGGGAAATACCACTTGGCATCTGTATACCCAAATGACAGATTTCCTGAAGAGAAAATTGTAAAAACTTCCCAATTCAGAATAAAAAACCGCAGGATGAAAGTTCTGCGGTTTTTTGTTGTAGCAAAAGTTGAAAATCATTCGTCTGGACTAAAAACACTTTTACTAACCAAAATCAACCTTTATGAAAAACGCTTTGAAAATTTTGCCAGCTCTCCTTTTATGCTTACTTTTTTTCTCTTGCCAAGACAATGAAGAGCCTGAAAACCTTCTTGAAGAAGTGGGTTTTGAGGGGACTTTGCCTGATGGAAGTATTTTTGGAACTACGAATATTCGATCTGGGAATGGAAGTGGGAGTTTGGGAATCAATGGGAAATTTCAGGGCTACCATTTTTTTGATATCAGAACATTTGATCATAAATGGTCTATTGGGCTGGAAACCCCATCTCAACCCCTCCCAGATGATATCCCTAGAGGTGAAAATGTCCCATTTCAGGATATAGTGAACTTATTCAATACCTATTATCCCTATGAGGATTTAGTAGAGGTTTTTCTGGCTGAAAAATCAAAAGCTGATTCTGACCCCAATTATACCAGTTTCGATCAATTTAGAATAGATGTAGCAAATCAGGAAAAGTATTATGCCTACTTAACGGATAACTTTTTTCCAAAAAAAGGTGGGAAAATCCGGATTTTAGCGGTGGAGGAAGGTCTGGTGAAGAATCTTTCTGGACAAGATGTAAGAAAAATCGAGGTCGTTCTGGAATTTGATCTTCCCATGAAATCCACTGACCCAACAGTAGAGATTCAAGAAGGCAATTTGAAAGGCGTGGGTAGATTTAGATACCGGGAGGATTTTTATCAGGGAGAATTGGAAAAATTTGATTAGCCAATCTTAATCTGATCCAGATAGAATTTCATCCGACTGTGATCTCTCGGCAAAAAGTCGATCTTGTCGATTTTATCTTCCTTGTGATTGTAAAAAACTTCCACGTATTCATCTTCCAGCAGATACAGATTGACTTTGTGCCGGTAGTAGCGGATGCCCACCACAAAAGTACCCTCCATATAGAGGGTTTTGATCTTTTGAAAGAGAGGCAACTGACTGAATTCTTCCCGGCTCATGGATTGGCATTTCAGAGAAAGACTTGAAAATACCCATTTTGGTTGGCTTTTTTTCAAAAAATCTATGGCCAAGCATCAAAAAAGAGGCTGTCTCAAAAATCGTTTCGTTGTCAGCCTGACCCTTCGATTTCGAGACTCTCGTCTCTCAAGTGCTCAGGGTGACAGGAGTCAAAGGCCATTTCCAGCTTTCCGGACGACATTTCGACTTCGCTCAATGTAACAAATTTCACTTTTGAGACAGCCTCTTTGAGGTGATTTCCAACTTTTCTCCTTAGTGAGCCACAGGCACTTGAAAGTCCTTGATCGCTTCACTGAAATCCAAAACTTCTGCACTATCCAATGCTCCAGCAACGATGCTTGAACCTGCCGCCGAACGATATCCACCAGCACAATGAATCAATACTGGCTTTTGGGTAGGAATTTCTTTTGCTCTTTCTCTCAATTCCTGAAGTGGAATATTCAAGGATCCTTCGAAAATGGGTGAGTTTGCATGCTCATCCCGGCTACGGATATCCACAACGGTGTAAGCCTCAGGATTTGCCTTGAAAGCTTCTACATCAAAGGAGGTTCCTTTTTCGGTCATGCCATCAGGATTGACTACTGCACCTTTGATCAATTGCTCATAGCCGATTTTAGCAGATTTGGTGATCAAAATTTCCAATTCTGCAGCGGAATCAGCCACTAGGAAAAACTTTTCTTCAGGACCAACAATGGATCCTAACCAAGTTTCAAATTTGCCGCCATTCATGATATGGATCGCTCCTGGGATATGCCCTTTTACAAATTGCTCATTCTTTCTGGCATCGATGACCAAAGCCCCCTCAGGAAGGGTAGATCCTTCCGGCCAAATACTTACCTGAGAAAGGGAACGCTGATATGCAGGAGCCCCTTTTTTGTTCATATCCACATCATAGCCAAAGTACTTGGGGATGTATGGCTGTCCCTGAAGCAGGGAATCCATAAAGGTCTTTTCGTCCAAATCAGAGAAAGCCCAGTTGGTAGCACGCTGCTCACCGATGGTAGACTGACGGGCATCGCTGAGGTTTTTCCCACAAAGCGATCCGGCACCATGTGCAGGGAATACTAGGATATCATCTGCAAGCGGCTTCAGCTTATTCTGAACCGTGTGGTACATCATCCGAGCCAATTCCTCGCGCTGAGCGGTCATATTCCCGGCTTTTTCTCTCAAATCGGGACGTCCGACGTCACCGATAAATAAAGTATCACCGGAAAACAAGGCGTGATCTTTTCCAATTTCATCCTTCAACAAGATGCTGATCGAATCCGGTGAGTGACCTGGGGTGTGAAGAGCGTGGAAAGTCACTTTTCCCATTTGGAAGGAATCTCCTTCATCAAATCCTGTATGAGGATACTCAGCCCCAACCATTTTGGAGACGTAGATGGTAGCTCCTTCATTCTTGTGGAATTCCAAATGTGAACTTACAAAATCCGCATGCGGATGAGTCTCGATGACTGCCACGATCTGGGCATCGCTTTCCTCTGCAAAGTCATAATACTGCTGGGGATTTCTTCCTGGGTCTACCAGCGCTACTTTTCCTTCAGATAGGATAGCATAGCTAGCGTGCGCTAGGCCTTCATCATAAAACTGTTTGATATTCATAGTCTTGTACATTTTCTGTTTTGATAGTACAAAGGTAAATCATGACAAAAATCGGATTCGGTGATGGATATCACTTAAGAAAAATCCATGTTCCCCCGAGAATCTCTTGAAAATTAATCCTTGGTGAGGTAAACTTGAATCAATTAAAACTAATTCCCTTGAAATCCAAGAATTTTTCTCCCTCCCGAACTTCCCTTTTTCTATTCTTGGTCGCGGTGTTGGCCTTTTCCTGCAAATCAAAAAAGAGGATTGCCGAGGAAAGTCCTGCATTCACCGTGATCCAAACCGCCAAATCCTACCGGGGTACTCCTTACAAGTTCGGAGGGACTACCCGGGCAGGAATGGATTGTTCAGCCTTGGTATTTCATGCCTACTACTCGGTCGGCATCAATCTCCCTCGGATGTCTGCCGATCAAAGCAAAGTCGGCCAAAAGATCAAAATTCAGGAAGTGCAGCCGGGAGATTTGCTTTTTTTCGCCACCGGAAAGAGGAAAAATCAGGTATCACACTCAGGGATCGTCACAGAAGCAGATAAAAATGACATCCGCTTTATTCATGCTTCCACCTCCTTGGGAGTCACCGAGGATTACCTGAGTAATTCTTATTGGAAAAAGGCATTCCTGTTTGCTACAAGGATTTTGGAGTAAAAAAAGAGCACCGAAGTGCTCTCTTTTACCCAGTTGAAAAAATCTATCCAAACTCAGAAATTCATGGATCCATTGGCTTGAAGCACATATCTGAAGGTGTAATGTGCACTTGGAGTAGTCATGGGGTTGATTTCCGCAACAGGAGGATTTCCTTTATAGTAACTCAAAATCTCAATTTTGGAATAATTGCCGGCCGCAGTCTGCACTAAAATCACGCGTCCTGGAATAGGAGTCACGGTAAAGGTGGCTGGGTTGTAATTGTACCATCCACTTCCACTGCCGGTAGGAATGGCAAAGGTGCTTTCCGTATCTGTTGTAAACACAGCGGAAGAAGGCACAATGTTGATCTCCTCGAAGATGCCTGTTACGATGGAGGCTTTTACGTCTTTTGATGCGTTGACACGAATTGTGGTCCCCTTAAATGCCAAATCCCAGTCTTCGGATTCACTGACAAGAGAATTGGTCTCGAGGCTGAAATACTGAAAAGGTCTCTCCTCGGTCACCTGACCTGTCACACGGTCGATCACATCATTAGGTGCTGCAAGATCTTCAACCAGTACAGCTTCCAAGGGGACTACTGGCTCTGGGGTATCTTCATTACAAGCAGAAAAGAATCCAAGGGATAGGAGTAGAAATAGCGGTTTTACTAGCGTTTTCATTTATAATTTAGGTTTGATTTATTTTTGAATAAGGTTTGCAAAAGGAATTCTAAGCCCGGCGAAAAGCACTCTTCCGGGATTGTTGGGTTGTTGTGGAGTCAGAGTGCCCAGGATATTTGTTGCTCCCACCTCCAGGAAAATCCCTGAGGAAAGGGTTTTGGTCACCGTGAGGTTAAGGCTAACCCAGCCGTCGGCATATTCTCGGTCATCGTCCAGAATGAGATTACCGTTTAGGTCGGCAAAACCAAATCGCCCCCTGTAAATAGCACGAAGCGCCCAGTCTGTCCCGGTCCAGTTTTCCCGGTAATTGATCTTGAAATTTCCACTATGTCGGCTTCGGTTGAATAAGCCTCCATAATCTGCTCTTTCCACTCGGGTGGTTCGGTTTTGGCTGTCTCGTTTGAAGACCTCCCCAGCATCAATCCGGTCCAGGGCATCTTTGTCATAGGAGTCCAGAAAAGCATAGCCCAAGCTCAGACTAAGATGCGGTGAAACCTGGTAGCTGATATCGGTCTCCACACCTTGGGTGACCACTTGTCGGATATTGAAGTAGGAAAAAGCGTTCTGACCGGAGACCAACTGAGCAATCGGAGCTGTTTCGATGAGGTTGTCAATGGCATTTCTGTAGGCATTGACTTGGATCAGCCACTTTGCATCCGGTTTCAATCGAAATCCTGTATTCAAAGCCAAGGACGTCTCCGCGGTCAAATTCCCCAAGGTCTCCGGCTGAATCAGGACTCTAGCCACCAATCCCTGGTCCTGAAGTCGCTGAATTCCCTCCTCAGCCAGCAATGCTCCAAAGACATAATAGCCAGAGGCAGCATTGTTGAAGTTCAAGAGCAGCTGGCGGAAATCCGGAGCCTTAAAGCCTGCTCCAAAAGAAGCCTGCCAGCTGAATTTTTCAGAAAACTTATACTGTCCGGAAATCTTGGGACTAAGTCTGTTGCCATACTGACTGTGAAAATCAGCCCTCAAACCGGTCACCAAATTGACTTTGACATGAGGATCCCATTGATGCTGTAGGAAAAAGTAGCCTGCGTCAAAACGATTGAGACCATCGTATCGGGTAGCTTCTACGGTTTCTACCAAATGCCCCATCCCCAGTGTGAACAGATTCCTTGAATTGGCCTGCCAGTCAGTTTGCAGTTCTGTGCGGTGATAGAATTGATTGAATTCCTGAAAATCAAAGGCGCTACCGTCCCTCTGGAATCGGGTATCAGAAAGGGTGGAAAACCATGAAGTCATCCCTCTGAGGGTAAAAAGAAGGTTTTCATTTGGTCTATACCTGAATGTTGGGTTGAAATTGAAATCCTTTCGGGAATTATCCATTTCCAACAATTCAGGGGTCGGTCCGGAAGTCTGCATTTCACCGGAGGAACTTTCAGAATAGCCTCTGAGAAACAAATTCAGATCAAATTTTTCACTGATTTTTCCTCCTAGTTTCACTTGGGCCGTTTGGGCTTGGTAGGGGTTTTGGGTCTGTCCTACAGTCTCTGGAGTGAGATCAAATCCATCGGTAGAGAAATAATCATAGAGGATTTTGGCAGACCATTTTTCGTTTCCGATACCCACTTCCGCATAAGGATTCCAGGTATTGAAGGAGCGGAATCTCAAGCCCAAGTCCAGCTGAGTTTGCTCATCGACAGGCTTGGTAATGATATTGATTACTCCGGCCATTGCCTCGCTTCCATAAATAGCGCTGGAAGGGCCACGTAGAATTTCTATCCGCTCGATTGAGGAAACGGAGATTCTGTCCAAGTCAAAGGTACCTGCAGTCCGGCCGATCAATGGTTCGCCGTCAAGCAGAATCAAAATATAATCCGAATCCAATCCTTGCATTTGCAAGCCTGCCCCATGGTCTGAGGTGATCTGAAGGCCGGTCTGCTCGCGCAAAACTTCAGAAAGCCTTAACCCTCCTGTTTGCTGGATTTTCTCCGAATTGAGGACAGTGACGGGCATTGGAAGGTCTTCCACTGTGCGGTCAGTCCGGGTGGCAGCCACAACTACCTCCTGCAAGGATCCGGTTTTTTCTTTCAAAACTACCGCGTCTGCCTGCCTCCATTCTTCCGTGCTGAGTTTTTTAGTCTCAAAGCCCAAGGCAAAGACTACAATTTCACCCTCGATGACGGGAAGAGCATCAATCTCCCCACTTTCATTTACAGAAATGGGAGCCGAGCCACTTACCTTTACCAAGGCATGCGGAATGGGATTTCCTTGAGGATCCAAAATTTTCTTTGCCCCATCTCCAGCCCAAGCATAGCCGACGAATAAGGAAAGAAGAAAAAGCAACAGTTTAATTTTATTTGGATTAATTCTAAACATAAAGTCAAAATTTAAGCGGAGATCAATCTCCGCTTGTTTGATCAATTCAAACGGTCAAGGATGGCTTTCCACTCGGGCTTTTGGGGAATTCCCGGTTTTCTCAGGCCGAAGAATTGGGCCACCATTTCCCCATCTTTATCGAAAAGCTCCAAAGCTGAAACCAATCCTTCCGTGGTATTCTTATGGACCACAAAAGCTCTGGCGATTTCTCTTTCATTCAGATGCATATTAAACTCAGGATCCATCACATTCAGCCAGTCTCCCATCATTCGGATGGAGTTGACTTTGCCCTGATGGATTTGAATATTCCCCATATTTCCGGCAAAAATCATGATGGGAAGCTGAGTCTCTGAAGCTGATTCCAAGATTTTACGAGTGGAAAGCCTATCCACTTCGTATGCCCACTTGTCGTCGATCCATTCTACCGCATTCAGTCGGTTGAGCTTGTATTTGCGAAGCATGCCAAAGAAATCATGGGTATCCTTCATGTTTTCCCAATCCGATGTAAATGAGGCTTCATCCAATTCTTCTCTGCTGATGTATTCTTTGGCTGGAAAAGACTCCAAAACCAGTACGGGGCTCTGTTCCTCCGCCTGATGATCTTTGAGGAAAAGCTCTGCAAATTCCAGATTGGTTTCTTCCTGGAAGAAAACCTTCATTACGGCATTGCCCTCTTTGTCAAAATACTGAAGGCTATTTTGAGGTCCTCTTGGGGTGTCGTTGGATACGGCAAAGCCAAACTTCCACGCCCCAAAAAATACCCGCTGCTCTATCGGCCCAATTACAGTCCCAATCTGCTGTGGCCCAGCCTGCATGATGTCTATTTTTTGAAAAGTGCCTTTGTGCTCCAGCACGCATCCCTCATTCCGGGTCAGGGACATGACTTTTCCCAACTTGGGAAACTTCTGCACCTGATCTACAAAGTCTTCTTTCAGACGGATGACATTATCGCCCATTCCGGTAGCCAAGAGTTCCGCTTCGGATACGCCTAGCTTTTGGGCTGCGTCTCTGATTCTCAGCTGAGGTTCTTTTGCTTTCAGCTCTTCCCAGGCATTTTTTAGGCTGGAGGTGGTGATGAATGCTGTTTCCATAATTAGGCTTGTTTAGATTTTGAAAGATTGGAAAAGGAATGGGCAGAGGTACCCACGGTCCAGTGGCCATTGAGGGGATTTTTCATTAATTGGACCGGATAATCGAATACTTGGGAAAGAAGCTTTTCCTCCATGATTTCATTGACCGCACCGACTTTGGCGACCAGACCATTTTTCAGTAAGGCGATTCGGTCAGCGTATTGAGCGGCAAGATTGAGCTCATGAAGGATGACTAAAATCCCGATGTTTTTTGCTTTGAGTTTTTCAAGTATTCCCAGTACGGCATGCTGTTGAGCAATGTCCAAGCTTGAAGTTGGCTCATCCAAGAGAAGATATCTTGGGAAGGGCTTGGTCTCCCAGATCTGCACCAATACCCTGGCCAGCTGTACCCGTTGCTTTTCTCCTCCGGACAGGTGCTGGTAGAGCTTGTTTTGGAGGGGCGTAGTTCCGGTCAGATCCATTACTTCATCCAGGATTTTCCGTGGATTCTTAGCTTTTATTGCAATCAGCCCCAATTCAATGACTTCTCGGGCAGAAAAAGGGAAATTCACCGAGGAATGCTGAGGCATTACTGCTCGAACTTCGGCCAATTGACGGGGCTTGAGGGAGCCAATATGGAGCCCATTGTATTCCACTTGACCATGGCTGCAGGGGATTTCTCCCGAAAGAATCTTGAACAAAGTGGATTTTCCGGCTCCGTTGGGTCCAAGCACGGCCAGAATTTCCCCCGGCTGAATCACCAGATTGGCCTGATCTACAATGGGCTTTTTTCGGATGCAAAAATGAATGGCTTGGGCACTTAGCATTAGCTTCTGGATTTATGAAGTTGAAATATCAAAGCAATGAAGAATGGGGCACCTAGAAGGGCGGTAATGACTCCGATAGGCAGTTCGGCAGGAGCCACCCAAGTCCTTCCGATCAAGTCGGCGACATTGAGAAGGATCGCTCCCAAGAGGAAAGAGGCGGGCAAAACCAGCCGATGATCCGCTCCAAAGCTGATTCGGATCAAGTGGGGAACGATCAGGCCTACAAAGCCGATCATCCCAGTGAAGGCAACTCCCACACCGACAATCAATGCAGTAAGCAGGAGCAGTTTGATTTTGGTTTGTTTGACATTCACCCCCATGTGGAAGGCCTCCTGCTCTCCCAGAGAGAGGGCGTTGAGATTTTTGCTTTCTCCAATTAAGAGCAGAGAGGGAAGAAGGATTAATCCAGCTGCAAGTGGGACTTTGGCCCAGGAGGCCCCTCCCAAATCTCCCAAACTCCAAAAAGTGAAGCTTCTCAAAGCCGCATCGTCAGCATAGAATAAAGTCAACCCGATCAGGGCTCCGGCGAGCGCATTGATTGCTACTCCCGCAAGGATCAAGGTGGCGGTATCGGTTTTTCCCCTACCTCCCAAGAAGTAAACGGCCAATACATGAATCAAACCGCCCAAAAAGGCAAATAAAGGAAGACCGACCAGAGTAATCCAAGCAAAAGATTGGGCAATCCCCGGAATAAATACCAAGAAAATCACGGCAAACAAGGCGCTTCCGCTACTTACCCCAATTAAGCCTGGCTCTACCAAAGGATTCCTAAACAAGCCCTGCAAGGAAGCACCGGCGATACCCAACCCACCACCGATCAAAGTCGCCATCAGGATTCGGGGAAGTCGAATAGAATACAAGACATTGACTTGCCGGGACTCGTATTCCACCCAGTCAAATGGGAAGAGGATAGACACCACCTGAGCAAAAGAAATCGAAAATGCCCCTTGGGATAAGGAAAACAACCCTAACACCACAAGAAATACCAGCATTCCCCCTAGCAAAAGGGAGTTGACTCTGGACTTGGTATAGCTTAGGGTAAGATTATTCATGGCTTAAGGTCTTGTTGCTTTTGCCAGTTCCAAAGCAGCTTTCCCTGCTCGTGGCCCGAAAGCAGATAAATAATGTCCGTCAAAGACAAGAATCCGATCATTTTTGAAGGCTTCGGTCTCTTTGATTCCCTGAACTCCGGCAAGACCTTCTTTCCCGCCCAGACTTTCGATACCCGATTCAAAAAGCACTAGATAGTCTGGATTGATTGCTACAAGAGCCTCGGGGGTCAAAGGAATAAAATCTTTGAAACCCGTGGAAACGGACTGGATACCAGCCATTTTGAACATCTCAGCCGAAAAAGTCTCATCACCAGCCAAAAAGACGGTCTGAGGACCTCTCGCCATGATAAAGGCTGCAGAAGGAGAAGTATTTTGCTCACTCAAGAAGGCGCTCAATGCCTTTTGATCCTCTTCAATGGCCGAAATGAGTTCATTTCCTGCCTCCTCAGCTTCAAAAAACTTGGCCAGATTGCTGATAAAATATCTGGTCTCCTCCAGATTTTTGGGCTTTGGGAAAAGTTGAACCCGAATTCCTGAACTTTCCAGCTGAGCCACTACCTCTTCATTGAGATAACCTTCCTCGACCAGAACCAACTCAGGACCCAAGGACAGGATTCCCTCTGATTTGATCTGATTCCTATAGCCAATGCTGGGCAAATCCTGCATGGAGGCCGGGTAGGTCGAGGTGATATCGGTAGCAATGATCCGATCTCCAAATCCCAAAGAATAAACCACCTCTGTTAGGGTTCCCCCAGCGGTAATAATTCTTTCAGGAACTTCATCGGATTCCTCATCGGTCTGCTTAGGTGCTGAGCATGAACCCATAAGGAGTAGTAAGGCTAAGAATAAGGAATAGTTGGTTTTCATTTATTTAGACTGAATCAAAACAATGGCAAAATTATACTTAATTAGATTCAGTCCAAATAAATTTAAATGAAATAATTTTATCAATCTCCCAGACTTGATTTATAGAATATTAAAAAAGGAAAAATCTTCTGCTGAAAAGGCTGGGTGTAGGTCTGCTGAGGAAAAGAGAGACATTCGGGATTAATTTTCCAAATATCCTTTGGGATTAGCCGTTTATGACTAATTTTGCGCACGAATTAAAAAAGCGTATCCTTTTTACATTTCATCTAATCAAATGGCAAATATTGGAAAGATAACTCAGGTAATCGGGCCCGTAGTGGACGTTTCCTTTGAGGACGGCAAGTTACCCAACATCCTGGATGCATTGGAAGTAACCAAAGAAAACGGCCAAAGCGTCGTTTTGGAGGTTCAGCAGCATCTGGGAGAAGACCGAGTGAGAACCATCGCGATGGACTCATCCGAAGGAATGGTAAGAGGTATGGAAGTAAGAGACATGGGACAGCCCATCTCCGTTCCTACCGGTGAAGCAATCAAAGGCCGTCTTTTCAATGTGGTAGGTGAAGCAATCGACGGATTGCCTCAGGTTCCGGCTGGAAAGCGTCTGCCAATCCACCGTTCCGCACCAAAATTTGAAGACCTTTCCACTTCTACCGAAGTACTTTATACCGGTATCAAGGTAATCGACTTGATCGAACCTTATGCAAAAGGGGGTAAAATCGGTTTGTTCGGTGGTGCCGGTGTGGGTAAGACCGTATTGATTCAAGAATTGATCAACAACATTGCCAAGGCATACTCCGGTTTGTCCGTATTTGCAGGTGTAGGTGAAAGAACCCGTGAAGGAAACGACCTTTTGAGAGAAATGATCGAGTCTGGCATCGTAACTTATGGTGAGGATTTTATCCATAGCTTAGAAGAAGAAGGCGGTTGGGATCTATCCAAAGTAGACTTGAAGAAACTGGAAGATTCTAAGGCGACCTTCGTATTCGGTCAGATGAACGAGCCTCCTGGGGCGCGTGCACGAGTAGCCTTGACCGGATTGACTTTGGCAGAATACTACAGAGATGGTGATGGTACAGGTCAGGGACGTGATATCCTATTCTTTATCGACAACATCTTCCGATTCACTCAGGCAGGTTCTGAAGTATCCGCTTTGTTGGGACGTATGCCATCAGCGGTAGGTTATCAGCCTACTTTGGCCACAGAGATGGGTGCCATGCAGGAGCGAATCACTTCAACCAAAAATGGCTCCATTACTTCCGTACAGGCCGTTTACGTACCTGCGGATGACTTGACTGACCCGGCTCCTGCGACGACTTTCGCGCACTTGGATGCCACCACAGTATTGTCCCGTAAGATTGCCGAGTTGGGTATTTACCCTGCGGTGGATCCTTTGGATTCCACTTCCAGAATTCTTTCTCCGGATATCTTGGGCGATGATCACTACAACTGTGCTCAGCGAGTGAAGGAAATCCTTCAGCGATACAAAGAATTGCAGGATATCATTGCCATCCTCGGTATGGAAGAACTTTCTGAAGAGGATAAGATGGTCGTACACAGAGCTCGACGAGTTCAACGATTCCTTTCTCAGCCTTTCCACGTAGCGGAGCAGTTTACCGGTTTGAAAGGGGTATTGGTTGATATCAAAGACACCATCAAGGGCTTCAACATGATCATGGACGGTGAATTGGATCACCTTCCTGAAGCAGCTTTCAACTTGGTAGGTAGCATAGAAGATGCAATCGCTAAGGGAGAGAAGATGTTGGCTGAAGTGAAATAATACAATTAGTTACTGGTTATTAGTTATTGGTTTCCAAATGGAACCAATAACTTCTCAACTTACTAACTCAATAACTATTCAAACATGCAATTAGAAATCATCACTCCTGACAAGAAAGTCTTCGAAGGCGAGGTATCCGAGGCAAGCTTCCCCGGTGCATCAGGGTCTTTTCAGGTGCTGAACAACCACGCGCCGATTGTGTCTGCTTTGGCTAAGGGTGCAGTATCCTTTACTGCCAAAGAAGGAGGCAAGCAGTCATTGATTGTCGAAGGCGGTGTCGTAGAAGTAAAAAACAATGTAATTGTAGTCTTGGCTGAAAAAATCCTTGGCTAATTCAAAGTCAAAATAAATGGAAAAGTCCAACTCGAAAGGGTTGGACTTTTTTGGTATTTAGGGAGTATTCCAAAGCTTCAACTTTGGAAAAGTTGAACAATCAATCTTCAATAGGCCTTAATACTGCTCGTTTGATGTACTTCTTCTCTTTTTTGACCATTGAAGCATCAACAAAAACTAAGGTATCATTAATTACTCCTGCCAATTCTCCTAAATCCACTAAATTAAACTTTTTTGAAGTTTCATACCACTTCTTCATCCTTTCATCATATTTCATTAAATGTGTCTCAACCGATATTTCATTTTTCATAATTGACTGGAGAAAAATCCCCTTAGAATCAAATTTGATATCATTGAAATAATGAGGTACTGGGTAATATTCTACCGCACCGATTGAGTTATCAACCTCTTTATCTAGGAAAGGAATGGAAAAATCGAAAAACCTACTATTAGGAAACTCGATAATATTCTCATCAAATTTCATGTTCTTTAAGTCAAAAACTGAAATGGATTTAGTAAAAGGGAATGAAATGTAAAGTTTTTGTCCGTCCTTTTTACCCGAAGTAACAATTTTCCCTGGACCGATAAATTTATTGAGGTTTCTTAATTGGTCGGGAAAAGGAATGTAATCATTCAAATGCTTTCCTTCTCGATCATAAAAACTCAAAAAATTATCTGTCAGTTCATAGTATTTATTTGAAGTAAAGGCGACTTCGTTTGTGGAGTTCTCAACAATAAATTTGTCTCCAAAATTTTCAAAAACACCCAAAAGAATCGGCTTAATCCAGACATTTTCAGGTGTTCTTAAAGCAGTAGATATCAGATGCCTATTCCCTTTACTTTTTTCAAAGTTATATTGATGAACCCTCTTACTAACCCCATCTAAAATTGAAATCTTAGGGAAATCGGTCCAAATTACTTTAGAAGGTCTAAATGATATTCCCATTTCCTCATTAGACAAAATTGAATAAGATTCCAAACCCGATCTTCTATCGAAAACCCAAATTCCTTTGCTTGGAATACTTTCTATTCCTACAAGCGTATCATTTATCAATGCTACTGAAGAAGGCCTTTGAAGGAATCCATTTTCTTCAAGAATCTCCAATGAATCTATCAAAATCAAATCTAGAGCCTGTGGAGGCCCAGAATTTGGTTTTTCACCTCCACAGGAAGATAATAAGAGAGGTAAAAGAATAACTTTTAAAGTTCTCATATACCTTAATCACATTCCAGCGAAGCTGGGTCACCAGGACATATCACAATTATACACCCGCCTTCACAAAGATAGGTGGCACAATTATATTGGTCAGTCCCAACAAAATTGCAATCTTCAGCAAAAGAGGTAAGGCAAAATAAGGTGAAAAAGGCCAAGACCAAAATCATCGTTTTTTTCATTCTGTTTTTTGTTTTAGTGAAAAGATAGATTTAAAAGCTAGCTTACCTAAAACTAGAAAATCAATAGTTAAGGAACAAACGGATACCTAATTGAAATTTATTCAATTTGATTTTCGGTTAAAATTGTAGGGGGGGGGGGGGCAAAATTCTTGTTTGAACGGCAATTTTTTTCATCCCAGGGAAGTAATTCTATGAATATCCGCTTTCCTATCAGTGAAAAAATAAGTTTTGGATAGAGTCTCAACTGGGGGCAGTAAGCTTTGTCTGTCCTCGATGGACGATTATTCGCAACATTTACCATTAGTATTTCCTCTACCGGTAGGATTGCTGATAATCAAATATTTTTAAAATCTTTCCATCTTCAAATTATTGAAAAATTCCCTTACCTTTGCCCCCACGAAAGGGGGTGTACACTTATGATCATAGTAAACGTAAAAGAAAACGAATCCATCGAAAAAGCGCTGAAGCGCTTCAAAAAGAAGTTTGACAAGACCGGTGCGGTTCGCGAACTTAGAGCCCGTCAGGCTTTCACCAAACCTTCCGTCAAAAGAAGAGATCAAGTCATCAAAGCGGCTTACAAGCAAAGACTTCAAAACGAAGCTAACAAGTAATCACATTTGAGATGAACCATAGAAACCTGCTCCCGCGAGCAGGTTTTTTTGTATAAATGATTTTTGTCACTGGATACCGGGGATTTTTCTCTTACCTTAATTGAAGTAAGATTACCCTATGATCGATTCTTTCATCAATTACCTGGAGTTCGAAAAACGCAGCAGCGCACACACCGTGCTAGCCTACAGAAAAGACCTGGAGCAGGCAGCAGAATTCGTCCATTTGTCCTTTGAGCTTGCCAATCTGGAATCCTGCACACATGCCGAATTGAGAGCATGGATCATCGATCTGGTCGAGCAGGGAATGAGTGCCACCACGGTCAATCGAAAACTGGCCACCCTCCGGTCCTATTTCAAATTTTTGCTCAGATCCAAAGTCATCACAAAAGACCCCACCTATAAGTTAAAATCTCTTAAAACGCCCAAAAAACTCCCGGATTTCGTGCAAGAATCCACACTGGAGGACGTTTTGAAGGAAGAAGTCTATGAACCTTCTTTCGAAGGTCAAAGAGATCGAATGGTCCTTGAGTTTTTGTACCTCACCGGCATCCGGCTCTCTGAATTGATACATCTGAAGTGGAAAAACCTCAACCTCATCGAAAAGCAAGTGAAGGTGCTAGGCAAAAGGCAAAAAGAACGAATCATTCCCATCACCAATGGATTGGTTCAAAATATAATTCTGTACCGAAAAGAATTTGAGGAAAGGTTTTCAAAACTTGACGGGAATGACTACTTTATTGTGAGTAATAAGGGAGAGCAAAGCTATCCGATGATGATCTACAGAACAGTCAGGCACTATTTGGATCTTTTTGCGCAGAATACGCGACGAAGTCCCCATATCCTGCGTCATACCTTCGCTACCCACCTGCTCAACAAGGGTGCGGATCTGAATGCGGTCAAGGACCTACTTGGCCATGCAAATCTCGCCGCAACCCAAGTCTACACCCACAATACCCTGGAAAAACTGAAGGCTGTGTTTGAACAGGCACATCCTAAAGCGTAAATAAATCAATTGTTCAACCACTAAATGCAAATCGTTATGAAACTGCAAATGCACTCCATCCACTTCGACGCTGACAGAAAGCTGATCGACTTTATTCAGAAAAAGGCAGACAAACTGGACACCTTTTACGACCGGATCATTGATGGAGAGGTTTTTATGAGACTGGATAAAAATGAGAAAAACGAAAATAAAATTGTGGAAATCAAGCTGAATGTCCCCGGCAAGCAGTTCTTTGCCAAGCATCAGGATGATTCCTTCGAGGCCGCTGCAGACGAAGCAGTCGAAGGCCTCAGACGACAAATCAAAAAGTATAAAGAAAAAGTAGTCTTGGCCAAGCAATAAGTTTTAGCCAAATTTGCATCAAACCCTCAGGAAACTGAGGGTTTTGTTTTTCAGGCAACTCATGAAAAATCCCGCTTCCCGAAATTACCTTTTGATTTTTTGGTCCGTAAACCTTGCACTTGCAGGAGTCAAGTTGCTTTTTGCTTTCCGGCCGGAATTGGATTTGTTTACGGAAGAAGCTCAATATTGGCTTTGGTCCCGAAACCTGGACTGGCATTATTATTCCAAGCCTCCCATGGTGGCTTTGCTCAATTTCATCAGCACGGGAGTCTTTGGCCACACTGAGGCAGCTGTCCGGCTGATTCCCATTTTTGCCGGATTGGGAACGGCTTGGATGGTGTTTCGCCTCACTGACTACCTATATTCATCCAAAAAAACAGCTTGTCTGGCAGGGCTACTCTTTTTGGGGATGCCAATTCACCTCCTGGAATTCACCTTTCACACCACAGACACGTCCATGACTTTCTTCTGGACTTGGGCTTGGTTTCTACTCTATCGGGCCATTCAGGAAAACAAAACCTCACTTTGGATTGCTGCAGGGCTCATCACCGCTTTGGGAATCATGTCCAAGGCGACCATGATTTTGATCTTCCCGGCCTCTTTGATTTTTCTTTTCCTTTCCAGCAAGCTGAAAAAGTTTGGAAAATACTGGTTGATCCTACTTGCCGTTTCTTTATTGGGATTTCTCCCAAGTTTGATCTGGAATCTGCAGAATGACTTTTATACCTTCAAGCACCTAGCTGCATTGGGAGGAGCTTCCGGGGGAGAATCTAGGCCTTTTGATTTGGGGCTTTTGCTCAGCAGGACCTCCGAATACCTTGGCGGCCAATTGGCCATGGTATCCCTATTCTTCCTTCCCTTTTTCTTTTTTGCATTCAAAAGATTAATCCGGGAAAGAACACTTTCTGATCTCTACCCCGTACTGCCGGGCATCCTTACCTTCTTAGGATTTGGGGGACTTAGTCTGTTTACCTGGATCGAAGTCAATTGGCCTGGGTTTGCCTACAGCACCTTTCCGGTCTTCCTAGCCCCAATTGTAGCCAATCTGGAATCCGGATGGAAAAAGTACACTTCATGGGCTTTGGGAATTAGTTTGGCTCTACAGATAATCCTGCTTTTTCCAGATCTGTTCCAATGGAAAAGTCAAGGCCCGATTTTCAAAGCTGAAAAAGCAATATTTAAGCGGATGGTCGGATATGAAGATCTGGGCAAGCGGATTGATTTCCTTCAGGACAGTCTTAGTCTGACCTCACCGGTTCTTTTCAGCGAAAGCTACCATGTGGCCTCAGAGTTGGCCTTTTATGTAGAAGGACATCCCCAAACCTACACTGTAAATATGGGTTCACGAAAAAATCAATGGGACCTTTGGCCGGGGATGGATCAATTTATCAATCAAGAGAGCACTTTCATTTTTGTAAGCAGAAATCAAGAATCTCCCGAGTCAGTCACGGAGTTTTCCCGATTGATTCATGAGGAAAAATTGTCCTATCAGTTTGGCAAGGATACTTTGGGATTTACGAAAATTCAGGTTTGGGAGAATCTTCTTGATTATAACCCAGTAGATACCGGCAAATTCTGAGAGGAAAAAATCAAAATAATCTTTGGTGATTGCCTATTTGAGGCTTTGATTTTGCCCACCCAAGGATTTCTGGGTATTTTTGACCAAATTTTATCCCATGAAGCAGCCACTTTTGTCCGTAGTCATCACCGTCTACAACGAAGAAGATAACATCAAACCACTTTTGGAGGCTACCTACGCCGCTCTTTCGGAAATCGACTACGAGGTGATTTTGATCGAAGATGGGTCCACAGATGGAACCGTGAAGGAAGTAAAGAAATACGCGAATGACCGCACTCGCCTGATCATTTTCAACAGAAACTACGGACAAACCACAGCTCTGGCAGCAGGAATCGACTCGGCAACCGGCACCTATATCGCTACCATGGATGGAGATCTACAAAACGACCCCACCGACATCCCAACCATGCTTCAAAAGGCTATCGATGAAGAGTGGGATGTAGTGGCTGGGCGTCGGGCGAAACGAAAGGACGGATTTGTCCTGAGGAAAATCCCCTCCAAAATCGCCAATTGGGTCATTCGAAATACAACCAAAGTCTACCTCAATGATTACGGCTGTACCCTGCGGGTGTACAAAGCAGAAATCGCCCAAAACATGGGCTTGTATGGAGAACTCCACCGCTTTATCCCGGTTTTGGCCAAGCAGCAGGGAGCCAAAATGACCGAAGTGGATGTGAAGCACCATCCTAGGATTCACGGAACCTCCAAATACGGATTGAGTCGGACATTTAAGGTTCTGGCGGATTTGATCCTAATGCTCTTCTTCCAGAAATATTTTCAGCGTCCGATCCACCTTTTCGGGGGCTTGGGTCTGATTTCCTTTTTTCTGGGCTCATTGATCAGCATGTATTTACTCATTCTTAAAATCATGGGCGAGGACATCTGGGGCAGACCGATCATGATTCTGGGATTTATCCTGATTTTGGGAGGAATTCAGTTGATTACCACCGGAATCATCGCGGAGATTATTGTGCGGACCTATTTTGAGTCTCAAAACAAGAAGACTTATACCATTCGCTCCATTTATCAAGGTCAGCAATCTTCAGCGGAAGTCGCCCAGGTGGTGATTTCCACCACAGAAGAGAAGTAAAATCAATCCTTTGGAAGCGAAAAACTCTCTTTTGAAAAAGACAAAAACAGCAGGAAAACTCCTGCTGACCGGGTTGGCTCTTTTTCTGGTTTTCCGCAAAATAGATACGGCTCAACTTTGGGGTTTAGCGCAGAAAATCCAGCTGATTTGGATCCTTCCGGCCATCGTTCTTTTTATCCTGAGCAAAGTTGCCACAGCTATCCGGCTCAATCTATATTTTAAAAACATCAGAATCCGTCTTTCCGAACAGCAAAACTGGAGGCTTTACCTGATCGGGATGTTTTACAATCTTTTTCTTCCCGGAGGAATAGGCGGAGACGGCTACAAAGTGTACCTACTCAACAAGCATTTCAAAACTCCTGTCAAAAAACTGATTCAGGCTGCTCTTTTGGATCGATTGGGTGGATTGGTGGCTATCTTTTTTCTTTTGTTTGCGCTTTTCTTAGTAGTGGATATCCAAATTGATTTTTTGGAAAGCGGTTTTTGGAACGGGCTGATGGTTTCCGGTTTGATTTTGACGGTCCCTGCCTTTTGGTTACTTCAAAAGTTCCTTTTCCGGGACTTCCTTCCCTCCTTCTGGCCGGCCAATGTTTGGTCATTTGCTGGTCAGCTCGCTCAGCTCATTTGTGCTTGGTTTATTCTTTTGGCTTTGGGAATTGAGGAAAAAATCTTGGCCTATCAGCTAGTCTTTTTGCTTTCTTCCATCGTGGCTGTACTTCCTTTGACCATCGGAGGAGTGGGTGCCCGGGAATTGGTATTCGTCTATGCCCACACGTATGCAGGAATCGAAGAGACGGCAGCCGTGGCTTTCAGCTTGATCTTTTTCCTGATTTCAGCGGGAATATCGTTGGCTGGAGCCTTTATCAAAGTTGATTTAACAGAAAACCACAACTAGCTGTATTTCAATTGTTTTTATTCAAATCATCCTTACAAATTTAAAATGGTACTTTAAATCTGCCAGGATCAAGGCTAGTCTAAATTTTTTAAATCCATACCTTTGCCCAAAATCTCCAACCCATGACACGAACAGAGCTTTTCGCCCAAATCCAACAAAAATCATCCTTTCTGTGCGTAGGTCTGGATCCTGATTTGGGGAAAATTCCGGCTCATTTGCGATCAGAGCCTGATCCGATCTTCAGTTTTTGCAAAGCCATCATTGAAGAAACTGCGGATTATGCGGTGGCCTATAAGCCAAACATCGCCTTTTTCGAGGCCTTGGGTGCTAAAGGATGGGATACCTTGGCAAAGGTCGCTGAGATCATGCCTAATGACGTCTTTACCATTGCCGATGCCAAGCGGGGAGACATCGGAAATACCTCCAAACTCTACGCAAAGGCCTTTTTTGAAACCATGAACTTTGATTCGGTGACTGTGGCTCCTTATATGGGAAAGGACTCGGTGACTCCATTTTTGGAGTTTGAAAATAAGTGGGTCATTCTTTTGGCCTTGACTTCCAATGCGGGCTCTTTGGATTTTCAGCTGATTGAAGACCAATCCGGAAAGCCGCTTTATCAGTCTGTGTTGGAAAAAAGTCAAGAATGGGGCAGTCCAGAAAATCTCATGTATGTAGTTGGTGCGACTCGTGGGGAACTGATCGGTGAAGTGCGGAAAGTAGCCCCAGAGCATTTCTTTTTGGTTCCGGGAGTGGGTGCACAGGGTGGAAGCCTGTCTGATGTGGCCCGGTTTGGGATGAATTCGACCTGTGGACTTTTGGTCAATTCAAGTCGGGGGATTATTTATGCTTCAGGTGAAAAGGACTTTGCAAAAGCAGCCAGAAAAGAAGCTGAAAAGCTGCAGGTAGAAATGAAGGTGCTCTTGGAGAAGTATCTTTGATTATTTGTAGTGGCCAACCACCGAAATCACAGTTACAGTTATGATTTTCTGATCCACAGCATAGACCAATCGGTGTTCCCTATTTAATCTTCTCGACCAAAATCCAGTAAGATCATGTTTCAATTGTTCCGGTTGCCCTGTGCCGGTAAAAGGGTGATCAGCTAATTCAACCAGGAGGCTTTTTAGTTTCTTAAGCAAAGCCTTGTTCCCCGTCTCCTTCAGTTTTTCTATTCCATCCAATGCTTTTTGAGTAAAAACTAACTCATAGCTCATAAGCCTAGAAGTTGGTCCAACTCATTTTTTTTGACTTTAGTAATTTTTCCCGATTTGTAATCCTCGATTCCTTCCTTTACCTCCTGTATTACTTTTGGATCAAGAAAAAAGCGATCCTCCTCACTTATAGGGACCAATACATAGGACTTATCTTTCCCTCTTTGGACAATGACTTGTTGATTTTGATCCACAAGGTCGAAGTATTTTTTCTGATTATCCCTGAATTCCTTTGAGCTGATCACTAACATAATTTTGAATTTTTTGTACCTTTTTGGTACACCAAATTTAAATAAAAAGTTCAGATCCTAAGGTTCTTATAATCTGTGTATTTGATAAAATCCGGTCAAAATCAGGCAATTCTAACTTTACTCAGTTTGATTCTCCTTGCCATTTTTCTAAATTCCATAAACTTTTAGTATTCAAGCTTATGAATTTTAGAGAAGACTTTTTACAACTGGTCTGGAAGTACCAATACTTCGACCGAAAAGATCTACAAACTGTAGATGGGCAGCATTTGCAAATCCTCAATGTCGGATTTCATAACCAAGGAGAAGGGCCGGATTTCCGGGATGCTTCGCTTGTTCTTGATGGTGTGACATTCCATGGTCATGTAGAAGTCCATCGTTTGGCTTCTGAGTGGAAGCAACATGCCCATGGTGGCGACCCTGCCTATAATTCGGTCATTCTCCATGTGGTTTGGGAAAATGACCGGGAAGTCCACAGAAATGATGGCACCCCTATGCCGACTTTGGAATTGAAAGGGAAGATTTTCCTGGAAATCTGGAGAAACTACGAGAACCTCCTGGACTTCAAGTCCGATCTCCCCTGTGCCCATGCCCTCCAATCCGTACCGGAAATCATTCGATTTTCGGCTCTAGAAAAGGCTTTGGTGGAGCGCCTGATAGAAAAATCAAAGCTCATCCTTTCTGTTCTCGATCAGACCAAAGGAGACTGGGAGGAAACGGCCTATCGCTGGCTTTTTACCTGCTTTGGCTTCAAAATCAATTCAATCCCCATGGGTGAGCTTGCTGCTTTGGTCCCTTACAAAACCCTGCAAAAACACCGAACTCAGGTTTCTGCTTTGGAGGCCATGCTCTTGGGTCAGGCAGGCCTTTTGCCTGAAAAAACAGACGAACCCTATACCCAACACCTGATCCTCGAGTATGATTTTTATCAGAAAAAGTTCAATTGGCAACATCGACTCAACCGACAGCAGTGGTCCTTCATGGGAGCCCGCCCCACCAACTTCCCAACAGTCCGAATCGCCCAGTTGGCCTCCATCCTGGCTCAGGCACCCAACCTGCTTCAGGCCGTAATGGAAGACAGCAGGGAGTTTTCTGCTTTCAAAAAACTCCTTAAAGTCAAGCCTTCTGACTATTGGCAGTATCACTATAATTTTGGTAAACCCTCGGAAAAAACAGCCTCCAGAGGGATTTCTGGGCAGACTTTGGAGCTGTTGATCATCAATTTTGTGATTCCTCTCTGGTTTGCCTACGGACGATATTTTGAGCAACCGGAATGGCAGGAGCGATGCTTTGATCTGATGCAGACCATCCCGGCGGAGAATAATTTTATCATCCGGAAGTTTGCCGAGAAGGCTTGGAAAGCCCAAAATGCCTTCGATTCCCAAGGAATGATCGGGCTTTACAGAAGCTATTGTCAGCCTCAAAAATGCCTCAGCTGCAAGATCGGCCAAAGTCTGCTCAAAGGCCAATCCAAATGATCAATTGCGGAAGCGGGTGATTTGCCGTACTTTTGCAGGCCAAACTTCAATCAATTCATGGAAAATCCAGTGATCATTCTGGGAGCAAAAGGAATCGCCCACCCTGCGTTGGAAATTTTCAACAGCAATCAGGTCATTGTTTATGGCTTGCTGGATGAAGACGAGTCGCTTCATAGCACAGAAATCAACAATGTCCCGGTTTTGGGACATCCCGAAGATGATGGCTTCCTGAAGCTGATCGGTAAAAAAACCGAGGCCTTTGTCGCTGTGGACGATTCCAAGTACAGAAAATTCCTAGTGGAGATGCTTCATGAGAGAAGAAAAGTCCAGCCAGTCAACGCCATCCATCAGCGAGCATATATTTCCACAGATGCGGAGATCGGACATGGTAATTTTATCAATGCGAATGTGACTATCGGAGCAGGTTCTCAAGTCGGTAGTCATTGTATCTTTCACACAGGTGCGATTATTGATCATAAGGCAAAGATTGAGGACTTTGTCCAAATCGGAGCAGGCTCGATTATCAATGCTGAAGTGACGATCGAGGAAGGCGCATTCATCGGTTCAGGCGTGACTATCGTAGCAGGAGTGACCATCGGAAAAGGTGCCAGAGTGGGTGCAGGTTCCGTGGTGATTTCCTCTGTTGGAAAAAATGAAACCGTCTTCGGTAATCCCGCAGCTAAAGTGAAATGATTTGAGACTTGATATTTAAAAAAAGGAATAACGAATATTGAATGCTAAACGCCGAATGATGAAGTCAATCATCGGACATCCAGCATCGGACATCAAACAAACCCCAAAACACCCTGCCGAAACAGGGCTCTAGTTATGGAAAACACACAAAACAAACTCTATAGCGTATTGCTGTACTACTGCTATGCGCAGATTGAAAATCCCGAAGAGTATCGGGAAAAACACCACCTCTTCTGTGTAGAAAACAACATCCGAGGTCGAATCATCATTTCAGACGAAGGCTTGAATGGTACCGTTTCTGGTCAGATCGAAGACTGCGAAAAATACATGGCCTATGTCAAGTCCGATCCCCGGTTTGCCAAGACGGAGTTTAAGATCGACTACCATGACACGCACACTTTTGCAAAAATTCACGTGCGGTACAAGCCGGAGATTGTACACTCTTCCCTCCGTCATTTGGATCCGAATGTAAAGACAGGCAAGCATCTGGAACCTGAGGAATTCAAAAAAATGAAAGATCAGGAGGATGTAGTGATTTTGGATGTTCGCTCCAATTACGAGCATGCACTCGGCCGATTCAAAAATGCCATCACACTCGATATCGACAACTTCCGGGATTTTCCTGAGAAAGTGAAAGATCTCGAGCACCTCAAAAACAAAAAGGTCCTCACCTACTGCACAGGAGGAATTAAGTGTGAGAAAGCTTCTGCCTTCTTGCTTGAGCAAGGCTTCGAGGACGTCTATCAGCTCCATGGCGGTATCATCAAATACGGCATGGAAGCAGGTGGAGAAGACTTCGAAGGAAAATGCTATGTGTTTGACAACCGTATCGCGTTGGATGTCAATAAGGTCAACCCTACTATCGTCTCAAAATGCCATGTCTGTGGCACTCCATCCGACCGCATGGTCAACTGCGCCAATCCAAGCTGCAATGAGCACCTGGCCATCTGCGAAGAGTGCGGCTGGGAACTGGACGGAGCCTGCTCTGTAGAATGCAGAGAACACCCGGAGAAGCGGCCCTATGACGGTACAGGCTATTACCAAAAAAATACCAACGGATATAATCCTTACAAGGGACTCCACCGTAAGCCCAATAAAGACCTAATCCAAAAACTCCATGGAGAACCAACCGATTCCTGCGTCTGAACTGATCCTCAATCCGGACGGGAGTATTTACCATTTGCATTTGAAGCCAGAAAACCTGGCTTCTACTGTTTTTACCGTGGGTGATCCGGATAGAGTACCGTTGGTTTCCCAGTATTTCGATCAGATCGACTTCCAAACACAAAAGCGGGAATTTGTGACCCATACCGGTTGGAAAAATGGGAAAAGGGTAACTGTGATGAGTACCGGAATGGGAACCGACAATATTGAGATCCTGATGACCGAGCTGGATGCTTTGGTCAATGTGGATCTGGAAACCCGACTCATCAAATCCGAAAAAACCAGTCTGCAGATCATCCGAATCGGCACCTCCGGCAGCATGCAGGCAGATTTGCCGGTAGGGACCATGCTTGCATCCGAGGTTGGGATAGGAATGGATACCCTAATGACTTATTATCCCGAGCTTAAGGAAGATCAATCCTTTGCAAAAGGGATACAGAGGGAATTAAAGTTGTCTTTTTTGCCTTATCAGGCTTTTGCCTCTCCTTCCCTTCTCAATAAAATCGACGAGAAAATAGTCAGAGGTATCACGCTGACCTGCCCGGGATTCTATGCTCCACAGGGAAGGGAAGTCCGGCTAAAACCCCGATTTGACCAGATGATCGAGCGATTGGCAGCATTACGAATCCAGGGAAAAAAGCTGACCAACTTTGAAATGGAGACAGCCGGCTACTACGCCATGGGCAAATTGTTGGGACATGAGGTGCTCAGCATGAATGCGATAGTCGCCAATCGTCCGCTAAAAAAATTTGACAAAGAGGCGGAAAAATCAATTGATCGACTGATCAGGTCGGCACTCCAAATCCTTGATTAAGCAGCTTTGACTTTAGGCCAAATATCGGCTCGCTGGATTGACTTTTTCCAGATTAAAATCTTCCCATTCGTGGTAATCAATGTTCTGAACCAAATAGGCCAACAGATCCGCACACTCCTGTTTGCATAGGTAAATACCGAAAAGGCCTTTTTGCTTATCTACACAAAAAGTACGTTTGCTGTCAAAAATCTTAATCAAATCGGCCCAAGAGCCTAAAACTAATAATTCGTCTTGGTTCTTTACGGTCTGAATAATTTTGAATGACCCGTTTAGAGAAGAGATGTTCATAGCTAAAAATTAATTATTGCTTTGGTAAAAGTAAAGACTGACACCTCAGCGCTCAATACGTATAATCACGTATTTTTCTCCTTCAAACCATTTTTTTTGGATTTCATCCAATAATATCCCGGTTTCTTTGAGCCCACAGAAGTAGGGAATTATGCTTTTTTTCCAGATTCAGCTTCGAAATCACATTACTTCTGTGCTTATCTACAGTCCTTTCGGAGATAAAAAGTTTATCGGCTATTTCCTTGGACGAAAGCCCATCTGCAATCAGTCTTAGAATTTTGGTCTCTGAAGGAGTCAACGGCTCAGAAAGTTCTTTGAGCGGTTTTTTTCGATCGTTTTCCCAAATTTTATCACTAAAAAACTGCTCCCCCCTCTTTATCATCCCAATGGCAGCTGTCAGCTCTTCCAAGGCAAACTCCTTTAAGATGTATCCTGAAAATTGAAGCTCTTTGGCTTTCTGTAGAATGAAAAGTTCTTTGTGAAGCGTGAGAAGGATCTTTTTGGTAGGTAGCCCTAGTTCATTCATCTTTTCTCCCACTTCCAGTCCGGTCATTTCAGGCATTTCCAAATCCATCAAAACGAAATCCGGTTTCATTTTGACCACCAAATCCAACAATTGCTTGCCATCACTGGCCGTAGCTAGCACATGAAGCCCCAAGTCCTGAAGAAAATCCTTCAACCCTTTTAAAAGTATAGGATGATCGTCTGCAATAATGATGGTAGTGACAGCTTCAGACATAGACAGTAAAAGTAAATTGACTTCCTTTTCCCTTTTCACTGCTTACCTTCATGGTCCCCTGAATTGCCGCAGTTCGCTCCTTGAGAGTCTTCAATCCCAAACTCTGAAAATCCTGATAACGTTCAGAAAAATCAAAGCCCCTGCCATTGTCTTCGATTTTCAGCTGCACTTCCTTTTCTTTCTGAGCCAAACTGACCCGAATCGAGGATGCTTCTGCATGCTTGAGTATGTTATTGAGACATTCCTGAAGAATCCTATAAAGATGTAGTTCTTGCACCTTGGTGAGCAATTTATCCAACTGCTCGATTTCAGCACTTACAAAAAGCTCCGTTTCTCTATCTAGTTGGTCTAATAGCTGCTCTGCAGCTTTGGATAAGCCCAGTTTTTCCAACTGCATGGGATGCAGAGAACGCGCAATTGCCCTAAGTTCGGAAATGGCGGTATCCAATAATTCTCCGGCATTTTCATCTTGGCTAAGAGCTACTCTATTTTTGATCAAAAGAAGGCTTTGACCCAACCCGTCATGAAGATCCTTTGAAATTCGCTTTCTCTCCTCTTCCTGACTGTTGAGTAATTCATGGGAAAAACGCTCCTGAAGCTTTTTTTCCTTCTTGGCCTGCTGAAGACTCTTTGTAAGAAAGCCTCCCCCTCCCACAATCACCAGTCCGCCGATAATGATCAAAAACAAGCTCGTTCTCGCTTCCGATTTCAAATTGGCATCCTCGAGTTCCTTGGTTTTATTGAGAATTTCCAATTCTTTTTTCTCCGTCTCATAGAGGGTCTGATAGTAGGCAAAAGTAGTCGTTTGGTTGACCGAGTTGAGGGAATCTTTGAATTGGGTCAAGGCTTTCCAAGTGGCTGCCGCTTCTTTTTGCATACCCAAGTCCTCGTAGGTCTCCGCTACTATTTCTCTAGCCCTGATCAAGTGGTCCATATCCTTGGATTGCTTTACTTTCTCAAGGTAGGCGAGGGCCAATCGATTGGCTTCTTCGGGCTTCCTTTGGTTCTTTTTTAACAGGGCCTCCGCAAAGAGTAAGGAAGAATTATTCTGCTGAAATTCAGGAAACAAGGGAATCATCTCCTTCGCCTTGGTGAAGTAGTTCATTTGCTGACCCAAGTCACCCAATCGCCCAAAAAAATTGGCATAGGATAGGTGGAACATCACCAAAAAATATTGGCTCTCTGGCTTCAGGGGCATCATTTTCTCTATTTGTCGGAGAGTGGCAAGCTGCTCAGCATATTTTCCCTGTTTTCGCAAATCTTCCGCTCGATTGTAGAGCTGAATCCCAACCTCGCTGGTTTTCCCCGAAGCTTTATGAGCCTGAATTAATCTCTCCCGGATTTGGTCAGCTTCCTCATAGATTCCATACCTGCTGAAAAGAATAGCCATTCCCCCAAGGACGTAATTGACATACTCCTCATCACCCAGCAATTCATAAATATCTCTAGCCTGCTGGTACTTTTCCATCGCATTGAGCAAATCTCCCTGGTAGTCGGAAGCCTGTCCGGAAAAAAACAGCGCATCAGCCACATACAACGAATCCTTTTCTCCGAATCGAGAGATGGCCAGTTGATAATAGGTAATTGCAGAATCAAATTGGAAAAGATTAAAAAAGGCCCCTCCCAGTTTGAGAAACAAATTGCCCTTCACCCTTGTATCTGGTATCCTATCTTCCCTCTTTATCGCATCCTTCAGTATGGCAATTTTTTCCTCGTTTGATTGGGTTCCAGGAGATTGAGACTGAAAAAATGCAATAGCCCATTTCGCATATTTGGTGGGATTCTCCAGACTTTGTGTCAATTCCAATAACCTGCGAAGGTAAATTCCGGAAAGAGAATCTGCCTCCAGAGTCTCTCCATAAAGAAGCTCTAAAGTAGACAACTCCGCCTCATGACTTAGGCCTCCCCCATTCCATACTTGCTCCAAACTGTCTTTCTTTTGGCCAAAACCAGTAGAAAAACCAATCAAAAAAAGGAAAAGTGCAAAAAGTATCCCTCCGGTTCGTTGCATCTTTAAAGATATCAATTCAAAAAAAGGAAAACAGAGGAATTGTGTCTATAGGCATAAAAAAAGTTAATTTTAGATGATTTTTATTCCAAACTCATCCTAGCAATCTCCTAGGTGTATTCCTCAAAACTATCTTGACTTCATCGGCTCTAAATCAGGTTGCTGTAAAGGCTCTCAAAGCAAAATCAGACCCTAAGAAAAAAGCTTTTTTTCCGGGATTTTTTAAAGCAATCCCCGGTGGATATGGGGAGGGAGATTTATTTCTCGGGGTAAAAGTTCCGGACCAACGGGCCATCGCAAAAAAAATTTTCAAGGAAATCAGTCTGGATGAACTCTCCAAACTCATCCAAAATCCTTATCATGAAGTCCGACTGACTGGCTTGATGGCTTTGGTTTATCGCTACGAAAAGACCAAATCAGATGCTGATCAAAATGTACTGGTGGACTTTTACCTTTCCCATTTGGACTTTGTGAATAATTGGGACTTGGTGGACAGCTCCTGTCATCAGATTTTGGGGCATTTTTATTGGAAAAAAGAAAAAGAGCTGTTCCACAAATTAGCAGATTCCGGACATCTTTGGCGGCAGAGGATTGCGATAATCAGTAGCTATTTTTGGATCAAAAAGGGAGATTTTACCGATGCTTTGGCTTTGGCGGAGAAGCTCAAAAACCATCCCCACGACCTCATGCACAAGGCGGTTGGCTGGATGCTTCGGGAGATCGGCAAGCGGGATTTTGAAACAGAACTTGAATTCTTAAAAATGCACTACCAAACCATGCCCAGAACAGCCTTGCGGTATGCGATTGAGAAATTCCCGGAAGACTTGAGGCAGGATTTTTTGAAGGGAAGGCTTTAAGTTGTTTTGCTACTGAGGCACGAAGACACTAAACTAGCTTTATGCCTTTGGGTCTTCGTGGCTAATTTCAATCCTCTATCCCATCCAATTCACTCAATTCCAGCCATGCCAGCTCCAATTCTTCCAATTCCCTTTCAATGGCCTGCAGGCGATTGGTCCAAGTCATCAATTGATCTATATCTGTGGTGCCGACAGCGATTTGATCCGTGATCTTGGCCTTTTCTCCTTCCAGCTTGGCGATGGTCTCATTGATTTTTTTGAATTCTTGCTTCTGCTTATAGCTTGCCTTGATTTTTGGTGCAGCCTCAGACTTCTCGACTATTGGTTCTTGCTTCTCGCTTCTTGCCTCTTCAGTCTTGATACTTGTGTCTTGATACTTGATACTGTTTTCTTTCTCCCACTCCCTAAAATCGGTATAATTCCCAGGGAAATCCCGTATTACACCCTCGCCTTCAAATACAAACAAGTGCTCCACCAGTCGATCCATAAAGTATCGATCGTGAGAAACAATGATCAAGCAACCTGGAAACGTATCCAGAAACTCCTCCAGAATATTCAGCGTCATCAAGTCCAGATCATTGGTCGGTTCGTCCAGGATCAAGAAGTTGGGGTTCTTGATCAGAACCATCAGTAATTGAAGGCGTCGTCTTTCACCACCACTCATCTTACCGATCGGAGTGAATTGTTGCTTGGGAGGAAAGCCAAACTGGGTCAAAAATTGGCTCACCGTGATAGTTTGCCCTTTGTCCAGCACCACAACTTCGGCCACTTCCTTTACCACATCGATCAGTCGTTTTTCCTCATCAAATCGGTCTTCTTCCTGACGATAGTAGCCAAAAGCTGTAGTCTGGCCTACGGAGATTTTACCTGCATCGGGATCCAGCAAGCCCGTGATCATTTTCAGAAAAGTCGTCTTTCCTGCACCATTGGGTCCGACGATACCAATTCGGTCTTTCTTTTTGAAGATGTAGGAAAAGTCTTTGATCAAGGTCTTATCATCAAAGGATTTGCTGATTTTTTCGATTTCGAGGATCTTATTTCCTAGGCGTTGGGTGGATACTGAAAGTTCAATATCCCGTTCCTCCCGCTTGGTGAAGGCTTTTTCTTTGGTTTCTTCGAAGGCATCCACTCGGTACTTTGCCTTGGTGCCCCGTGCCTTTGGTTGACGGCGAATCCAGTCCAACTCCTTTTTATAGAGACTTTTGGCCTTTTCGATTTCAATGTCTTCGATCTGAAGTCGCTCGGCTTTTTTATCCAAAAAGTAGCCGTAGTTGCCTTGGTAGCGATGGATTTTTCCCTGATCGAGTTCGAGGATTTCATTGGTCACCTTATCCAAAAAGTAACGGTCGTGGGTCACCATGAAAATGGACAGATTGGCCTTAGCCAGGTAATCTTCCAGCCACTCGATGGTCTCCAAGTCGAGGTGGTTGGTAGGTTCGTCCAGCAGAAGCAAGTCTGGCTTCTCCAAAATGGCTTTGGCCAAAGCCACCCGCTTCCGCTGACCCCCGGAGAGATTCCCAACGGAAAGTTCGGTATCATGAAGGCCCAATTTTCCCAAAACTTCCTTCACCTGATACTCAAAATCCCAGGCCTGCAGCGCGTCCATTTTTTCGAACAACTTGCTCATTTGGGCCGAGTTGTCAATGCCCCGCTCTGAATCTAGCATGGCTTTGTGGTAATCCTCGATCACCCGAAGAACCTCAGAATTACTTTGGTCAAAGATGGTCTGATAGATCGTCAGGTTGGAGTCAAACACCGGGTTCTGATGCACATAGGCAATCTTCACCGAGTTGTTTATGGCCACTTGGCCTGTGTCTGCGATTTCTTGACCCATGATGATTTTCATCAGGGTAGACTTGCCCGCCCCGTTGATGCCGACAAGGGCAATCTTTTGTCCCTGGGAAATGCCGAAAGAGATATTTGAAAAAAGCTTCCGTTCCCCGAAAGCCTTACTGAGATTCTCAACTGAAAGGTAATTCATGGGGCAAAAGTAAGGGAAATAGAGGAGATAAGATTTCTGGATATAAAAAGATAGCTACGCAGATATTTTAAGATATGGCTAAGGCCAAGATAGAAATCTCACGAAGTGTATCTCAATTTATCTCACGAAGCATATCTTCATTATGAAAAAATAGTGTTGGAGATAGTTTCAAGATATGGCCAAAGCCGAGATAGCAATCTCAGGAAGTGTATTTCAATTTATCTCGCGAAGCATATCTCATTTATCTTGCGAAGCATATCTTGATTTAACCCTATGAAAACCATCCACGATATCCTCAAACTAGGCGATCCCCGGCTCTATGAAGTCTGCGAACCCGTCCTTAAATCTGACCTTCCCATGGTTCCCGAGTGGACTCAGCAGCTGCACGAGGCCATGGAAGATATTCGTCGGGTGTATGGATTTGGAAGAGGAATCGCTGCTCCGCAGTTGGGCATTATGAAGCGGATGTTTTACCTCAATCTGGATCGGTCCTACATTATCCTCAATCCCGAACTGAAGGGACTCAGTGAGGAGCTTTTTGAGTTGTGGGACGACTGCATGAGCTTTCCCAATCTGCTCGTGAAAGTAAAGCGCCACCAAAGTCTGACTTTGGAATATTTAGACGAAAACTGGGAAAAACAAAGCTGGACTGTGGAGGGGGCGATCTCTGAACTCATCCAGCACGAATACGACCACCTCGATGGGGTGCTCTGTACCATGCGGGCGATTGATGAGAAAAGCTTTAAGTGGAAATAATAAATTGAAACACAGTTGAAATACTATGGAAATAAGCCCCAATAAATCGGGATGAAATAGTTTTGATCGGCTCATTTTCGCAAGGAATACGGCTCAAACTCACTTGATTTTGAGCCGTATTTACTGGATTTTTGAACATTTATGATCCGAATCAAACTTAAAAATAGGTTTCGACAGCAAACTCTGCCTGTTCAATAAATATATTTTTCATCGGACTCAGGTTAGTTTGCTCGTAAAAAACCAGCATGGCTTTTTTGTAATCCAAGGGATCGACAGTCCTGAACGAAATCGGACAAAGTCCATTTGCCAAGAGTAGGGCATTGGATAGAATCCGTGCAGTTCGCTTGTTTCCGTCCGAAAATGGCTGAATGTAACTGACTAACAGAAGCGCTAAAAATGCTTTTTCATAGCCATTTTGAGCAGAGTTGACCAGATCACAGGTTTTTTCCAATGCCTCCTGAATCTGAAATTCATTATCCAAGGGTTGGTAGTTGGTACCTGTGATCCCCACTCTTCTTCTCCTGATATTTTTATTTATTCCCAATTCTCGGATCAGAATAGCATGCAGTTCCTCTATAGCTCTCACAGAAATCTCCTCGGCATAATCTGAATTCGAGACTAGAAAATCAATTGCCTCTTTATGGTTCAGAAGCATGGTAGCTTCATCTTTTGTCTTTCCTGATGCAGTTCTTTTTTCTTTCAAAAGAAGTTCGGTTTCCAAAAGCGAATACGTGTTGCCCTCAATTTGAGAAGATTTCCAACTCAGGTCTATCGCCAAGCGCTCCATTTCCTTGTGGTATTCATCAGGAGCTAATTCGGAAGATCGTCTCTGAAACTTTTCTCGGATTTCATTCAAAGAAAAAGTTTCGTCTTTGTTGAAAACTTGAACTTGTTTCAGTTTTTCAAAGACCTCAAAATCAAAGTTTCTTTTTACAATCCGATCATCCTGTTCTTTGCTAAAGTAGGTCTCCAGATCAATCGGAAAACATACTTCCAATTTCGCTGAGGAGACATAAGTGGTAGCTTTCCCTTTTCCCTCAACTGTAATCCAGCCTTCATCCTGAAGAGTCTGAAGAAGTCTTTTGAGCGTAGCAGGACTTGCCAAAAAAGAAATACTCTCCGCAATTTCTTGCCTTGAAAGTCTCTTTCTGAGTTGGATTAAAGACAGAATTTCTAATGAATTGGCTTTCATCTTCAAATTGAATCAGCTCAAAATTGTCAAAAATACGGCTCAAATCCTACTAAAATTGAGCCGTATTTGCCCAATTTTTTGAAGTTTTTGAGCCGATTGAATACAAAAAGTCAACTTATTTCTCGGAGCGCAGCGAAGTGTATTTCAACAGTATTTCCCTTCCCCTATCTTTAACCCATGAATTTCCCGTCTCTTTCCGATATCCGTGAGGCACATGCCCGCATTCAGTCGTTTATCCATCGCACCCCAATCATGACCTCCACCGCGATCAATGAAATCGCAGGTTGCGAGATCTATTTTAAGTGCGAAAACTTTCAGAAAGTCGGTGCCTTCAAAGCCCGAGGAGCTGCCAATGCCGTGATGAAACTGACTCCAGAGGAAAGAGCCAAAGGAGTCGCAACACACTCCTCCGGAAATCATGCAGCAGCCCTCGCCCGAGCCGCAAGTGTGGCAGGAATTCCTTCCTACATCGTGATGCCATCCAATGCCCCCGAGATCAAAAAGAAAGCAGTCAAAGGCTACGGAGGAGAGATCATCGAGTGCGAACCCAATCTCAAAGCCCGTGAAACTACGCTTGAAGCGGTCGTAGAGCGCACGGGAGCGACCTTTATCCCCCCTTATGATTTCATGGATGTGATCGAAGGTCAGGCGACTTGCACGCTCGAACTTTTGGAAGACCAACCCGATCTCGATATTGTTATGGCCCCGGTGGGTGGAGGCGGATTGCTAGGAGGCACAGCTTTGACAGCCCACTACCTTAATCCTGAAATCGAAGTCATCGCAGGCGAACCTGCCGGAGCAGATGATGCTTTCCGATCTTTCCATGCCGGACAAATCATCCCACAAACCGGCCCGACTACCATTGCCGACGGGCTCTTAACTTCGCTAGGTAAGTTGAACTTTGAGTTGATCCAAGCCTATGTGGATGACATCCTGCTTGCCACGGACCCACAAATCATCGAAGCCATGCGGCTGGTCTATGAGCGGATGAAGATCGTGATCGAGCCTTCCTGTGCAGTTCCATTGGCGGCCTTATTGGCAAACAAGGATCGCTTTGCAGGTAAAAAAGTCGGAATCATCCTCTCCGGTGGCAATGTGGATTTAGGGAAGTTGCCTATTTACTGGTAGATTTTTCTTAAGATCTAATGGTCAAAAATATCAATTCAACAGCATTTTGCCGCCATCTTTTTTAAACAAAGGAAAACCAAAATATAGAAATAGGAAAGGCCCAAATCTCTCAAATTGGGCCAATCAGTTACCAATCTCAGGAAAAACCAAGTAATTCCTCGTAAACACACTCCCAAGAATCTGATTGTCTCACAAATACTTTCAGCTTAATTTCACTGTTTAGCTCAAAAGTTTTTTGTTCCAAAACAATCCCATAAAACTCTTGATTTTTCCCCTTTAATAAAATGGGAAACGAGTAGGAATAAATGGTCTTTTTAGGTATAAAACCTTGGGCTTTATATAACTTTTCCTTACAAGAAAGTTTATCAAATTCGATTATTAAGGTGGCTTTGGATGCTAAAATATGTTCAATTTTTTCTTTGTCTTTTTGAGTCAAAGAGCTATCTAAATCAAAGGTTTGAAAACCTCCTCTAGAATTTATATTTTTTGTAGGTAAATCTGAATAAGAATCAAAACCCCAGTCTTTCCATATAAGTAACTCTTCGTCTATTAATATATTATTATTTACCCCGCAGGAGAGATAGTTGATTAAATCATATTCGCTAGAATTTTTGCATTGCATTACTCCAAATCCAAGTAGGATCGAGTTAACAAGGATCAGTTTTAGCATCACTATTATTAACATATTCATTTATTATATTATTATGAATTCTAATCCGCTCACTTTCAGAAGGCACTAAAACTTTATAGGACTCAAACCATACATATTGGTTATTGCTTGAATTGAAACTTTTTGCAGATAACCCTCCCCATGCTATTTCCTTAAAGTAACTGGAAGGGATATTGCTTGCCCCCCCATTTGCAAGGTGCCATTGTTCGAGTGAGTACCCAATTGCATCCACATACTGAGCCATAAAATTATGGTGAATATCTCCAAGATCTAATCCTACTGTTAAAGCATAATTCATTAACCCGTTTTGTATTACTCCTTCCTCCAATGGAGCACATCCTACATACAATAAATATGCATGAACAATTTCATGAAGAATGGTTCTAGCTATAGATAATTTTGTTGCAGTCTCTAAATAATTATTATTTAGATAAATTGTTACTTCATTTTTCCCTGTATAAATATTGTATTTAATATCTCGATCAGTAGAATTACTTATACTTGAGTTTTTAATTATAAACTCAAAACCATTAGCATTGTCTAATAAATCAATAATTTCATTCATTTGATTTAATTGACCAATGCTAGATCTTAATTTTGAAGTTTTTAATACATTTTTTAGGATCGAACTTGCGCAGGGATTTGAAAGTTGGTTTAAAATAGTGGTTGTTGGGTTATTAATTATCGGTACATTATAATCACAATCAGTGCAGCCTTCATTTCCATTCGCAAACTCATAATAGAATTCTCCATCAATATTTATTGCTCCAGGAGGAGGATTATTATCCATTGAACCAGAACAAATTACTTCTACAATTGTGATTGAATGAAGAGTTACTCCAAGCCCTAGAGGATCATCATCAGCCGGACCTGGGGAACTACTTGTCCAAACAACTTCTCTAGTGATTTGTCGGCAATCACTTAGAACACGAGAATTTAAATTACCCGGAGTCCCAAACCTATTTGTTTGGGCTATTTGCCCTTCATTTATTTGGAATCCTATAAAATGATGTTCATCGTAAGTAAAAATATCAATTTGACCAGACCAATATTGATTTAATCTATTGAATGCGATATTTTTCATTTTTCCAATAGAATACTCATCACTTGGAAAATACCTTGCAATCAATGGGTCAAATCTGTTTTCAGTTGGATGCTTGATAAAAATTATATTTTGAACTATAAAATTTGCTGGATTTTGGTTAGGAAAGCTATCAAGCAGACTTGCAGGAAAATATTTTTTGGCGTTCTCCAGACTTACCTCAAAAACCTCTCTTCCATCTGGAAAAAAGTAATGGTGAAATCTTTCCCAATCAGGTTCCTTTTCGAAAAAGGGGAGAATGAGTTCCTGGGAATCTGTACGAAAGTTTCTACCTCTTTCTTGTAATCGAAGCTTGGACTTATTTTCTTCAAACCAAGACCTAATCTTAGCAAGCTGATTGCTTTCTTTCAACTCAATTTGAGGAGCTTCTGGCTCTGGAATGCAAGAACTAAGAAAAAGGTTCAAAGTAAAAAAGAGAATTAGAAAACCTAAAAATCCGGTTCTACTTATTTTTTTGTACTTGGGGGGGGGCAAAAGTGTTTTTCATAAAATTAAGTTAGGCTGTTTATTAAAATATTTAAAAATGTACTAACTAATCCACTAACTCACAAATTCAAACTAAAAAAATTTAGACCCAAATCTCTCGACTTGGGCCATTTTTCAGCTTTCTGATTTCTAACTTCTGAATTCAAACTTTACTTTTTGCTTTCCGCCACTGCATGATGTGCCGCTCTTGCCGCAAATGCCATATAAGTCAGGGACGGATTTTGGGTAGAAGTAGAAGTCATCGAAGCGCCGTCAGTCACATAGACATTCGGCACGGCATGCAACTGATGGTTGGCATTGAGAAGGGAGGTTTTAGGATCTTTGCCCATGCGTACCCCTCCCATCTCGTGAATGTCCAAGCCCGGAGCTTGCTTGCTGTCGCTGGATTGGATATTGGTAAATCCTGCTTTGGTAAACATCTCCGTCATCTGCTCGATGTAGTCTTTGACCATTTTCTCATCATTATCGTCGTAGTCTACAGAGATTTTGAGCTGAGGCATGCCCCATTCATCTTTCATGTTCGGGTCCAAAGCAACGTAATTGCTTTCTTTAGGAATTGTCTCTCCCATCATGTGCGAACCCACTCGCCATGGTCCATATTTGTCCGGATTGAGGAGACTGTTTTTCAAGTCCATGCCAATACCGCTGGTATCCGGTCCTACGCCGCGGCTGGCAGAGAATCCTGCTGCATAGCCTCGAAGGAAGTCGGTTTCCTGCTTGTACACGTTTCGAAATCTTGGGAAATAGCCGCTCGTCGGTCGACCTCCTGATGTGGTGAATTCGGAATGACCTTCGTACTCCCCGGATACTCGGGCTCTGTAATTATGGAAAGCCACGTATTTGCCAAGCAGTCCATTGTCATTACCCAAGCCATGTGGGAATCGGTTGGAAGTCGAGTTGAGTAATATCGCATTGGTATTTAGCGCCGCGGCATTCACAAAGATTACGTCAGCATAAAATTCCTCAGTTTCTTTAGTCAGGCGGTCGATGATGCGTACTCCGGTCGCTTTTCCTTTTTCCTCATCATAAATAATGGAGTGAACCACCGCATCAGGTCTGAGTGTCAGGTTGCCTGTTTTCAAAGCCCAAGGAATGGTCGATGAGTTGGAACTGAAGTAGCCTCCAAACGGACATCCTCGCTGACAGAGATTTCGGTTTTGACACATGGCCCGACCTTGCTGCGCATAGTATTCTGCATTGCCATGGATGTGCGCACAGCGGGCCGAGATCATGTGTCGGTCATTACCGTAATGTTTTTTAAGTTGCTCCGCAAAGTATTTCTCCACCACATTCAACTCATACCCAGGCAAAAACTCCCCGTCGGGAAGATGTGGAATGCCGTCTTTGAATCCGGAAACTCCAGCAAATTTCTCCACATGGCTGTACCATTTTTCGATGTCTTTGTATCGAATAGGCCAGTCGACCGCAAATCCATCCCGGGCGGGTCCTTCAAAATCAAAGTCAGACCAACGCTGCACCTGTCTAGCCCAAAGCAGGGATTTACCGCCTACCTGATACCCACGAATCCAGTCAAAAGGCTTTTCCTGCACATAAGGATGGTCGGTGTCTTTGACGAAAAAGTGCATCGCATCTTCACGGAAAGCATAGCATCGGCTGATGACCGGATTGGCCTCCTGAATGTCCTGAGGAATCTGGTTCCGATGAGGAAATTCATAGGGTAGCATATTGGTTGTCGGGTAGTCCTTGACGTGTTCCACATTGCGGCCACGCTCCAGCATCAGGGTTTTTACACCCAAGTCACAAAGTTCTTTAGCAGCCCAAGCTCCACTGATACCCGAACCGATGACGATGGCTTGATAGGTTCGTTCCTGTTTGCTGCGGATATTCAGATTAGCCATTGATGCGTGGTTTTTGAAGGTCAGTGATCAATACGGCGCCATTGTATTCGCCAGGGATCAGAGAGTAAGGAATGATTTCAGTTTGGATGTATTCGGAAGCCATGTAGCCTTGGATGGTGAATCGCTTGGTGGAATTGACGAAATAGGCGATCGCTGCTTTTCGTTTACCTTCTTCGGAATCATCTCCTTCCAGCTTAGCCGCGTCGAGAATAAGTTGCTCTTTTTCCTTGGTCGAAAGCTCGGTGTATTTCTTGCCTTTTGATTCCTTGACATAATCCGGGAATGCAGAAAGTCCTGCGGTGAATTTCTCTTGATTTTCTTTGGTAAAGCAATCATTGACCATCACCAGGATGAAATCGTGGACTTCCAGATTGAGTGCCCCTTTGATCTCGCCAGCGGGAATAATGGTATCGGATACTGCCCCGAGCAGGTCCTTTTGGGACTGGGTGATCTTTAGGTTTTGATAGGCGGCGAGGATGTCTTCTTTGCTGAAGTCGCAGGAAGGAATCAGGGCAAGTCCTCCGGATATCAGCGCAATATGCCGCAAAGCATGTCGTCTGTTCATAAGTATAGGCGATAGATTGGGTTTAAAGCAATTGAGGGTAGAAAGTAGGGATTTTATCGAAAAATCCCTACCTGAATTTTACATATGGCAGCTTATCGGGTAATCACCCCAAACTCTCCAAATGTGGCTGGATTCCCGTCCACTGTGCGTAGTGCTCTTAATCTTACATAGCGGGCTGGGACTGCGTCCAGTCGGATCATTTGTTCGATCGGGCTGTTTTGGATATTGGAAAATTCGCCTTGGGCGACTCGCTTCCAGCTTTTCCCATCTCCGCTGACTTCTAGGGCATATTCAGCGATATAGCCACTCGGGTATCGGGCCTGCATGGGTAAATAGGTAAAGCCTTTCAACTCAACTTCCTGTCCCAAATCGATTGTCAAATCATTGGTTTTTGAAGTCCAATAAGAATTAGCCTGCTCATCTACGGCGCGAATGGCAAGCGTATCAGATGAAATGACTTTCCAGCTGCCTTTGGCTAGGTCAAAATCCACTCGGGCAGGATCGGAGGTTTTTCCGGTTTTGGAATCTACCGTGATAGCCTGAACAGTAGCGGGCTGAAGAAGATCAAAGGCATCGGAATAGGCATTTTGCCCAACTTGTGGAGCAGCTCCATCCGTGGTGAAGAAGACATCCAACTCAGACTCTGCGGCTTGGATGGTTACTTTTCCTTGGGGAGTTCGGGTGATTTTAGGAGGAAAAAGCAAGGCAGGCGCGGAATAGACCCCAATTTCAGAAATCACTGGAATGCCTTTTCCATCCAGGAAGTTGATTCGGATTTTCTGGGCTTCGGTATCCGCAAATCTCAGAATCCGCTTGTACCCGACCGTGGTCCCTTCTGCGATTTTTTCCCAGCTGCCGTTTACTTCTTTTTCTAGGGAAAAGGCTTTCACACGTTGCCCAAGGTTGACAAATTCCTGAATCAGGAGACGGTTGAAGGAAACTTTTTTTCCAAAGTCCACTACCACGGAAGCCTGAAATTGTCCATCGGGAGTCGTCCAATAGGTATTGAAATTCCCATCGTTTAGCAAATCTGCCGTATATCCTTTGCCTCGATCTTCGCTTGCTTCGAAGGAAGCATCTTTGGCGAGGTTGACAGCAAAATCTTCTTTGACTTTGGCCGCCATTTTCAAAATGGCTTCTTCGTCTTTTTCATGGATTAAGCCTCGGGTATCTACGGGGAAATTGATCAACAGGGAGCTGTTTTGCCCGATGCTGTTGTAATAGATCTCCATCAATTCGGGTAAAGTCTTGACTTTATGATCCTCATAGGTATGGTAGTACCATCCCGGACGGATGCTCACATCAGATTCGGCGGGCACCCAATGGGTTCCATTTTCCTGACCCGACGCCCATCGGTCAAAATCCGGCATGCCTGCATAGACCGAATCCCGCATCAGATTGGACCAAGTAGTCTCGTAAGCAAAACCATGTTCATTCCCCACCCAGCGTACATCAGGCCCCGCATCGGAAAACATCATGGCATTGGGCTGAAGTGTTCTGACCAATTCATGGGTAATTGGCCAGTCGTAATAGCTGAATTTGTCGACCTTACGCTCCTCATTGGCTCCCCCATACCAACCTGTTCCGCCATTGGCTCCGTCAAACCAGACCTCGTAGATTTCTCCGTAATTGGTCAGCAACTCCCTCAGCTGATTGCGCATGTAGGTGATGTATTCTGGCTTGCCATAATCGGGATGATTTCGGTCCCAAGGAGAATAGTAAATGCCAACTTTCAATCCATATTCCCGACAGGCATCCACAAACTCTTGGATCAAATCCCCTTTTCCATCTCGCCAAGGGCTATTTTTCACCGAATGCTCGGTGTACTTTGACGGCCAAAGGACAAATCCATCGTGATGCTTGGCCGTGATGATCAAGCCTTTCATCCCCGCTTCCTTGGCGATTCTTGCCCATTGTCTGGCATCGAGAGCGGTAGGATTGAACTGCTCCGGCTTTTCATCCCCAAATCCCCATTCCCGGTCGGAGAAGGTATTCATATTGAAATGGACAAAGCCGTAAAACTGAAGCTCCTGCCAGGCAATCTGACGCTCGCTTGGTATGGGTAAAATGGGTTCCGGTGGAGCGGTCTTTTCTGCACAAAAACTCAATCCAAGGGCTAAAAGCGGCCAAACATACTTCTTCATAAAGAGGGAATTTGGCTCAAAACCTACCGATTTTGCCCGGGAATCGGAAACAAAAATTGACCGATGACTGAGTTTGGAAACCTTTGCGCAGAAAAACGGCTTTTGTCAATGTCTTTCCTAGTAATTTCCCCACATGAAAAAAGCAATCACCCTTCTCTTTTTCCTGATTTCTCTTGGTCTAAAAGCACAAATCCAACTTAAAATCTCCGATCAGATCACCGGTCTTCCTCTGGAAAATGTCCGCGTTAAAGCTGACAAAACCATACAGCGGACCAACGCTTCTGGAATGGTTGCTTTTGCAGGAGAAAATCTAAAAATCTCCTTTGCTCTCGAAGGTTATGAGACCTTGGAAAAAACCTTTTCCAGTGGTGAATTTGAAGTGCAGCTGATCCCAAACGTACTGAATCTTTCCTCCGTGACAGTGACTGCTTTTGAATCCGAGCGCCCTCTTTTGGAGCAATCAGCTGCGGTTGTGACCGTTTCTGAGCGGGACTTTAGCCGATTCAATGAGATTTCTCCTGTCAATGCCTTCAATCAAAAAGCGGGGGTTCGCATTGAGGAACGAGCACCCGCAAGCTATCGGGTTTCCATACGCGGGAGTTCCCTTCGGTCACCTTTTGGAGTTCGAAATGTAAAAGTGTATTGGAATGAGGTTCCTTTCACTTCACCCGATGGGACTACGGCTTTAAATCTGCTGGATTTGTCCAATATCCGCACTTCGGAAGTGGTAAAAGGCCCTTCTGGAAGCATTTATGGAGCAGGAAACGGTGGGGCGATTTCGCTGTACTCTCAGCCGAATGTGGCAGAAAACCGCATTTCTACCGACTTTTTGACTGGAGATTTTGGACTTTCGCGATTTCGACTTGGAATTTCCCAGCAAGTGGGAGAAGGTGGGATCGAGGCTTCTTTTGTCAGCCAAAAATCTGACGGCTATCGGGAGCATTCGGCAGTGGATAGACAAGTGTTTCAGTTGGGAGGATTCTTTCCAGTCTCAGAAAAGCAGGAAATCCGAACCCAATTGCTGATTTCAGATTTAGATTATCAAATCCCCGGTGCACTCAATGCAGACCAATTGGCAGAGGACCCGACCCAAGCCCGTCCGGGTTCGGTCAACCAAAACAGCTCCATTTCCCAACAATCGGTCTTGCTTTCTTTGGGACACTTGTATCGCTTTTCAGAGAAAACCAGCAATAACACCACGATCTACCTCAACACGAATAATTTCGAAAACCCATTCATTCTGGATTATAAAAAGGAATTAGGCTTTGGCTATGGACTCCGAACCAAATTTACCCATGAGGGCAGATTGGGAGGAAAAGCGCTTCGCCTGATTGCTGGTGCAGAATACCAAAACGGAATCACAGATGCACAGAACTTCGGCAACCGAAACGGGGTGGCTGATACAGTTCGCTTTGCGGACAAGCTTCGGGCTTATCAAGGATTCCTTTTCCAGCAGGCTGAGTTGAATCTCACCGAAAAGCTATTGTTCACCCTTGGCCTAAGTGAAAACTTCTCCGGCTACGAAATCGACCGACAAATCGATGCTACGGGCGGGCCGACAGGACTTCAAACCCGAACTTTCGACCCGATCGTGGTACCCAGAGTCGCACTGAATTATCGACTGAATCCATTTAGCTCGGTCTATGGCTCGATCAGCAGTGGCTTTTCCCCACCCACCATCGATGAAGTCCGAACCAACGAGGGAAGCTTAAATCTGGATCTGGAGGCAGAAAAAGGCGTGAATTACGAGATCGGTTATCGTCTGGGAAAAGAAAAATTCAACTTGGAGCTCATTGCGTATTACCTCAAGCTGGACGAAACAATCACCACCTTCACCAATGAAAATGGAGTGGTTCTTTTCCGAAATGCCGGTTCCACGGATCAAAAGGGCATCGAAGCTTCTTTGGACTATGCCATCCTGAGAAATGCCGATGGATTCATCAAAGACTTCCTGATCGGAACAGCCTACACGGGCCAATTTTTCACTTTTGCAGACTATAGCAAAGGAGCGAATGACTTCTCCGGAAATGACCTGACGGGAGTTCCTCCACACAATTTGGTCAGCAGAATCGACCTAAGAACCCGTCCTGGAATTTACCTGAATTTTACCCATCAGTTTACCGACGAAATTCCGCTTAACGATGCGAACACAGTCTATCAGGATGCTTTCCAACTTGTCAATCTTAGGATGGGTTGGGTGAAAAGTCTGGGGAATTTTGACTTGGAGGTATTTGCTGGGGTAGACAATTTGCTGGACGAGGCCTATTCCTTGGGCAATGACTTGAATGCTTTCGGTGGACGGTTTTATCAGCCGGCACCGACAAGGAATTGGTATGGGGGAGTGAAGGTAGGATGGAGATATTAAGAATATATACTTCGTGAGATAGATTTTTAAGATATGCTTCGCGAGATATCTATCTCGGCCTAGGCCATATCTTAAAAAATATCTTTTATAATATCTTTTCATAAACAAGAAATGCTCCGTGGGATAAATTGAGATATGCTTCCCGATATCGCTATCTTGGCTTTAGGCATATCTTTGAATTATCTGCGCAGCTATCTTTAAATAGTCAACTATGAAAAAAATCTCCATTCTACTTTTATTTCTTTTACTATCGAGAATTTCCTTTTCCCAAGAAGAGAAAACTGAATCCAAGTGGGTCCCGAGAGATCCTCAGAAGTTTGAATCCACCCACTCGGGCACTTTCAATGGTCAAAAAATCACCTACAAAGCCATCGTCGGGGAGACATTTTTGAAAAACTCCAAAGGAGAAGTCACCGGAGCACTTTGGTCTACTTCCTATATCCGCGAGGGTGTGGACACTTCCAAAAGACCGGTACTTTTCATATTCAATGGAGGTCCTGGATCTGCATCAATTTGGCTTCATGTAGGATTTTTCGGCCCCAAAGTGGTGAAAACCGACTCGGAAGCCAAAGTAGATGACGGTGCCGCTCCCTACCGATTTGTGGAAAATACACAGGCACTTTTGGACCTCACGGATTTGGTATTTATCGATCCGATCGGAACTGGATTTAGCCAAGTAGAAGCCGTAGGCAAGACCTCCGATTTCTGGGGATTGAATGAGGATGCGGCATCCGTTGCCCAGTTTATGCGAATTTGGGTCACTCAGCATGGCCGATGGCAAGCCCCGAAATTCATGGCTGGAGAAAGCTTTGGCACCACCCGTGCCGCAAAAGTGGCTGAGGTCCTCGAGGAAGGTGGACAGACCATGGCTTTGAATGGAATCATCTTGATTTCTCAGGCTTTGGACTATGCAGGCTCCTCAAGCTGGGCAGATAATCTGACCTCCTTTTTCACCTACCTCCCTTCTCAGGCGGTGACAGCTTGGTACCATGGCAAAGCCGGAAAGGGAAAAACGATTGAAGAATTTGCCCAAGAGGCGAGAGAATTTGCCTACGGCGATTATTTGACTTCTCTTTTCCTCGGAGAAAAACAAACGCAAGCACAGAAAGAAGCCATTGCAGAAAAATTGGCCTACTTCACCGGTTTAGACAAGGCATACATTCTCCGCTCGGATAATCAGATTCTGATGCATCGCTTCAAAAAGGAACTCCTTCGTGCTGAAGGAAAAGCCATCGGAACCTTGGACGGAAGGTATTTGGCCACCGAGACAGACAAAGTAGCCGAAGGCCCGGTTTTGGGAGACCCGGCCGGCTACATGACGGGCGCTGCTTACACCGCTGTTTTCAACGATTACTTGTTGCGGGATTTGAAGGTGACGGTAGACCGACCCTATTTTACTTCTGCAGAAGGAATGGGTGGCAGTTGGAACTGGAAGCCGGTGCCTGATGGGGCCTATTGGGAACCCAGCTATGTGAGTACCGCAAGAGCGCTAAGTGAAGCAATGCACAGAAATACTCAGATGAAAGTGATGGTTGCTAATGGGTATTATGACTTGATCACCCCGTTTTTTGATGCGGAATACACCTTTGCACGCCATAATTTTCCTCAGGAAAGGATCGAAATGACCTACTACGAGGCAGGTCACATGATGTACAACCGACAAGAGGATTTCGATGCCTTGGCAAAAGATGTAAGGAAGTTTTTGGAGGGGATGTTGAAGAATTAATTTTTCCAATTACTCCTAATTTCACCTCAAATAGAATCTCATTTACAGAAATGGTCGGAAGACAGATGACAGAAGACCGAAGAATCCTTAAGTCGGAACCCAAAATTTTTTAATAGCCGTTAGATTACTTGGAGGAATGAAAGTAAATATTTCGAATTTGTTATTACATTGTGATCACATTTTGAAAGGGTTATGGAAGCAAACATTATAAAAATCGGAAATTCAAAGGGAGTAAGGTTAAGCAAAACAATCCTTGAAAAATATGAAATCGGTGAGAAGGTTGAGGTGATACTCGAAAAGGATCAAATCGTCCTAAGACCAATAAAACAACCCAGACAAGGTTGGGCAGATGCATTCAAAAAGATGCACGAAAATGGAGATGATGAACTTTTGATTCCAGATGTTTTTGAAGACGAAGATTTTGAAGAATGGAAATAACTCAATATCAAATTGTCTTAGTTAATCTTGATCCAACTTTAGAACACGAAATCAAAAAAACTCGACCCTGTGTTGTGATTTCTCCTAATGAAATGAACCAGTATTTGAAGACGATTGTCATTGCTCCAATGACCACCCCCGAAAGATCTTACCCGAGTAGAGTTCCTGTATTGTACAATGGAAAAAAAGGAATGATCGCCTTAGATCAAATTAGATCTGTAGACAAATTAAGAGTTCAAAAATTATTAGGTCGATTGTCAACTTCTGAAATTGAGTCACTCAAAAGCTTGATCAAGGAAACTTTTGTAGACTAAAAAAACTTCTCAAAAAAAAATCAATCAACCAAACCATGCAAAAACCCGAATTCAATACTGAAGAGGTTACCAAAATCATCCGTGGCCGTCGGTCCATGTTTGTCGCCCAATTCAAAGAAAATGATCCTGTAGCCGACTCCATCATCGAGGAAATGCTCGAAAACGCCAATTGGGCACCAACACATAAACTCACCCAACCTTGGAGATTTATTGTTTACACCGGAGAAGGGCTAAAGAAGTTTGGTGACTATCAGGCCGAGATGTACAAAATGCGTACGGAGAAAAACGGCACTCCATTTATCGAAGCCACCTACCAAAAGTTTAAAGAAAACCCAACCAAAGCTTCTCATGTGATCGCCATCCTGATGAAGCGGACCGAAGGTTCTGGCATTCCGGTAATGGAGGAAATTGCCGCCACGGCTATGGCAGTACAAAATATGTATCTCACTGCCTGTGCCCATGGGTTGGCTTGCTACTGGGGAACCGGAGGACCCACTTTTTGGCCCGAAGCGAGAGAAGACTTTGGACTGGAAGGCGAAGATATGCTGATGGGCTTTTTCTATGTTGCCAAGCCCGCCACTGACAACTGGCCCGCCGGAAAACGCGAGCCGATTGCGGAAAAAGTGAATTGGGTGAGGGAGTAGATCAGTTATTGGTTATTGACCAAATACTAAAAAAGGAAGGCAAGGGCTTTCCTTTTTGTGTTTCGTTGTTTTTAGTATATTCCTACTTTTGGGGTCAATTTATTTTTGGGCTTTTCACCTTCAGGCAATGTTGTTGGTACGGAAAACTCAATATGAGTAAAACTTTCATTTTTTGAACTAGTCCCTGCTTCTCCACCAACTTTAAAAAATCCACCTGCTACTCCAATTCCCCCTTTCCCTTCTGAATTTTCTTGTATTGTTAAAGCCACATTAAATTGCACCATTTGGACACTTCTTCATGACCAACCTCCAGGTTGGGTAGATGCACCTCCAAAAACTCCTAAAACGGGTGGTATAACGATTGCTCCTTTGGGTTTTAATTGATCTTGTGCCGAAACTACTCCTTCATTAATTTCAATTAATGTCTTGGAAACAAAATCTTTGAGATCCATTTATAGAGTTTTATCGAGTGAGTCTTAATTAATTTTTCAATTTTCAGCTTTCTCACTTCAGCTTTCAGAATTCACTTCCTCCCCCACCCAAAAAATGCCATTCCCTTTGATCTCAGAAATCCCCTCTGGAACCTCCACCTGCGTCAAATAGGCCAAGGGCAATAAAAGTTTTCCCTCTTCATTAGAAAGCTCCAAAGGCATCCCTTCTGTTCCCAAAATCCGGATCGTAGAGGCCACAAACCATTTTTTGAACTCCCCATTTTTTACCGGATAATACTTCCACCCACCGTCCAGAATCGTCAAATCCAAAAACTCGGTTTCCGGACCCAGATCTTCCCAATTCTGATGCGAAAAACCCACTAAATGCGCTCCTTTGTGTTGGGTAGCTTGCAAATAGTGAAGTCCTTCCTTTAGGAAATTGGCCTTTTCAGCCGTGAGAAACTTCACCGGATACTGCTCTTCCAAGAGATAAAGATTAGCTCTCTGGAAAGCTTCCTCTGCCAATATCACATCCACTTTGATCCCCCAGCTGAGCACCTGATCCAGGCATTCCTGCCAGACCAAGACGGTGGGCACCCACTCCAACAGTGGGGAGACGATATCAAAACTTAGACCTTCTGTGTTCAAAACAAACACAGCCGGCTCCTGCTGCTCTTTGACAAAATGATGGCTCGACATCAGTTCCAGAGTTTTTGGTAGAAGTTAAACACGTTTTCAAAAGCTAGTTTGCGAAGCTGTACTTCTGACAGGCTAGAACTCAAATGCTCCAGAATATCCGGGTATTTGCCTGAGTTTTCTGCCAAAGGAAAATAAAAAGGATGTCGCCTGGGATCGGGAAAATCCTTGGTGTAAAAGAAATCCGCTCCAAAGCAAATGGCATTTTCGCCCATTTTTGCTCCGTATTCTAGGTGTTCAAACAATCGCTCCGGTACTACTCGGTCTAAAAATTCCCTGAGGAAATTCACTCCGATAATTCCTCCCCGATGAATGATCTCTTGGGCAAATTCATCATTCAAATTCCGTTTATGATCCCAAATTGCCCGGAAATTGGAATGAGACGCAATCACCGGAATGGGAAGGTGATGTCGGTCGATGTGTTTTAAAATCCCCTCAGCCAAAAGGTCAGAGGTATGGGAAAGATCGATAGGAATCTTTTTCCCGGCCATGTAGTCCAATAGTCGCTTTCCATCCTCTTTCAGGCCGATGCCCTCCGTATAGTTTCCACCGCCAAAGCGATTCTCGGTATGGTGGGTCAGGCTGATGTAGGCCAACTGCCCGACTTTATTCACTATAGAGTCAAACTGCCGGTAAATCTCCTGCCAAGAGGCCAATTCATTTCCAAAACCTGCGGCGTTTTCCACCGAGGCGATGATTCCGATTGACTTTTCATTGGCCTGATTTTGTAAAAATCCCATGTCAAAATGGCTTACTGTTTTCGGTTCTTTGCGAAGCAAGTCTGCAAAAATATCCGCTTGCCTGCCAGCCAAGTCCATGCTTCCCGGATTGACATCGGTGTAGATCGCCATAACTTGCATTTTGACTCCTCCTTCTTTTAACCAAGGAAAAGCACAGGCAATTTGCCTTTGGTCAAAAGGATCTGCTCCGGGCACTTTAGCCAGAAAAGACAAAAGATCGCAGTGCATATCAGCGATGGGAAAAGGCATGGGAAGGATTAATTTACGATTTGCGAATGTCGATTTACGAGAAGTTGCTGCTCCTCAAACAGGAATCCAAAGTTAAACTTTTTCCAATGGAAGCGCTTTTCCAAAACTATCTCGCCGCTGCATTTGTATTCAATACCTATCTTTGAGTTTATCCTAATCCAAATCCATCAAAAAATGGCTGTAGCAAAACCCTTTAATTTCAAAAAGTGGATCGACGAAAACCGGCATTTGCTCAAGCCTCCGGTAGGCAATCAGCAAGTGTACAAAGGCAACGATGACTTTATTGTCATGGTGGTTGGGGGGCCCAACTCCAGAAAAGACTACCACTACGACGAAGGAGAGGAGTTTTTCTACCAGTTGGAGGGAGATATCGTGCTCAAAATCATTGAAGACGGGAAGCCTAAAGACATTGAGATCAAAGAAGGAGAAATCTTCCTTTTGCCTCCTAAAGTGCCTCATTCTCCCCGCAGACCGGCCAATACGATAGGTTTGGTGATGGAGCGATACCGAAGACCCGGGGAGAAAGACGGATTTATCTGGCACTGCGAAAACTGCGGCAATCTCCTCCACGAAGAATACGTCGAGCTGACCGACATCGTCACCCAACTGCCTCCGATTATGGAACGCTTTTGGTCCAACCAAGATCTGAGGACCTGTAAAAGCTGCGGGACTGTGATGGAAAAATAAAAGTTGAAAAGTTGAAAAGTGGTAAAGTAGGAAGGTGGTAAAGTTTGCCTTTTTGGAATCCTCCACTTCGCCACTTTACAACCTTCCCACCTTGCAACTTAATCAACCGACTATGACTGACACTCCATACCAATACACCGAAACCTTTGCCCGTGAACAAGACGCCAAGGACCCGTTGGCGCCTTTTAGGTCTCGATTCCACTTTCCGAAAGTAAACGGAAAAGAGGCCATCTATTTCTGTGGCAACTCTCTTGGCCTTCAACCCAAATCGGTTCAGGATTATTTGGGAAAAGAATTGAGCAACTGGGCAGATTTGGCCGTGGATGGGCATTTTCACGGGGAGGACGCTTGGTATCACGTTCGAAAAAAGTCAAAACCGGCTTTAGCTGAAATCCTCGGCGCCCAGGAGCATGAGGTCGTGGCGATGAACAACCTATCGGTGAATCTTCATCTCCTCATGGTTTCTTTTTATCGTCCGACAAAAGAGCGGTTCAAAATCATCGTCGAAGCTGGAGCCTTCCCTTCTGACCAATACATGCTGGAAACCCAGATCAAATTTCATGGATTGGATCCTGCTGACACGTTGGTAGAAATCAACCCTAGACCGGGAGAGCATACACTGAGGACAGCTGATATTTTAGAAGAAATCCGAAAGCTGGGAAACTCTCTAGCCATGGTCAATATGGCCGGAATTCAATACTACACCGGACAGCTTTTTGACATGAAGGCCATCACCCAAGCGGCTCATGAAGTAGGAGCGGTAGCGGGGTTTGACTTGGCCCATGCGGCTGGAAATGCGGTCTTGAAGCTGCACGAATGGGAAGTGGACTTTGCGACCTGGTGTAGCTACAAGTATCTCAACTCCGGCCCGGGTAATGTCTCCGGAATTTTTGTCCATGAAAAATATGCCGAACGGCCTGACTTGCCCCGATTTGCCGGCTGGTGGGGACACAATGAGGGTGAACGCTTCAAAATGGAAAAAGGCTTCGTCCCCATGTATGGGGCAGATGGCTGGCAGCTCGCGAATTCAAATGTCTTGGCTATGGCAGCTCATCAGGCTTCCTTGGATATTTTCCAGGAAGCAGGCATAGAAAATCTCCGTAAAAAGAGTGAAAAGCTCACGGGCTATCTGGAATTCCTGATCGAGCAAATCAGCGGAAAATCAGGAGTTTTGGAAATAATTACTCCCAAAAATCCTGCAGAAAGAGGTTGCCAGCTATCTTTGCTGATTCATCGGGGTGGAAAAGCCGTCTTCGATGAGTTTTACAAACACGGTGTGGTAGGAGACTGGAGAAACCCAAATGTAATCCGACTGGCACCTACCCCTCTGTATAACAGCTTCTTGGATGTGTACCGCTTCGCAAAGATTTTGGAACAATCCTTGGAGAAATTCGCTTAATAGAAGCGGTTCAATACCAAATTCATGAAAAACAACAATGTGACCATTCTGGGCGCCGGACTGATCGGTAGCCTTTTGGCGATATACCTGAAGCGTCAAGGCCTGGATGTGTCTGTATACGATAAAAGGCCGGATACCCGCAAGACCAAGTACTTTGAAGGCGGACGGAGTATCAATATGGCGCTGAGCTACCGAGGCTGGAAAAGTCTTGAAAAAGTAGGACTTAAAGACCAGGTTCTTCCTTTGGCCATCCCCATGTATGGACGGAAAATCCATGACGAACACGGAGGCACGACCTTTATCCCCTACGGAAAAGCAGATCAGGCCATTTATTCCATTTCCAGAGGAAAATTCAATCAACTTTTAGTCGAAGAAGCTGAGCGCCTCGGAGCCAATCTGCACTTTGAGCATCTCTGCCAGCATGTCGATTTCCGAAGCGGTCAGATTACTTTCGAATCTCCGGAGGGAGAAAAGAAACTGGAGCCGCAGGTAATTTTTGGTGCTGATGGAGCCTATTCCGCCCTGAGGATGTCTATGATTCGTCAGATTCGATTCAATTACAAGCAGGAGTATATTTCCCATGGCTACAAGGAATTGACCATACCGGCGACTGCTGATGGAGAATTTGCCATGGATCCCAATGCCTTGCATATCTGGCCACGAGGCAAATTCATGCTGATTGCCCTACCCAATCCGGACAAGTCTTTTACCTGCACACTTTTCCTTCCTTTTGAGGGGACTAAGGTCTGTTTCGACAAAATTCAGGACGATCGGGATTTGGAAAGCATCTTCCGAAACTATTTTGACGATGCCTACCACCTGATGCCGGATCTGAAGCAGGAGTTTTTCCGCAATCCAACCTCGGCTTTGATCAATATTGAATGCTATCCTTGGGTACAGGGCAATTCCCTGCTTATCGGAGATGCTTCCCATGCGATGGTGCCATTCTATGGACAAGGTATGAATTGTGGATTTGAAGACTGTTTTATTCTCAATGAACTGATCGAAAAGTACGGAGACAGTGCCTGGAACCTGGTTTTTGAAAAATTCCAGAAAAAGCGCAAGCCGGATACCGATGCCATTTGCCAGCTGGCAATGGAGAACTTTATCGAAATGCGGGATAGCGTGGCCGATCCTAAGTTTTTGCTTCGCAAAAAAATAGAAGCCAAGCTTCACGAACTGTATCCGAAAGAGTGGATCCCTCTTTACACTATGGTGACTTTCTCCGACATGAGTTATTCAGAAGCGTATGCACAGGGGAAGCTGCAGGAAGCTATCATGGACAAGGTGATGGCAGACCCGCTGATCACCGAAAACTGGAATAAACTCGACTACGAAGACATCATCAATCAGATGGAAACAGCAAAGGCGGTGTAATCACCGCCTTTTTCTTTATAGATCAAACAAAGTCCCGCTGGCACCATTCGGCTTGATTTTCAAATGTTTATAAGCCAATTCCGTAGCCATCCTTCCCCGGGAGGTTCGCTTCATATATCCTTCCTGAATCAGAAACGGCTCATACACTTCCTCAATGGTCTCGGCTTCCTCTCCGCATGCTGTAGCGATGGTACTCAAGCCTACAGGACCTCCTTTAAACTTTTCGATGATGGTCAAAAGGATCCGGTTGTCCATTTCGTCAAGCCCGTTTTCATCCACGTCCAAGGCATTCAAGGCAAACTTGGCAATATCCAGAGTGATCGTCCCATTGCCTTTGACTTCTGCAAAGTCACGCGTACGTCGTAGCAACATATTGGCGATTCTTGGAGTACCTCTACTTCTGCGGGCAATTTCAAAGGCCGCCACCTCATCAATAGGTGTTTGCAGAATACTGGCCGAACGAGTCACAATATCCGTAAGCAGCTTGGCATCGTAGTACTCAAGCCTGGAATTGATCCCAAATCTTGCCCGAAGAGGCGAAGTAAGTAATCCGGAGCGGGTAGTAGCACCGATCAATGTAAATGGACTGAGGGAAATCTGCACAGACCGGGCATTGGGCCCGCTATCCAGCATGATGTCGATCCGGAAATCCTCCATGGCCGAATAGAGGTATTCCTCCACCACGGGATTGAGCCGGTGAATCTCATCGATAAAAAGTACATCACCCTCTTCCAGATTGGTCAGCAAACCCGCCAAGTCGGAAGGCTTGTCCAATACCGGTCCCGAGGTAATCTTGATTCCTGCCTGCAACTCATTGGCAATGATGTTACTCAAGGTAGTTTTGCCCAAGCCGGGAGGGCCATGCAAAAGCACATGATCCAAAGGCTCATTCCGCTTTTTGGCAGCATGGACAAAGACCCGGAGATTCTCCACTATTTTGGCCTGCCCGGTAAAATCCTCGAAGCTCAGCGGCCGCAAAGCACGCTCAAACTCCCGGTCCTTGGGACTCAAATTCTCTTCGTCTCCTCTCAGGTAATCTTCTCTCATGGTGTGGTGGATCCTCAGCAAATATAGACAAAAGGACCCGCTCAAATGGCCAAAGAAATCAGGCCATTGCTAAAAATTGGGCTAAATTTGAGCCAAACATGGCCAGCTATGGTATCCAATTCCAGAAAAAATCTAATCTACTCCTTGGTCCTTTTAGTTTTGATAGGAGCGGTATATCTCTATCGAAACAGGGAAGTCAGCCAGATCGATGGCCAAAATAACTCCCCTCTTGCAGGTTGGGTCAACTTGTCCGGGCAGACTATGGGCACCTCCTACCAAATCAAATTCAAGACTAATCGAAATGAAGACTTCCAATCCGGGGTAGATTCTATTTTTAGCAGAGTTACCAATGCTTTTTCATCCTATGAGGTAAATTCTGAAGTCAATCGGTTTAATCTTGATGATTCTTTGGCAAGTCCTTCACCTGATTTCAAAGATATGTTGGCCTTTGCAAAAGACCTCAACACCCAAACCCTAGGGGCATTCGAACCCACCCAAAAACCCTTGGAAAACCTTTGGGGATTCAGCAGAACTGGACCTTACCAGAAAGACAGCATTGAACTAATGTATGTAATGCCTTCGGTAGGTATACAAAAACTGATGGTTTCCGATAGTATAATCCAAAAGTCAAACCCGGGAACCCTTCTTGACTTTAATCCCTCAGCCCTAGGTTGGGCAATAGATGAAGTCGCCACCTACTTGGAAAAACTTGGGATTGCAGATTATTGGATTCAAATCGGGGGGCAAATCCGCGCCAATGGACAGAATGAACGTGGAGAATTGTGGAAGGCAGGAATCCGATATCCTGACCTGTCTACAGGAGAAGCTAAAGAAGGAGTCTTGGCTTTGGAAAACAAAACCATCTCACCTGCGGGTAATTGGGAGGATTTTTATGTCAGAGATTCCACCCGAATCAGTTTTACCCTGGATCCAAGGACAGGCATGCCCGTACGACATGGTCTCTTAGCGGCCTGGGCCATTACTGCGGATAGCAAAAAAGCGGATGCCCTGGCAGAAGTACTTCTGATCTTAGGAACACGGGAAGCGATTAAAATGGACTCTTTGGATACTGAATTGGAAATGATTTTGATCCATAACGAAAAAGGAAGTTCTCTAAAAATCTATGCAAGTCCTGAAATCCAACCTTTCCTCTCCTTCCCAATCCAATAAACAATAAATGCAACATTATTGAATTTTTTTACCTTTGTGCTCGTTAAGACCGGCAAGACACTCTGAAAAAAGGGCATATAAGACCACTGCATGATTTTAAATTTTCTGCTTCTCTTCCTTACTGCCATGGCTTCCGGCTTGGTGGTGTTCTTTTCTCCAGTTTTCAGAGAGCGATATTTCAAGCTGGTTTTAGTGTTTGCCGGTTCTTATCTTTTTTCGATCACTGTATTGCATATCCTTCCTGAGCTCTTTTCCGAAGGCTTTTCCCATGCCAGAATGGGCCTATTCATCCTGATCGGGTTTTTGTTGCAGCAAGTGTTGGAGTTTTGGTCTTCGGGAGTTGAGCATGGCCATATTCACAAACATTCCTCTGAGACGTCCAAAGGAGTACTTACCCTGATGCTCGGCTTGTTTATCCATGCGTTTTTGGAAGGTACTCTTCTATCCCATGGAGCGGTGGTAGGTGCCGAGAGTCAGGATATGGTGGGACATAATCACAGCAATCAATCCGTGCTCCTCGGAATCATCATGCACAAAGGGCCGGCTGCATTTGCTTTGGCAGCGGTTCTTTCTGCTTCTTTGAGCAAGCGTTGGACGATTATTCTGCTTACCCTATTTGCTTTGGCATCCCCCCTAGGCATGTTTTTCAGCTCTTGGTTTATCCACAATGGCCTGCTATCCAAGGAAGGCATCTCCATCCTTTATGGACTGGTAACCGGCGGATTTTTACATATATCCACTACCATCTTTTTTGAAAGCAGTCCTCATCACAAATTTCAATTGAATAAGCTTTTAGTGACTTTCCTCGCAGCGGGATTGGCATTAATTTCGGAATACCTGATGTAAGGTGTTCTTTTTTGATTATTTAGGAGATCAAAGCCTGCCTTTTTTAAATTTTTTGGGTTTTTCCTGTAAAAGAGTTTGGATTCCGTCGAGAGAATGAAGTATTTCATTTTTGAAATGCCTTGATAGAAAATCCGGCGAAACTCAGGTCCAACGGCATTTTTTATCCTAAATGCTTGAAAAAATGAACAAAATTCAATCAAAAAATTCAGCCTATTGGAAAAAAAACCTGCAAACCTTAGTGCTGCTACTCTCCGTCTGGTTCGCTGTCTCATTCGGGTGCGGAATATTCCTTACAGACTTCCTAAACCAATTTAAGTTGGGAGGTTATCCCCTAGGCTTTTGGTTTGCGCAGCAAGGTTCCTTATTCACCTTCATTCTTCTGATTTTCCTCTACGTGATCCGAATGAATAAACTAGATCGGGAATTTGGCGTAAACGAAGATTGACATGGAGATATTGACCTGGACCTATCTTCTTGTGGGGCTAAGTTTTGCCTTGTATATAGGAATTGCGATTTGGACCCGAGCAGGGTCTACCAAAGAATTTTACATAGCAGGAGGAGGAGTATCACCCTTAGCCAACGGCATGGCCACGGCCGCAGACTGGATGTCCGCTGCCTCTTTCATATCGATGGCAGGGTTGATTTCCTTTGCCGGCTATGATGGATCGGTATACCTGATGGGATGGACAGGAGGCTATGTGCTTCTTGCTCTCCTTTTGGCTCCCTATCTCCGAAAATTCGGAAAGTTTACCGTTCCCGACTTCGTTGGAGACCGCTATTATTCCCACAAAGCTCGGGTAGTGGCTGTGATCTGTGCTCTTTTTATCTCCTTCACTTATGTAGCCGGACAGATGCGCGGGGTGGGCATTGTATTCTCCCGATATTTGGAGGTGCCGATCGAATGGGGGGTAGTGATCGGCATGTGTATCGTCTTTTTTTATGCTGTTTTGGGAGGGATGAAAGGGATTACTTATACCCAAGTCGCCCAGTATTGTGTTTTGATTTTTGCCTACATGGTCCCTGCAATTTTTATTTCCATTCAACTGACCGGCAATCCAATCCCACAGCTCGGATTGGGAGGAACTTTAGAAGACGGGGTTCCTCTTTTGCAAAAATTAGACGGAATTCTAGCTGATTTGGGTTTTGCTGAATACACTTCCGGGAGAAAAAGTATAACTGATATTTTCATGATCACCTTGGCCCTGATGGTAGGAACTGCCGGACTGCCTCACGTGATCGTTCGATTTTTCACCGTCCCCAAAGTAAAGGATGCCCGACTTTCGGCGGGCTATGCCTTGGCCTTTATTGCCATTCTTTACACTACTGCTCCTGCTGTAGCCGCATTCGGAATTTTCAATACCATACAGTCCACCTCGGAAAAAAAGATTGAGGATCTGCCAGCCTGGGTTCAAACTTGGCAAAAAACCAATCTGATCACGATCGAAGACAAAAACAAAGACGGACGGGTTCAATACAGCGCCAACCAAGAATCCAACGAACTCAGCATAGATAAAGACATCATGGTATTGGCTAGTCCGGAAATAGCCGAATTGCCCAATTGGGTAGTAGGATTGGTAGCAGCAGGAGCAATGGCAGCTGCGCTTTCCACGGCCGCAGGATTGCTTTTGGTGATTTCTACCTCTGTTTCCAGGGATTTGGTGAAGACCTTCAAACCTGAGATTTCAGAAAAAAAAGAATTGAGAATAGCAAGATTGGCAGCAGCCGGGGCGGTGATTTTGGCTGGGTATTTTGGGGTAAATCCTCCTGGCTTTGTGGCTGAAGTGGTCGCCTTTGCCTTTGGCCTAGCCGCTGCTTCTTTTTTTCCGGTGATCATTTTGGGGATTTTTTCCACTCGAACCAATAAAGAAGGTGCCATTACAGGTATGATTGCAGGGCTGGTTTTCACCTTGATTTATATCAGTTATTTTAAGTTTATATCTCCCGATCAAAACAATCCTAGCTATTGGTGGTGGGGAATTTCACCCGAGGGTATCGGAACGATTGGTATGCTGATCAACTTTAGCTGTTGCTATTTGATTTCCAAGCTTACCCCTCCACCTCCAGGCCATGTACAGGACTTGATTCAGGAAATAAGAATCCCAAAAGGTGCCGGACAGGCCCATGATCATTAACTTTATCCCTATTCCAAAACCCAATTTGCCATGAGCGACAGACTGCACACCCTGAGCGGGTATCTATACGAATACCAAAAAAGCATTGCCCAGCCGGAAGAATTCTGGTCTCGGATTGCTGACTCATTTTTCTGGAGAAAACGCTGGACCAAAACGCTGAAATGGAACTTTCAGGAACCCGATGTCCGGTGGTTTGAAGGGGGCAAACTGAATATCACCGAAAATATCTTCGAAAAACAGCTATTTACCTTAGGAGAAACGCCTGCAATCATCTGGGAACCCAATGATCCCCATGAAGCCAGCCGGACGATTACCTATCGCGAGCTTTTTGAGGAAGTGGGAAGATTTGCCAATGCTCTCAAGGCCAAAGGAGTTCAAAAGGGCGACCGGGTAATTATCTATATGCCCATGATCCCTGAGGCTGCTATTGCCATGCTCGCCTGCGCACGAATTGGAGCAGTCCATTCTGTGGTTTTTGCAGGATTTTCCAGCACTTCTCTGGCTGATCGAATCTTGGACTGTAAGGCAAAAGTGATCTTAACCTCCGATGGAAATTTCCGCGGGAATAAAAAGATCGGAGTCAAAGCTGTCGTGGATGAGGCTTTGGAAAAAGCACCCGTGGAAACAGTCATTGTATACAAACGCACAGGACAGGAAGTCTTCATAACTCCAAAAAGAGACTTCTGGTGGCACGAGGTCATCGAGGGAGTTTCTTCTACCAACAAAGCCGAAGTAATGGATGCCGAGGACATGCTCTTTATCCTTTATACCTCAGGATCCACCGGTAAGCCTAAAGGCGTGGTCCACACTACTGCAGGCTATATGGTCTATACCAAATACTCTTTCGAAAATGTCTTCCAATACTCTCCTGGAGATGTGTATTGGTGCACGGCTGATATCGGCTGGATTACAGGACACTCCTACATCGTCTATGGACCGCTTTTGGCTGGGGCTACCACGGTAATGTTTGAGGGAGTGCCTACCTATCCGGATGCGGGACGCTTCTGGGCTATTGTGGAAAAGCATAAGGTGAATCAGTTTTACACTGCCCCGACTGCCATCCGGGCGCTGCAGGCCTTTGGTACCGAACCGATTGAAGGTTATGATCTGAGCTCACTGAAAGTCTTAGGCTCCGTAGGGGAGCCAATCAACGAGGAGGCTTGGCACTGGTATCATACCCATATCGGGAAGGGAAAATGCCCGATTGTAGATACTTGGTGGCAGACTGAAACGGGCGGGATTATGGTCTCTCCCCTGGCGGGAATCACTCCGACCAAGCCTGCTTACGCCACACTTCCTCTGCCCGGGATTCAGCTCTGTATCGTAGACAGCGAAGGAAATGAACTTACTGGCAACGGCGTGGAGGGCAATCTTTGCATCAAATTCCCCTGGCCATCCATGATCAGAACCACCTATGGGGATCATGAGCGATGCCGACAGACCTATTTTTCTACCTACAAAAACATGTACTTCACCGGAGACGGAGTCAAAAGGGACCACGATGGATATTACCGTATTCTGGGCCGAGTCGACGACGTAATCAACGTCTCAGGACATCGCATGGGTACTGCCGAAGTGGAAAACGCAATCAACGAGCACCCAAAAGTCATCGAATCAGCAGTGGTGGGTTTTCCTCACGAAGTCAAAGGCCAAGGCATCTATGCCTATGTGATCTGCGATATGAGCAACAGGACGGAGGATAACCTGATCAATGAAATCAAAGACACGGTATCCAAAATCATCGGGCCTATTGCCAAGCCGGACAAAATTCAGATTGTGCCTGGACTACCAAAAACCCGATCCGGAAAAATCATGCGTCGAATCCTGAGAAAAGTAGCCGAAGGCGCGCTTGATTCCATGGGAGATACCTCTACGCTGCTTGATCCAGAGGTGGTTGAGAAAATCATTGAAGGAAGAAAGTAAAAATAGATTTTAGACTCAAGACACAAGACGCTAGACCTTGGAAGAACTGACTGCCGAAGCTTTTCCAAAGTTTCGAACTTTGGAAAAGCTCAAACAGCAGATTTCGGTTGTGCTCAAAAGGATTAAATGAAAAAGACAAAAAGTGCCAAGTAAAAGCTGAACCTAATACTTTAATCTTCAATATAATGTCTTTTGTCTAGCATCTTACCTCGTGATTCTCGCATCTAGCCTCTTGCCTCTACTATGAATGTCATTGTCAACCGAGTCGCCGAATTTCTCAAAAGATTCCCTCCTTTTTCATTTTTGGAAAAGGAGGAGCTTTTTCTTGTGGCTGGACAGGTTGAAATTCATTACCTGGAAAAGGATCGGATTTTCTTCCATCAAGGAGAACCTGCCCGACCCAATTTTTATGTTTTAAAAGAGGGAACGGTACACTTGGTGGAGACTTCTCCAAAAGGTGAGGAAATCAGGGAAGTTTGCGATGAAGGGGATGTGTTTGGAGTTTTGGCTCTTTTGGGAAAAAGGCCGTATCTGCTCACTGCCAAGATCATCGAAAACAGCCTAATCTATGCCATTCCTGTAGCCATTTTTGAAAAAATTCTCGAAAAGAACAGCAGAGTTGCTCTTTTCTTTGCTGCTGGATTTGCAGCAGGTCAGGTTGTAGTAAGGCAAGATCTCTCTCAGGGTCAAAAGGCCAGAAATGAACTTCGCTCTCCTTCCAATGACCATTCCTTACTGATCTTTACCGATGAATCTTCCCTTAAAATCACCGAAAAGGTTTTGACTTGTTCGCCTGAATGGTCTATACAGCAAGCGGCCGGTCTGATGACAGAGGTCCAGGTGAGCAGTATTGTAGTCTGTGATTCAAACCACTTTCCATTGGGAATAGTAACAGACAAGGACTTGAGAACCCGGGTTTTGGCCAAAAATTTAGACCCATCAAGCCCAGTCCAAAAAATAATGACCAGCCCGGTAATTACTCGGAAAAGGAGAGAGCATTTCTCCAACCTCTACCTGACCATGATCCGAAATCAACTCCACCATCTCGTCCTCACCGAAGATGGGACGGACCAATCTGAGGTGAAAGGATTGATTTCTGACCATGATATCTTCCTGTCCATGGGCAACAGCCCCGCTATCCTCATCCACGCACTGATCAATGCCAAGGAAGTTTCAGAGATGCGTGGGATTCGTGATAGGGCTGAAGCCATGCTGAAGTATTATCTGGAAAATGAAGTGGCGATGGACTTCGTGGCTTCTGTGATGACCGAGATCAACGATGTGATCATCAAAAAGGCGGTGAAATGGTCTCAACTACAGCTGAAAATTGAGTTTCCGGATTTGCCAGAAATCAAATTCACCTTCCTTTCTCTGGGAAGCGAAGGAAGAGAAGAGCAGCTCCTCAGAACAGACTTGGACAATGCCATCGTCTTCGAGGACGTCCCAAAAGAGCTTCAGGAAAAAGCAAAATCTTACTTCTTTCGATTGGGCGAATCGGTGATCGAAGCCTTGCTGGCCTGTGGATTTGAATCCTGCCCTGCCAAAATCATGGCCAACAATCCTGATTGGGTTCAGCCCCTTTCGGTTTGGAAGTCCTACTTCAGTCAGTGGATCGTGACCCCTACCCCGGAAGCCCTGCTCAAATCCTCCATTTTCTTTGATTTCCGCGCTGTCACAGGGAATCCATCGCTGGCAGAAGAGCTTTCTCAGCATATCTTCCAAGAAATCCGAAAGCACAAATCTTTCCTGGGTTTCCTGGGTCAAAATGCACTCAACACCCCTCCGCCACTAGGATTCTTCAAGGATTTTGTAGTGGAAAAATCTGGCGAACATCGGGATCGATTTGACATCAAAGCGCGCGCCATGATGCCCCTGACTGATCTGGCCAGACTACTCATCCTCAGTCATGAAGTAGTCGGGATCAACAATACTTTTCATCGATTCGAAAAGCTAGCTGAGTTAGAGCCCAACTACACCGATCTCTTCACTCAGGCAGGAACCGCCTACGAAATCCTAATGCGCATGCGCGCTCTGGAAGGACTGCAGCAAGGCAACAGTGGACGGTTTTTGAACCCTAAATCTCTTGGCAAACTACAGCGGCAATTGCTGAAAAACACCTTTTCTCCCATTGCTGAACTTCAACAGATCGTAGAAATCCGTTTTCAGCTAGACTATTTCAGAAGATGAGCTGGTGGAAATTTTGGAAAAGTGAACCGAAAAAACCCCATTTCGTTCAAGAGTTCCTGGAGAAAAATACCCAAAAGATCCCAGGAATACGTTCTTTGGACCAAATGGAGTTCCTGGTCCTGGATACCGAAACGACCGGCTTAGACCCAAAAAAGGATCAACTGATTTCTTTTGGGGCAATAAGAATCAAAAACAGGAAAATACAGGTATCGGAAAGCTTAGAACTCCGCCTTAAACAAGACTTTCCCATAGGCCCGGCGATAAGGATTCACGGGATCCTGAGCGCCGGACAAGCACTAAGCCAGGAGGAATTTGCAGAAAAAACCCTCTCCATTCTGGGGAATTCCATTTTGGTCGGCCACCACATCCAATTTGACTTGGAAATACTTCTGCAGGTGTATCGCCCTTTTGGACTTGGCCATGTCCCCAATCCTGTGCTGGATACGCTGAGCCTATGCATGCGCCTCGACCATGGTCCCTTGGCAGACTATTCGCGGATCAAAGCTGAAGATTACAGCCTGGACAGCCTTTGTCAACGGTTTGGAATTGAGACCGACGATAGACATACGGCTTCGGGAGATGCATTTTTGACCGCTCAATTACTTCAGAAATTATTGATTTTGGCAGAAAAAAAGGGGATTGACACCTTTTCCAAACTCATCCGCTAGCTACTTCCAGCGGACGTCTACCTCTCCCTTGGCAGTGAGGTGAATGCTCAACCCAAGCTTTCCGGGATAAAATCCCTCAGGAGCCATTTCCAAGCCCACCACTTTCAAGTCCGCTATCGGAGTTTGCAATCCCAGTCGATTCTCGATTCCTGCGAGACCCATGGCAAAGGTTTCTTCCAAGGGGAATCTCATTTTGGAATTAAGCTGACGGATTATTTTTCCTCTTTTTAGCTTCGCTCCCAGCTTTGCCTTGCCGCTGTCACTTTCCAGATAGAAGTCCACATCCCGGAAGATCAACGCCTTTTCCCCTGGGTCAAAATCCGGCTTCCCTACCAAAAAGAGGCTACCTGTGATTTCTTTATCCCCTTTTCCCACCGCCACAAAATCCATCCAAATCCCCAACTTCTCACCAAAGGCTTGAGTCTGGAAATCACTTGGGATAAAGTAGGCTGACTTGCTGATCCGGATGCGCTGATTTTCAAAATTACTGTCCAGTAACTCATTGAGTTCAGGATAGCTTAAGAAGAAAGGAACCCTAATTTCAAGGAAATTGTCCTGCCTCGAATTTTCCGAAAGAGGAGGCAGAGGAAATGCCCTGGAAGGCGCTGCTGCGGCCGGATGAGGATTGACCTTCCCGCTTAGCCCAAGGAATAGCTGATAACCCCGCTCTACATCGACTTTCTCGTGGATTTTGACAGAATCGGGTTGAATTGAAAAGGCCATTTCCTTTCCCAGCAAATCCACAAAGACGGGCTTCCCAGCCTCAGTCCACGCTTGATCCACGATCGGTTTAAGCTGCAAAAGATCCTTCTTCCCCACCAGCTTCTCAGTAGCAAAAGCACTGACTTCCTTTTGGATGAGGGGACTCAAATCCACTTCCAAACCCATGATACTGAGTCCCATTTTCCCACCCAAATCAAGCAAGTGAAAATCAGATACGCCCAAAGCCCAATTGGGATAGACTTGGGGATCAACCAGAAAAACAGGACTCAGAGATTGATTGATCGGTATTTTATTCTGAAAAAGGTTCCTAAGTCCTCCCGGCTTAAGGCCCACCTCTCCGGTGACATTTAGCGGCACGGTCAACTCCAATTGGGAAGAATCCACCCCTCTGACCTGAATCCACCCATCCCGGGAAAAACTCAAATCTCCCCGAACACCGCTACCCAAATCCAAGCCTTCTTCGGCAAACAAAACCGGAGGAATCCGTTGATTGACCAACTGACTCAGCGTCTCAAAAGGAATCTCCAAGGGGACATTGACCCGGGAATACGCATTGGGTACTGCCGGAGATGGAGGGGTAGCAGTGGGGTCCAAACTTTTGCAGCCGGAAATTACCCATAGTATCCCCAGAAAAAATCCCAAAAATTCACGCGTTTTGCTCAATCTAATCATCTGTTTCATCCAAATGGAACTAATTTCACCCTACAAGAATTGCCCCAAAAGTAAGGATTGAGAGAAAATGAATTGGAATAAACTTACCCACCCTTCGCAAATTGAGCAAATCAAAGCGCTGAGCTATGAAAAGCCGGTGTTGATTTTCAAGCACAGCACCCGCTGCTCGATTAGCAGTATGTCTTTGGATCGTTTGCTACGCAATTGGAAAGAGGAGGACAAAGAAAAGGTAGAGCCTTTCTATTTGGACTTGATCGCATATCGGGACCTATCAGATCAGATCGAAGTTGTTTTTGGTGTTCCCCACCAAAGCCCGCAGGTAGTTCTAATCCGAAAAGGAGAGGCGGTGTATGACAACAGCCATTTTGGAATCTCCTATCCGGAAATTATGGCTGAAATCTCCAGGTCCTAATCAGCAGTTCAATAGCCGTATTCAACCATTTATCCCCTAGATTTTCCGTTCCAATTTTTTGTCAAAAAAGGGGTTAAACCTTTCATTCATCAGATAGGTCAAAGTAGGAACTTTGCATATCTATGAAAAAACAATACTTATTTAGTGTCCTGATTCTAAGCTTTTTGCTGAATTTTTCAGCCAACGCGCAACGGCCTGCGGATCAGCCTCAGCAAGTACGGAAACTGACCGGAAAAGTCATTGACGGTGTGGCCAAAACCCCGATGATCGGGGCCAATGTCCTGATCAAAACAATGACTGACTCCTTGCTTCGCGGGACAGTGTCCGGAGCAGATGGGGGCTTCGAGATCGAAAGACCAAGAGTACCCCAGGTAAAGGTCGAGATCTCCTTTTTGGGATACAAAACCATTTCCCAAGTCAATACCTTCAGAGATCCGATGGATTTGGGAGAACTCGTCCTTCTGGAAGACGCCAAGGTGCTTGGCGAGGTGGTCATTGAGGGAGTAAGTGTAGTGGGAGAACAAAGAGGGGACACGACCTCTTTCAATGCCAATGCATTCAAAACCCAGGAAAACGCCCAAGCCGAAGATCTGATCCGCAAAATGCCAGGCATCACCATGCAGGGAGGACAACTGCAGGCTCAAGGCGAAAATGTGCAGCGGATTCTGGTAGACGGACGGGAGTTTTTCGGGAATGATCCCAGTATTGCCCTCAGAAACCTACCCGCAGACGCCATCGACCGGGTGGAAGTGCTTGATCAACGATCCGACCAAAGCCGACTGACGGGATTTGATGACGGGAACTACACCAAAACAATCAATATCATTCTGAGAGAAGACCGGAAAAACGGATCCTTCGGCCGAGTCTATGGAGGCTATGGTACAGATGATCGGTACTCTGCAGGAGGAAGCATCAACCTGTTCAAAGGAGATCAGCGCCTATCTATCTTGGGCTTGTTTAACAACATCAACCAGCAAAACTTCTCCAGTCAAGACCTGGCGGGAGTCAATGCCAATGCCTCCGGAGGTGGAGGAAGGAGACCCGGAGGTGGTGGTGGAGGTGGTGGCCGTTGGGGCGGAGGAGGAAACAATAACTTCTTTGTGGGGAATGAGAATGGAATTGTATCCACCAATTCTCTGGGACTCAACTACTCCGACAAATGGGGCAAAAAAGTCAACTTCACCGGAAGCTATTTCTTCAACAATACCACCAATGCCCTACAGCAAATCACCAACCGGGAAACGGTAGTGAATGAGGATATTCGGCAGTTTTATCAGGAAAGTCTGATCAATACCGTGGATAATTTCAACCATCGGGCCAATGCACGGATTGAAGCAGATATCAATGAGAAAAATTCAATCATCCTGACTCCCAGCATTTCTTTCCAAAACAACCAAACCTTCAGCGACCGGGATGCCTTGACTACAGCTAGCACGGGAGATTCCCTGTCTGCACTGCGGTCGATCAGCAATGCGGAAACCCAGGCCTTGAATATTTCCAATAACCTGACCTATCGATACAAGTTTGACAAGCCGGGAAGAACCCTTTCGACGGAAATTTTCACTGCCTGGAACGATCGGGACCAAACTTCCGATCTCTTGGCAGCAAGTAGGGACTTCCAGAGAAACAGGCTGGATACCACACTACAGGAGACATTTGCGCTCAACGACGGTTTCAACTATCGTATCAATCTGACCTTTACGGAAAAACTGGGAGAAAACTCCATCGGAACCTTCGGCTACCAAATTGGCAACAACAAAACCCGGGCCGACCAAAAGACTTTCGTCCTGGATGATGAGCGAAGACCGGTGCTGGATACAGCCCTTTCCAATGAATTTGACAACAAATTCATCACCCAAAGACTGAGATCCGGCTATGCCTACAACAAAGGCGGATACAGTGTCAATCTGAATCTGGACTACCAAAATGCACGCTTGGACAATCAGGCCTTTTTCCCTGAATCCGGGGTATTCAAGCGGGATTTCAACAACTTCCTGCCCAGCGCAAACATTAATTTCAGAAACCGGGAGACCGGATTTTCCTGGAGAGTCCGTTACCGGACCGATACCGATGAACCCAGTGTAACTGAGCTTCAGAATGTGGTCAATAACCAAAATCCGCTCAACCTGAGAGTAGGTAATCCTGAACTCGGACAAAGCTTCAATCACAACATCTTCGCCAACATCAGCAAGATCAATCTGGAAAAATCCCAAACCTTGTTTATGTTCTTGAATTACTCCGCTACGAGTGATTTCATCGGCAACAACACCTTTATCACCGCTCAGGACACGCTGATCAACGGGGAAGTTTTGCTAAGACCGGGAGGACAGATTTCCCAGCCGGTCAATCTGGACGGCAACTGGAGAACTACCTTCTTCCTGACCTATGGGGCTCCAATCAAAAAGGTCAAAACCAATTTCAACACCAACACCCGAGTGACTTTCAACAGGATTCCGGGGATTATCAATGGGGAACTCAACTTGAATGACAACCTTTCCCTGAGCGAAGGGGTGACTTTCAGCTCAAACATCAGCAAGAATTTTGACTTTACCCTGCAGGTCACCGGTACCTACAACATCGTGAATTCAAGCCTGCAGCAGGACTTGGACAACAACTTCTATCAGCAGGAATCCAGCCTCCGACTCTACTATTCGCCTAACAACGGAAAGCTTTTTGTCGGTAACAACATCGGTCACACCTTTTTCCGAGGGCTTTCTGATGGATTCAATCAAAGCTTTTGGCTATGGAATATCGAAGGGGGATACCGCTTTGCCAAAAACAACAAAGCCGAGCTGAAAGTGGTCATCTTTGACTTGCTCAATCAGAACAACAGCATCAGCCGAACGGTCTCCGACGTGGCAGTAACCGATGTCTTCACCAACGTACTGACCCGATACGGGATGCTGACTTTCACCTACATTATCGGCAATTTCAAGGAACCCGAGACTCCTCAGCAGCCTTGGCAGATGAGCAGACCCTCAGGAGGAAGGACTTGGTAAAAATTTAGAAAGCAAAAGTGAGAAAGCTTAAAAGCCGCCTGAAAGAAATATCAAGCGGCTTTTTTACTCCTTAATATTTAGTTTACATCTTAGGAAGCACCACCGTGTCCACCGAATGGATCACCCCATTAGACTGCCATACATCTGCGATGGTTACTTTGGACTGACCACCGTTTTCATCGGTGATATAAAGATCTTTGCCCTTCATCCAAGCAGTCAGTTTTCCGCCCTGTACCGTGGTCAGGACAGCTTTTCCGTTTCCTTTTTTGATCGCGTCAGCGATGTCCTTAGAACCCATTTTTCCCGCTACTACATGGTAAGTCAGCACTGCAGTCAATTGACCTTTGTTTTCAGGCTTTAGAAGGGTTTCCACCGTCCCCGCAGGAAGCTTGGCAAAGGCAGAGTTTTCAGGAGCAAAAACAGTGAAAGGACCTTTTCCCTGAAGCGTTTCCACCAATCCTGCTGCTTTTACAGCCGCAACCAAAGTGGTGTGGTCAGCAGAGTTCACTGCGTTCTCCACAATGTTTTTGGAAGGATACATCGGAGCACCGCCTACTTCCACGGTTTTTTCCATTTGGGCAAAAGCCACATTTGCTGAAAGAAAAACGAAGGCTGCAAAAGCCATTTTAAATAGTTTGTTCATGATTTGATTTGTTTTGGTTTCGAATTTGGAAGCACTTACGCAGCCGAAAACGAACTTGGATTTTACGCTTTATAAAAAAAATTGAAAGAATTGCCGGGATAGCTTGGACATCCCACAGGGACCTTTGCCCAAAAAAGCTCAAAAATGGTAGCTTTGTGCCTTCAAGATTATCAACGCATGAGTCAGGAAAGAATCGACGCGATCAAAGCCGCCATTGCTGCTGCGGATGCTACTACCCCGGATGAACTGGAAGCCTACCGAATGGAATATATTTCCAAGAAAAGTGTGGTGGGAGAGCTCTTTGCTGCCATGGGACAAATCCCCAATGAGGAAAAGCGAGCCTATGGACAGCTGATCAATGGTGTCAAGCAGCTTGCTGAAGCTAAGTTTCAAGAGTTGATTGAAAAAGTCAATTCTGCAAACAAAAAGGCGAAAAGTGCGGATTTGGACTTGACTTTGCCCCCGTCCAATCAGTCTTTGGGAGGTATTCATCCGCTTACAGCGACACGTCAGCGCATCATCGATATCTTTGAGCGCATCGGGTTCAACCTATCCGAAGGACCGGAGATCGAGGATGACTGGCACAACTTCACCGCGTTGAATTTTCCTGAAAACCATCCGGCTCGGGAAATGCAGGATACCTTTTTTATAGAAAAGAATCCTGACATCGCGCTGAGAACGCATACTTCTTCGGTACAGGTTCGCGTGATGGAAAACCAAAAACCGCCAATCCGCACACTTTCACCAGGGAGAGTTTACCGAAACGAAGCGATTTCTGCACGTGCGCACTGCATCTTCCATCAGGTAGAAGGACTCTATGTGGATGAAAATGTGGGTTTCGCCGATTTGAAAAATACCTTGTACCACTTTGCCAAGGAGATGTTTGGCAAGGAGACCAAAGTGCGATTCCGTCCTTCTTTCTTCCCTTTTACAGAACCAAGCGCAGAGATCGATATTTCCTGCCTGATCTGCGGAGGAAAAGGCTGCAATGTCTGCAAAGGAAGCGGTTGGGTAGAGATCGGAGGATCGGGAATGGTGGATCCCAACGTATTGGAAAACTGCGGAATTGACTCCAAGAAATACACCGGCTTTGCCTTTGGGATGGGAATCGAACGGATTGCGATGCTGAAGTATCAGATCAAGGACTTGCGGCTCTTCACGGAAAATGATGTACGATTCCTGAGGCAGTTTAGGCCATTGTTATAGAAAAGTTGAGAAGCCAGTCGAAAGATTGGCTTTTTTTATTGCTCACAGATTACACGGATGAACACAGATGATTTATTTCAAATTTTTCATCTGTGAAAATCTGTGCTATCCGTGAGAAAAATTAAATCTCTGCCCGATTTGACTCCAATCCCCCGACCTCTACGTTTACCAAAAACACATCTCCGCTCTGCGGATACTTTTCCAAATCATCCCCTGACAGGTTTTCCTGAGCAGTGGTGATCAGCATCAGATCCAGATTTTCTCCCCCAAAGCAGCAGGACCGAATTGGTTCAAGTCTCCTGATTTGGACCAAACGAGAAGCCAGTTGAAAGATTGGCTTTTTTTATTGCTCACAGATTACACGGATGAACACAGATGATTTATTTCAAATTTTTCATCTGTGAAAATCTGTGCTATCCGTGAGAAAAATTAAATCTCTGCCCGATTTGACTCCAATCCCCCGACCTCTACGTTTACCAAAAACACATCTCCGCTCTGCGGATACTTTTCCAAATCATCCCCTGACAGGTTTTCCTGAGCAGTGGTGATCAGCATCAGATCCAGATTTTCTCCCCCAAAGCAGCAGGACCGAATTGGTTCAAGTCTCCTGATTTGGACCAAACGAGAAGCCAGTCGAAAGATTGGCTTTTTTTATTGCTCACAGATTACACGGATGAACACAGATGATTTATTTCAAATTTTTCATCTGTGAAAATCTGTGCTATCCGTGAGAAAAATTAAATCTCTGCCCGATTTGACTCCAATCCCCCGACCTCTACGTTTACCAAAAACACATCTCCGCTCTGCGGATACTTTTCCAAATCATCCCCTGTCAGATTTTCCTGAGCAGTGGTAATCAGCATCAGATCCAGATTTTCTCCCCCAAAGCAGCAGGAGGTGACATGGGGAGCTGGAAGTTCGATTTTGTCCAAAAGTTTCCCTGTTTTTGGATTCCATCGGTACACGCCCGAACCCGCATAATGCGCCACCCAAAGCATTCCTTCCCGATCAATGCACATCCCATCCGGGAAGCCCAATCCCTCCGGAATCTCGACGGCAATTCGTCGAAATTCAATGGCTCCCGACTCCGGATCAAAGGCAAACTCATGGATATTCTTGGTTGGGGTGTCGATAAAGTAATACGTCCTTTGATCAACGGTCCAGGCCATTCCATTGGAAATGGTCAGGTTTTGCAATTGGATTTGAGGTTTTAGATCCGTTCCAATTCGATACAAGGAACCCGCACCTTCGGTAAAAAGCCTACTCAGCGTCCCGATCCAGATTCTACCTTGAGGATCGACTTTGCCATCATTGAAGCGATTCAAAGCCAGGTCTGATTCAACTTCACAAAGCTCTTCGATCACCTCCTTATCCCAATCGTACCGAACCAGCCTCCGATCCAAACCCAAAATCAGCTTTCCATTTTGTCCTTCCAAGACCACCGCCAGGCGGTTTGGAAAATGCCGGATTTCCAGCTTTTCAGAGGCTAAATGATAGCAATGCAGGTTGCCCATTTCGATATCTACCCAAAAGAAACAGCCGAGATTGGCAATCCAAAGCGGGCCTTCGCCCAAAAAACATTGACTCGTGATGGATTTCATGGTGTTTGGATTGAAATATTGGAAAATTGAAAGATTTGAAAATTTATAGAACACTAAGGATTCCAGCTTAAGACAAGGTCAACTTGAAGAAAAGATATCGTAAATCGTAAACTTGTGCTGAGCGAAGTCGAAGCATCGTTCCTCGTAAATCATTTATGCCAGTACTGCCCAATCTTCTTCTTCAAAAACGCCACGCTGCGCTCCAGTTGATCCATTCCGTCCACGCCATCTTCGATGCTGATCCAGTTGTCAAAGCCGACTCGCTTGAGCTCAGTGAAGATCGCATCGTAATCATTCATTCCCTTGCCGATTTCTCCATGGCTGAGCATTTTCGCATACCCAACGGCACCACCTTCTACTTTTCGCAAATCTTCAATTGTGCCGTATTTTAAAAATCGATCACTGGCATGCATGGTTAGCACTCTTTCAGATACATCGTAGAGCAAATCCAAAGGATCTTCCCCCGCCAGAAACGCATTGCTCGGATCGTAATTCACTCCAAAATTGGGATGGTGAATCGACTTGACCAATCGGGTGAAAATGGAACGCTTCTGCGCAAATTCCTGATATTCCCAGAAATCGTCTTTGTAGTGATTTTCGATAATCAGGGTGATTCCAAGACTTTGGGCATAAGGAAGACAGGCTTCGATACATTCCTTTGCCAGTTGGATCCCTTCCTCCACGGAAAGCTCCGGTCGATACTGACCGGAAAGCACTCGGCAATATTTCCCGCCAAGTTCATCAGTCATATCGATCCAGCGTCGCTGTTTTTGGATTTCCTTATCACGAAAAGCTTTATCCCGATGGGTAAAATCCGGCGAGCAGCACATCATGGGGATGACCATACCCTCGTTTTCAACCATCCGGCGGAATTTGGGCCAGTTTTTTTCATCGGCCATTTCCAAAAATCCGGCATACCACTCCAGCCCATCGAGCTGAAGTGGGGCAGCCAATTTCACCCAATCGGCGATTTTCATACTCCCATCCTTGCAGAGCTGCTGCATAAAGGCCTTGGGAAAGGCGGCTAATTTGGGCATGGTGGGTTATTTGTTTGAATTTTAGCTATTCTTTCAGAAGTTGGATTTTCTTTCTAAACCCGATGGAAGACCGGAGACGGAAGAGGGGATCAAATTAGATTTCAGGACTAAATTCACCTCTTGAGTTCTCCCGCTTGAAAAGAAAGGAATTTGCATTTTTATTTAAAGGTCTTGTTGTCTTTGGGTAGGTTTCGTCCGATCATCGGATGCTGCTCCAAGGTGAGCACTTGTCCTGATACGGGGCCGCTTTCGTCCGAAAGGAAGAAAATACAAGCCGCTGCAATCTCTTCTGGCGAAAGAATCCTCCCCGATGGAGCAATGATGGCAGGCAAATCCTCGTACCAAGTTTCAGAAAGTCCATGCTCCTTTTTGCGTTCTTTTTCACGCTCCGTCAGCACCCAACCCGGATTGATTTGGTTGACCCGTATCCCGTATTCCCGCATCAGGGAATCTCCCAGATTTCCGGTCAAGGTCATGATGGCACCTTTGGAAACAGAATAGGCAAGCAGATTGGGTTCTCCGCTCCAGGCGTTGATTGAGCCGATATTGAGTACGGATCCACGGGTTTTGATCAGTTCGGGCAGTGCCTTTTGGATCAGCAGAAAAGGCGAAATAGTATTGATATCCAATACTTTTTGGAAAAAGGCCCGATCTGTATTGTGGATATCTGAAGCGATGACCCAAGCTGCATTATTGACGACGGCATCGAGTTTTCCAAACCTTTTCACAGCGAGATTCACAAGATTTTCTGGGCAAGTTTCGGTGGTGATGTCTTCACAGTGGAATACCGCTTGGTCGGATCCAATCTCTTCTTCTACTTCTTCTCCTAAGTACTGTTCCAATCCATGAAGGACGACTTTTGCTCCCTCGGCCGCACAACGTTTGGCGATGGCTTTTCCTATTCCCGTGGTACTTCCAGTGACGATAATGACTTTGTCTTTGAGTCGCATATTAAACAGGTTTTAAAACCGCTTTTACAATTTGTCCGGTATGCATTTTTTCAAAAGCTTCATGCCATTCGGTGATTGACCAAACGCCTCCAATGATCGGTTTGACATTCAAGGCCCCGCTTGCCAGCAAAGCAATCACCCGCTCCCAAATCGGCCAGTTATGACTGAAGCTGCCCTGCAGACGCACATTTTTCTGCACAATAGGATCAATGGAAAAATTCAAAGGCTGTGGCCCCCAACCTACTTTGGTGATCTGCCCGTTTGGTCTCACCAGCTTCATTGCTGTCTTGAGAGTAATACTATGTCCTGCCGCATCCACGATCAGGTCGGCACCCAATCCATCACGCTTTCGTGCCCAAGCCTCAGCAGCATCATCTCCGATAAGAGGATCACAACCGTAGGCATTTTTTGCAATTTCCAGTCTCCCACGGTCCGCTTCCAATCCCAAAACAGCTACTTCCGCTCCGCAAAGTCTGGCCACTGCGGCACATAGAATCCCGATCGTCCCGGGACCGATTACGACTACCCGATCTCCGGGTTTGATGTGGGAATTACCCACCAAGGCATTGAAAGCGACACAACAGGGTTCGGTCAGGCAGGCTTCTTCAAAGGATAGATTCTCGGGAACGCTATGTAAGCATCTTGACGGCACCCGTACAAATCGGGTCATGGCCCCGTTGACTCCATAGCCGAAGCCTTTTCGGGTTGGGTCTAAATTGTAGAGTCCGACTTTGCTCATGGGATTGAGTGAATCGATCACGGCTGCAGTCTCCGACACGACCCGATCACCGAGTTTCCAACCAGAAACCCTAGACCCCAACTTGGCGATTTTTCCGCCAAATTCATGGCCCAAAACGACGGGATAATTCACCGGCCAACTGTGGTCGGATGTCCACTGATGAAGGTCAGATCCACAGACACCGACATTTTCGACTTCCAAAAGGATATCTTCCTCCCCGATTTCAGGCACCGGGATTTCACGGATTTCTACCGAATGCTTTTGCTCGGAATAGTTGACTACTGCGGGTATTTTGGTGCTGGACATGGTTTAGGATTTAGAGGGGAAAACAGGGGTTTGGGCATGGATAGCTTCGCAGATCATTCGAAGGGAAGCTTCAAGGTCTCCGTCTGCAGTCTTGAAAGAATCGGCATCGATGGTCAGCGGAGCGCCTAATACTACCAGTGGTGCTCCATATTGCGGGCATTGGATCGCCTGCTCAAGGGAAAGTCCTCCCACCGCCTGCACAGGGATATTGACTGCAGCTACCACTTCGCGAAGTTGATCGAGTGGACTTGGCATGCGGTGTCCTGCGGCAGCAATTCCCCGCCGCTCATCGTAGCCGATATGGTGAATCACATAATCACAACCCAGATCTTCCAAAAATTTGGCTCCCTCCACCATATCCGGACAGACCATATTGTCGCCCATGACTTGTACGCCAAAGTCTTTTCCTGCTTTGACCACACATTTTATCGTTTCCGCATGGGCTCGAGCCATGACTACCACATGGGTAGCACCGGCTTTGGCCATCATTTCGGCCTCGAGATAGCCCCCATCCATAGTTTTCAAATCAGCAACGATGGGAATCCTAGGAAAGGCTTCTCTGAGTTTTCGGACACCGTGAAGGCCTTCGGCGAGAATGAGTGGAGTGCCAGCTTCCAGCCAGTCCACCCCAGCTCGGAGCGCCATTTCTGCCGTTTCTAGTGCTTCATCGATATTGGTTAAGTCCAAAGAGATCTGGACAATGGGTCGCATAGGTTTTGGGTTTGGAGTTGAATCTCAATATAAAATTTTTTGCCCCCAGAAGCATCCCGATAAGCCGGTCAGAAGACCATTTCCATAAAGTTTATCGATTTAATCGCAGATTCTGATAAATTCCCTAACCCAAACTAACCTCCCCATGTCCGACAAACGCCGAACTACCCTGAAAGACATTGCCAAAGCATTGAATCTTTCCCCGTCTACAGTTTCCAGAGCATTGAACGGATATCCTTCTCTTTCCGAAGAAACCATACAGCTGGTGAAAGACTACGCGGAAAGGCACAATTATGTCCCTAATCCCATCGCTGTCAACTTTCGGAAAAACCGGACCTCCATCATCGGTATGATTGTCCCTCATATTGTCCATCATTTTTTCTCCACCACGATCAGCGGGGCCATGGAAACTGCCAAAAAAAATGGCTACAGTATTTTATTGGCTCAGTCATATGATCTATTGAAGGACGAAATTTTGGCGAGTCAGCACCTTTTGGGTATGGGCGTGGACGGATTGTTGATCTCGGTTTCCAATGAAACCAAAGAAGCAGAGCATCTTCAGGCCTTTTTGGATGAGGGCAAACCTGTGGTTCAGTTTGACAAAATCACTGACCAACTGGAAGGGCCGAAAATTGAGGTAGATGATTTTCAGGGAGCCTATCAGGCAGTCAGCCATCTGATCCGGCAGGGCTATCGCAAAATTGCCCATCTGAGCGGACGGATGGAAGTAAAAAATGCCCATGAGCGATTTCTAGGCTATAAAAAAGCCCTCAAAGACCATGGACTGGAATTCAATGAAGCTTGGGTGAAAAACTGCTTTGATATTTCCGAAAAGGAAGGTTTTGATTTTACCCAAGAGTTGATGGAATCGGAAGAAAAGCCAGATGCCATTTTTTGCATTACGGACTTGGTCGCATTGGGAGCGATGAATTACCTAAAATCCTCCGACTATCAAATCCCTCAGCAAATCGGCTTGATGGGCTTCAGCAATTGGATGCTTTCTGAGTATACCAGTCCTTCACTGAGCTCAGTAGATCAGTTTGGAACCCAAATGGGCAGTAAAGCTGCAGAAATCCTTATTGATCTCCTGAAAAAGCAAGAATTGGGCACCAATGAAACCATGGAAGTGAAAACTGAATTGGTCATCCGTGGTTCTTCGATGAAAAGCTGAAAATTAAGAATGATTCATATCAGTGTCAGCTCGAGTAATAAACATTCAAAAAGGACCCCACAGAGTTTTTTCTAATATCACAACATTGTTTTTGCATTTGGTATTTGATGACTTTTTTGAGTACAAGACTCAGTTTAGATGGGCGCGGGGGCTGACGCAGCAGCGGGCCAGCGTTCGGCCTTGTGCGGTGGGAGCTTTGCTGCGTCTTGACCTTTTGGTTCTTTTGGGTCAAGCCAAAAGAACGAAGAGAAAGAGAACCGCAAAATGCTAAATGGGGGAATGTCATCCTCTTTTTAGGCTTTCGGTTCCAAAACCCTAAACCCATACGGCTCTAAGATCAAGTATTCGTGATCAGGCCCCACCTCCACCTCGGATTCAGTCCAATGATCCCAAAGTCTAGCCGACCCCTCTCCCAGCTCACGGAAAGCATACCAAGTCAAATAGGCAGCCTTGTCGGAAAAGTTGAACAGACAATACATCCGCGCATTCCCCATTCGCCGGACAAAGCCCGCTACATGAATATTGTGCGGGCTCATCCAGGAGATATTGCTCAGATCGCTGAATAGTTCATGGCTTTTTCGGATTTGAAGCAATCTTTTGGTTCCGGAAAAAATCCGATTCTCCACCGTTCCATTTTCGTTTTTTCGGCTGACTTTTTCCCAGTCAATTACCGGACGGTGCATCCAGCGGTTGTCGTAGCTTTTCCCTGGATCATTTTGGTAGCTGTAGTCATTGGTGTAGCCGACTTCGTCCCCATAGAAAAGCATAGGTAAGCCTCCCAGGAAAATGGAATGCGCCTGCATCATCAGAATTTTTTGGATGCTTTGGTCTATGGCAGGTTCATTGCCTTCGATCAGGGCTTTTTCCAATCCGCAGAGGGAAGCCAGGGTTCCGGAAATCCGCGCATCTCCTGTTTTGGGATTGGAAGAAAACAGCGCCCCCCTCGCCGGACTCATCCATTGATCTCCGGAGAAAGAGAAGTAGTCCTTGAGAAACTTTCGATGCACATAGGGGTCTTTACCTGCCTGCGCGATCATGTAGTCGTCGTAGCCCAATCCAATATCGTCATGGCAGCGGGTATAGGTAATCCAGGAAGTTCCATAGGGTTTTTGGAGAATTTGGTGTTGGGCGGCAAGCATGACTTGGGTCTCACCTGAGGCTAACATGTCCCATTGCAAGGCCATTTGGGTGGCATTATAGGCAAAGTCGCATTCCTGAGCGATGAACTCTCCCGTACCAAAGTACTTCATGATTTCCTTTGGAGCCACGATCGCTTCACCCAAAATCGCCATGCCCGGAGTAGCCACCTGCACGCATTGCTTGATCAATCGGAGAAGGGTATGGGCCTGAGGGAGATTTTGGCAGGAAGTACCTAGCTGCTTCCAGATAAATGCCGGGGCATCTATCCGGAGCAAATCCACCCCGAGATTTCCATAAAAAAGTACATTTTCTAGCATCGCCCGAAAAACATGGGGATTGGTATAATTCAAGTCCCACTGATAGCGATGAAAAACAGTCATTACCCATTTGCCCATCTCCTCATTCCAGGTAAAATTTCCGGGAGCACTCTCCGGGAAAATCTCCGGCATATCCCGCTCAAACTCATCCGGGATGGAGCGGTGCCCATAGGCGTAGAAAAAGTCTTGGTAGTAGGAATCCCCTCCTTTGGCTTTTTGGGCCCATTCGTGGTGATGAGAGGTGTGGTTGAGCACAATATCGAGCATCAGATACATCCCTTTGCTGTGCATTTTTTTTCGCAGGGAAATCAGTTCCTCCAGAGTTCCGAAACGGGGATCCACCTTTCGAAAATCCGAAACTGCATAGCCTCCGTCACTTTCGCCTTGCGGACTTTCAAATACCGGCATCAAGTGAAGAAAATTCACCCCGAGCTCTTCCAAATGAGGAAGTTTGGACGGCATAGTTTTCAAATTTCCCGCAAACCGATCCACATACAAGCTCATCCCTGCCAGCTGATTGCTTAGAAACCAAGTCCCTGTTTTGGCTTTTTCCTCATCCCTTTTGCGAAGTCCTTTTTCCCTTGATTGATAGGCCTCAACCAGCACTTTCACCAATGACTTAAATTGACTTTCCCCTTCCGGATGAGCTGCATAGATTTCTCCGTAGAGCCGATGGATTTTCGGCAAATGCTCGTTTAGGGTTTGGATGAAGTTTCGGTCTTTTTTCTCATCAATTCCTTTTTCCAGAAAAATCTCCTGGAAAAGCTGAGCAAGTAAAGATTCAGGGTACATGTGGGTGAGCGTGTTTTGAAATTTTAATGGCCGGAGGAGACGATCACCTCCTCAGGGTCGATATTTTTATTTTCCTTGATGAGCAAAGTGGCTGCGGCTGCGATCAGAAGTAAGACACCCGCAAAAGAAATCGCCATTCCCGCATCATTTGCGAGGAAATTTTTGGAAATAAAACCGAAGGTCAGGGTCTGAAGAATCATCGGGATCACGATCATCATGTTGATGATGCCCATGTAGACGCCATAGCGCTCCTTGGGAATTTCATTGACCACGAGCAAATACGGTACACCCATCATACTGGCCCAAGCAATGCCAAATCCGGTCATAGGAGCAAAGAGCAGGTATTTATTCTCTATCATCGGGAAAGCAATCAGCCCCAGTCCCGCCATGATGAGACAAAGGAAATGAACCGTTTTGGGACCAAATCTTTTAGCCATCCCTACCAAAAAGAAGGCGGACAGGAAGGTGACGATATTGTACCATCCATTGACCAATCCAGTCCAGCCTACCGCTTCCTCATACTTGGCAGGATCGCTGGCCGGTGTGGCATCCCAAACGGAGAGTGCGATGGATTTGGCGGCATTCTGCCAATAGCAAAACAAGGCATACCACTGGAATAGATAGACCAGGGCCAGCTTCCACATCACCGAAGGCATGTGGATGATGGATTCGATGATTTCCAGATTTTGGGCAAAGAGCACTTTCGTAGTCGGATTATTTTCTGCCCAATGGATCGTCTTTCGGATGATCTTTCGGTCAAAAATCGAGGGGATCAACAGAAGGAAAAAGACCAGATAAGCAATCAGTGTGGTGAGGATAGAAAGAAAAAACTGGATGGCAGGATGGGGCATTCCTTTGTTCCGCTCCTTCAGAGCAGCCAATTCCTCCGGAGAAGGAGGGTACTCGGGCGTTTTGGAAATACTCCACAGGACCGAAGTGATGGAGCAGACCGTGCCGAGAAAGAAAGAAGCGTAGACCCACATCGGCAGCGAACCGATGGTGCCTTTGAAGAAAATCTGAAAGACAAAAAGGGAAAGGTTGGCCAGGGTGATCCCCAAACCGGTGAAGAAGCTTTGGGTCAAAAAGCCCTGTCCATACTGCTCCTCGGGAAGCGAATCGGCAATCAAGGCTCGATAAGGCTCCATGGCCGTATTGTTAGCTGCGTCCAGGACCCAAAGTAATCCTGCTGCCATCCATAACGTGCTGCTGAAGGGATAGAAAAAGAGACAAATACTGCACATCAAAGCCCCGATAAAAAAGTAAGGCTTTCTCCGGCCGTATTTATCGCTCCAAGTACTGTCGCTGAGCGCACCGATGATTGGCTGGATCAAAAGTCCGGTCATGGGACCGGCAAGATTCAAAATCGGAATTTCGTCAGGTGCAGCACCCAGCATGTCATAGATCGGGTTGACAGCACTTTGCTGGAGACCAAAGCTGTATTGAATCCCAAAAAACCCAACGTTCATGTTGATAATTTGGGAAAAGGAGAGTTTGGGTTTTTGCATGAGGTTAATTGGGTTTTGATGCCTTTATTGGGCTTTGGGCTATAAAAAATAGGAAGAAAAGCTCGGTAAAAAATGGCTTAAATAGCATAAAACGGGCATTTTTCTTCAAAAACCCCAAGGAAATCGTTTGATTTCCTTCATATTTTTTTCAAAAAATATTCATCCATTTTTCCATGCTTTCTCCAAAAAGGTTAACCAATTCCCATGCATTACCTTTTCCACATCTGTCTCGACATAGCCCCTCTTTCTAAGCAAGTCAGGGATTTTTTGCAAATCTGCTATTGTCTCTAAATCGTAAGGAGATTGCTCCCTGCCAAAAGCCCCATCCAGATCCGATCCTATCCCGATATGATTGGCATTGCCGGCAATCTGACATATGTGGTCCAGATGATCCAATACGGTTGAGATAGTCACATTCCGCTCTTTCGGAGTGCTTTTACCTCTCTCCCAACCCGGGCTTAGCATCCAGGCATCGAAGGCTCCTCCGATCACTGCACCCCGATCGATTAAGGCTTTGATCATCTCGTCGGAAAACTGCCGGTTATGATCCACCAGCGCCCGACAGTTGTTGTGACTGGCCCATACTGGTCCCTGATAAATCTCCAAAGCATCCCAAAATGCCAAATCACAGAGGTGAGTAGCATCCAAGATGATCCCGAGCTCATCCATTTTTTTCACCAAGTCTTTTCCTTGCTGAATCAAAGGCGAGGAAGAATCTGTCCCAAAAGCATAGCGTCCCGGTCCATAATGTGCTGGTCCCAAAGCCCGGAGGCCGCTTTCATAGGCTTTTTCCAGGTAATCGAGATTCACAATCGAATCAGCTCCCTCGAGTGAAAGGATAAATCCCACCGGCTTTTCGCTTTTGTCTTCACCCTGATTCCAGTGAGCTAAGTGGGCTTCCAACTCGGCCCAGTTTCGGATTTGGGTCATTTCTCCTTTTTCTACCATGGCTTGATACCAAGCCAATTGACCTTGAGTCTGAGCCCAAGCCTGTTCGGGAGAGTGCCAACCCGGAAGAGGATTTTCCGGTGCCACGAATCGGGCGATCTGTGTCGCCACTACCAGCCCGATATTTCCTTTGCGCAGCTCAGGAAGAGAGACGGTAGCATTGCCTCGGTCGGGTTTGTCTGTCAGGCCTTTTTCCCGGGCATTGATCTCGGCGACAGGTCGGGTGAGGTCCCGATTCCACTCAAGGGCATTCATACTCAGATCGAGGTGCGCGTCTATGGTAAACATGGCTTAGAAGGCTTGAAGGACAAAAACAGTAGGGATTTTATGCAGGTCGACGGGATGGTTTTTCCAGTCTGTGACGGTCTTGGTTTGGATCATTTCATCCGCCGCGGTAAGATTTTTGGCGATGCAAAGCTTGGTTTGAGGAGCCAAAGTCGATAGGAGGTCTTCCAGCAATTGGTTATTTCGGAAGGGTGTTTCCATAAAAATCTGGGCGCGTTTCTCCCGAATAGATTCGGCCTCCAATCTTTTCAAAGCTGTAGCTCTTTCCTTTTTATCAATGGGTAAATAGCCGTGGAAAGCAAAAGATTGCCCGTTGAATCCGGAACCCATCAATGCCAAAAACATGGAACTTGGCCCGGAGATCGGCACAACCTGAATTCCCTTTAGATGGGCATAGGCCACAGCCATGGCTCCGGGGTCTGCGATCCCCGGACAGCCCGCCTCTGAGATCACCCCGATATCTGCTCCATTCATGAGTGGCTGCATCAGTCTATTGATCGATTCAGGCGGAGTGCCTTTATCCAACACCTCCATGTGCACTTCTTCCAGATTCACTCCAAGCTTCAAGCTTGAAATATAGCGTCTGGCAGAGCGGGGATTTTCGACCAAAAAGATCTTGGTATGGGCGATGACATCTTGTACTTGGGGCGAAATCACCCAATGGGCCGTGTTTTCGGCTAAGACATTGGGTATTAAGAAAAGTTTTCCTTTGGGCATTTTATCAGAAAGAGACAATGGGGGCGAAAGTTAAAATTAAACAGGCAAAATCATTACCTTTTTGATCATTATCACCTTCCCTATTACTGATATGAAGATTAGAATACTTACACTCGGCCTATTGTATTTGCTTTCAATCCAAGCCTCTGCCCAAAACCTCAAAGCCCTTGTCGGTGGCACCCTCATCGACGGATTTGGAGGTACGCCGATTCGCAATTCGGTCATTATTGTCGAAGGCGAGCGGATCAAAGCTGTGGGGCAAGTCGGAAGCCTGGAAATCCCGGCAGGTGCAGAAGTTATCTCCACCGAAGGCATGAGCGTGCTTCCTGGACTCTGGGATATGCATGTGCACCTGATGCTCAATGGACACAGCGACTACACCCATTGGGACACGACCTATTTGGACGTATTGGAATCAGTCATCATGCCTTCTTCTGCGCATCAATTATTAATGGCTGGAGTCACAAGTGCCAGAGATTTGGGGGCTCCATTAGAAGCAAGTATTAATGTTAGGGAAAAGATCAACCAAGGTGAGATCCAGGGTCCAACCATTTATGTATCTGGCCCTTTTATCCAAAAAGCACCCTATCCCGGCACGGAAGCCTTCCGCTGGGGAGTGAATGGGGCCGCAGATGCCCGAGCCAAAGTCAAAAAACTCATCGATGCAGGAGTCGATGTGATCAAGCTGATCGATCAGGATCAGATGACCCTAGAGGAAGCCAAGGCCGTGGTCGATGAAGCGCACAAATACGGTAAAATGGTCGTAGGCCACTCCCACCGTCCGGACGAAATCCGCATTGGATTGCAAATTGGTGTGGATAATTTTGAGCACACAGGCTTGAGTTCGGCGCCGGAATATCCCGAAGACATCATGCGGATGATGAAAGAGCGGGCAGCCAAAATGAATTTGGGTCCACTTTTCTGGACGCCAACCGTGGAGGGCCTTTGGAATTACGAATACGTACGCGACAATCCCGAAAAGCTGGACGATCCCTCTTGGCATTTAGGATTACCGGATTCGATTATCAGAGATATTCGGGCTTCTTTGAGATACCCTGGGAGAATGTCCTATTTCCAACTTACTCCCGTAAGAAAACCTACCCTCACCCGCAAATTTGCTCAACTGAAAGAAAGTGGAGTCGTGATGCTGGTAGGAACAGACAGCGGCATTCCGATGAAATTCCACAGTCAAAGCACTTGGAATGAATTGGATGTTTGGGTGAATCAGTTTGGGATGGATCCCTTATTGACGATTAAGGCGGCGACCTACTGGCCTGCGGTAGCCATGAAAGTGGACAAGGACTACGGGACGATCTCTGAAGGAAAATACGCCGACATCATCGCCGTGCGTGGGGACGTACTTCGCTACATCAACCTGCTACAGGACGTGGATCTGGTGATGAAGCATGGGAAGCAGGTGAAATGATCAGTCCCAACAGGCCATTCCAGGGATCAGTCTCAGTGGTCAGTCTCAGGGTACCGGGCGCAACCGGGATAAATTAAAAGGAAAAAGCTGCCTCTTTTAGGAGACAGCTTTTGGACTGATATAGAAATGAAAATCAAGCTTCACTTTGCTGAGTTTTTTTCACTTGGCTGGTGTATAGCCGATCGCGTAAGGTGTCCAGATTTCATAGATTGGCATTCCGGTAGAACTCAAGCCGCTGTGATGCCATTCTCCATCGATGACCTCGAAATCAAAACCCAAACTGGCTCCTACCCGACTGTTGTCTCTGGAGAAAAAGGTAATGTTTTCGGTATATTTCCCATCCTTTGCAGTGTAAGTACCCCCTCCGGTTCCGGAAAACTCCCGGGTTTCGGAATTGAAGGCTACCCATTGGAATCTGCCTCCACTGAGGATTTTAATGGTGCGTCTGGCTCCTGGAGTAGACCGGGAAATCTGATCATCTCTTTTACGTCCGGTAATCACCCAGTTGCCAGTCAAAGCATCCTCATCACTGGAAATCTTTTCCCAAACTTCCACCAGCATCCCATTATTGGTATCAGCCGATAGGGTCAGTTTATTACCGGCAAGCTCTGCTTTGAAGGGAGTCGTAGTTCCCACCTGAAGTGGATTGAGGGTAAAAAAATCCAAGGTTTCGGAGTATTTGCCATTGGCATAGGCGTAAGGTCCTCCGCCTGCACCGATAAATGCATTGTCACTAACATTCTTTACCCCAAAGGCAAAATAATCATCCTGGTAAATCTTGATATATTCCTGTTCCGTAACGGCTTTGCCGTTTTGGCTTGTCAATTTCCAAGCCCCTTCCAGGCTCTGTCCATTAACCCAGGCAAACAAGAACAAAAGCGGAAAAACAATTAATTTTTTCATGGCTAAGGCTTTTTAGATTGTTTTATTGAAATTCCCGATTCGGAGTCAGAAATCCAAAAGAAATTTGGTGATCGGAAAATTCTGGCCTAAAGCAGGAAGAAATGAGGGAGTTTCAGCTGGGAAACAGTAAAAAAGACATTTGGGAAATGATCCCGGAGAGGAAAATCAAAAAGGTTCGGCTTGGGGATAAAGAGGTGGCTGTCCTTAGGCTGAAGGATACAATTTATGCCTTTGAACCGTTTTGCCCCCATCGAGGCGCTTCTCTACTCACCGCTTTCACCAATTCAAAAGAAGAAATCATCTGTCCCTTGCATCAGTATCGGTTTGACCTAAAAACAGGGCAGGTAAAAAGTGGGTATTGCAGAGAAATGGAGGTTTATCCCTGTAGCTTAGGCGAAAATGGACTCACCATCACCATCCCCCAATGATTAATGCAATTTGCTTCCGTTGGGCACGGGCCTTTCCACCGATGCCAAGATAATTCCTCCCTCGGCAGCAGTAAATCCTGTGATTAAAATTTCGGACATAAAATCCGCGATTTGTCTTGGCTTAAAATTACAAACGCAGATCACCTGTCTGCCAATCAAACGCTCCGGAGTATACCAATGAGTGACCTGTGCGGAGGACTTTTTAACTCCCAATTCCTCGCCCAGATCAACCCAAATTTTATAGGCAGGTTTTCGCGCTTTTTCAAAATTTTCTACTTGAATTATCGTTCCAACTCTCAAATCCACTTTGTCGAAATCTTCTAGGTCAATCGTTTGCATAGCCAAAATTTTTGCTAATTTTACAAACCTTTCTCAATTACCCCAGTTAAATAAAGGTAAATCCAACTTATGATGTCAAAGACAAACACCACCTTTTTAAAAAGTTTCGGTTTGTTTTGCTTGGTCTCTTTTGGGATGGTTTCATTTTCTCAGGAAGCTTTCGCCCAAGGTGAACAGGAAAAAGTAGAGGAGAATGTACCCAGAATCATGGACAGGCCGTCTTCAGCAGAGGATGCATCTTCCACTCAAGACATTTCAACCGTTCTTGCGCCTGAGGGTACCCGAATAAAACCTATTGTAAAGACTTCGACTCCGGTCAAAAAAGAAGCTTCCGAAAAAGAGGCAAAAAAAACCGAATCTCCCTCCACCCTGTCGTTTAATCTATTTTTATACGTGGTGGATAAATTTAAAGAGAATAACCAAAGGGCAGATTGAAATCCAAGGTTTTAAAAAATTAAAAACCCGCAAAGAAAAATCCTCTTTGCGGGTTTATTTTTTCCATTGCTTTCCCCTTTGCTTTCAGAAAAACGACCTTTAGGTAAATACCTATCCGGAGGTACCTGGAAGGTTTGACTGCCATCCGTGGATGATTTTCAACTTAATTTCACCAGAAATTTTCTTTAAAGGCATGAATGGGAACAATCGCATTTTTTCCATTCTTTTCAATTCTCCTTCAAAAAAGTCTCAAGGTCCTTGATACTCATTCTTCCTTCGTAGTAAGCTCTTCCGAATACTGCTGCGTGAACGCCCATGTCCCTGAGTCTTCGGAAATCATCCACATTTCGAACACCACCGGATGCTGCCAAATTGATTGTGGGAAACTTTTTAAGGATCTCCTCATACAATTCAAAATTTGGACCTTCCATCACACCGTCTCTGGTTACATCCGAACATTTGAGGAACTTCAGTCCACGCTGATAGAAATAATCAATATGATCAAAGAGGTCAATCTCGGTTTTCTTCAGCCAACCTTTGATTTTTATTTTATGGTCTTGGGGATTGGTGTCCGCCGCTAAGTTGATTTTTTCTCTACCATAAGAGAGAATAAACTGCGCAAATCTTTCGGGGTGATTGGCTGCAGCTGAAGCGATGGTAACCGTCTTGGCCCCGAATTCAAAACACTTGATCACATCTCCGTCTGTGGAAATGCCTCCGGTAAAATCCACTTTCAGGTCAGTATATCCTGTAATTGCTTCAAGGATGTGGTAGTTTTTTGGCTCAGCCCTCCTTGCTCCATCCAAATCCACCAAATGAAGTCGCTTAATCCCTATTCCTTCAAACGCTTGGGCAATCTCCAAGGGATTGTTGGATATGACTTCTTCAGTGGAAAAATCCCCCCTTTTGAGGCGTACGCATTTTCCGTTGATTAGCCAAATAGATGGAATTATCTCGAACATGGGTTAAATTATTTTTCAGGTTAAGACTTAGAGCTTTTTTCAGTGCAGAGGATAAATATACAATCCCAAAATGATCCTAACTGCAATTTTTGTAGAAATGATTCATTTTTTAAATCAAAAAGCCATTGGAGCCTAAAAATTATCAATAAACCATTCAAAAAATAATCATAATCTCAATTTTCCAATTCTCCCACCCGATCCTGAGGCCCAAATTACACCTTGATCTATGGAGGATTTGACCGCATGAAAACCGATTTTAGAAAACGAAATCCAAGTATCTCCCATGTCCAAGGAATAGTCTGATCCGGAGGGCCCCACCGCAACCACGGTCTTATTTCCCTTCCAATAAGCTACTCCTGATCGATATCCTAGGGGAGAAACCTTAGGAATTCTGAAGCCAGACCTCAACGACAAAACTGCATTGCCTTCTCTGGAGTCTGGTAGTGTATAATCTCCTCCCACCAAAATAAGCCCATATTTGGCCCCTGAAATGGCAAAAACACCTTTTGCACTTTCCCCTTGGGCCATGAGATCGAGGTCCTGGACAGTCCAAGACTTATCCAGAACAGAATATAGGTGCAGACGGCTGAAAGTACCCCCAGTAGCAAAAATCACCTCCTCAGTAGTCGAAATCAAAGAGGAAGAACTTGCAGCAAATGCGGCCTCTCCATCTAATGCTGCAGGCAAATTTTCCAAAGGTCTCCAAGTCTTTCCTCTATCCGAACTCCCTAAAATCATCCACTTTCCTCCCACAGGGTCTCCCAAAACATAACCTACATCCCCCGAAAAATAGATTGCGTCAAAAAAGGCCTCTTCTCCTTCCCTATGGACAAGGTTCCAGCTTTTTCCTCCATCCTCAGTCCGGTAAATTAAAGCAGGCTGTCCGGCAGATGCTACCACAGCATGGAGCTCATCCCAAGCGTAAATGGATCGAAAATCCACCGTGTCCAAACCAGCAATAACTCCGTTTTCCCAGGTTTTACCTCCATCTCTGGTCTTCAGCCAAGTGCCACCGCTTCCACTTGCCCAGCAGATTTGGTCGGAAACAGGGGAAAGCCCTCGCAGGGAAGAAGTTACAGGAGTTTGAAACTCTTCCCAGCTTGGGCTTTGGCTAAAAAGAAAATTGGATATCCCGAGAAATAAGAGACAAAATGAAAGTATTCTCATGAAATATCTACTTTCCTATAGGCCTCAATCAGGGCTAATTCTCCCTCTTTTCCGGGCTGCGCATTGCCATGCTCCATCCCCAAGATTCCATCAAAACCCTTATTGTTCACCCATTGAAACACATGGGAATAATTGATCTCCCCGGTTCCCGGTTCTTTTCGGCCCGGATTATCCCCGATTTGGATGTAGGCGATCTCGCTCCAGGTCTTCTCCATGGTGGCAATCAGATTTCCTTCATTTCTCTGCATATGGTAAATATCATAAAGGATCTTGCAGGATGGACTTCCGACTGCTTTACAAATCATGTAGGTCTGATCTGCATGACGGAGAAAAAGGTCAGGATTATCACTCAGGGGCTCAAGAACCATAGTCAGGCCGTGAGGTTCAAATATCTCAGCGCCTCTTTTCAAAGCTTCAATCACATTGCCCGTCTGTACCCCCATGGGAAGATTTCTCTCAAAATATCCCGGCACCACAGTCATCCATTTGGCATTGACCCGCTTGGCAGCCTCCACAGAATCCCTACAGGTTTTCAGAAAAGTGTCCAAAAATTCCTGTTTGCCGGTGGTCAGTGAGACTTTCCAGTTGTCTCCTCCATCTATCACAAACACGCCCATTCTCATACCCAAATCATTCAAGGTCTTTCCTATCAATTCCTGGTCCGCTACGGTGCGCTTCAAAAGTCCATTGTCCTCAAGTGAACGGAATCCCTGATCAGCCATAAACTTCAGCTCATCCACCATTCCTCCCGGCGCATGATTTTTAAACATGCCAAAATGAGGGGCAAAATCCATTTTGAAGGGAGCTGCTTTCCTTTTTTCCTCTGCCAGCGCAGAAATACTGACCGCTCCGGCAGCGCTGAAAAGAGCTGTCCCGAGCCCCATTCTTTTGATAAATCCTCTTCTTTCCATATCAGATTACTTGAGTTTTTCCAGGGATTGCATGCGGATAATATCCATCGGCATTCGGCAAAAGCTTAGGCTGGGCATCCCAGGCCAGTTTTTCAGGGAAAAGATCCACAGAACCATTCATGGCCTCTTCCCAGGTAAGGACTTTGCCAGAATAGGTGGCATATCTTCCCATGATAGCTGTCATGGTCGACTTGGCTGCATTTTCTGCATCGGCAAACTTATATTCTCCCTTTACCAAAGCAGCCCAAAGCTCATCATGCTCTTGCTGATAGGGATTGGGTTGATTTTCCCGGTCATGGGTATAAATGGAATTCCCCTTCCAATCGGTCATGATGCCGTGATTCCCCGCACTGAGATATACTTTTCCCTTGGTGCCTTGGAAGCTTTCGTCTACCCGGTTTGATGCACCGGGGAAGTGTCGGCACTCGGAGTGGATTACCGAACCATCTGCATAGGTAAAGGTGAGCACATGATGGTCAAAAATCTCGCCATGGTCTTTTCCTGTTCGAATTTGACGACCGCCGGTACCTTCAGCTTTGACCGGATAGGCATTTTTTACCCAGTTGGCAATATCAATATTATGGACATGCTGCTCCACGATATGATCCCCGCAGAGCCAGTTGAAGTAGTACCAGTTTCGCATTTGGTATTCCATTTCGGTCTGCTCAGGTTTTCTCTCCCTCACCCATACACCCCCGTCATTCCAGTAGACCTGTCCACCGGTAATTTCGCCCAAATCTCCGTTATGGATTCTTTTGATGACTTCCCTGTAGTTGTTTTGATAGTGACGCTGAAGTCCGACGACCACATTGAGCTTTTTAGCCTTTGCCTCTTCGGCTGCCGCCAAAACCTTTCGGATACCCACAGCATCCGTGGCCACCGGCTTTTCCATAAAAATCTGCTTGCCCTGCTTCACCGCCTCTTCAAAATGCTGAGGGCGGAATCCCGGAGGTGCTGCCAAAATGACCACATCAGCCATGGCAATAGCTTGCTTGTATCCTTCAAATCCTACAAACAGGGTATCCGGACTTACTTTGACTTTTTCCGATCCGTATTTGGTGGAAATGGCTTTGTAACTATTGTCCAACCGGTCCTGAAAAGCATCGGCCATAGCCACCAATTGGATAGGATGGCCTGTCTCAAATGCCTGGAAGACTGCACCGGTTCCTCTTCCTCCGCATCCGATAACGGCCAGCTTCAGGTGATTGTCCGGAGCGGCAAAAGCACCGGGTACGAGGAAAGAAGGGGCCATCATCCCACCAGTCACCAAGGCGGATGCTTTGATAAAGTCCCTTCGGGAATTCAGATTTTTCATATGTAGGTTGTTTTAGGTTGTCAATAATCAGCGATGGGTTCTTGATTGAAATAGGCCTGAATCTCAGCATCAGAAGGAGGGTTCAGGGGCCTCACTACCCGCAAACCCATGAACGGTGCCTCTGGAAACCACCATTGGCTTTTGGGAATCTGCGGGTCAATCCGTTTCCAGTACGGATCAGAAGCCGACCGGTAAGCAGATCCGATTTGATCTTCCGGTGTTTTGAAACTTCCTCCTCTCACCGAATGCGGATATAAATTAGCCGGCTTATTTACCGGATTGTCCTTGGGTGACCTGCTGTAGAATTCAGGATCGTACTGGTCTATCGTCCACTCCTGCACATTTCCATAAATATCGTAGATACCCCAAGGGTTCGGCTTTTTAGTTCCTACAGGGTGTGTTTGTTCGCCGCTGTTGGAAGCAGTCCAAGCATACGAATCCAATTCCTGGCTATCCTCACCGAAGAAAAAGCGGGTGTTCGATCCAGCCCTTGCCGCATACTCCCACTCCGCCTCGGTAGGAAGTCTATAGAAGATTCCTGTTTTCAGATACAGCCAATGACAAAACTGAACTGCTCCGTATTGAGTCATACCCACCGCAGGTTTTCCTTCTTTGCCCATACCAAAAGTCATATCCAAATAGGGTAAGCTTGGCCGGGTCAACCCATCAACCTGGGCTTCTACTCCCCCCTCAGTCATGCTTTCCTCAAAATTTTTATCCAAAAAAAGCTCAAACACATCCCAAGTGACTTCATGAGCACCGATCCAAAACGGATCAATCTTGACCTCATGAGCAGGATTCTGATCTGAAAAATCAGGGGAATCGGAGCCCATTTTGAATGAACCTCCGGGGATGGGGACCATTTGGAACTCCAAAGAAGTACCGGCAATTTTCTGAGCATAGGCTTCAAAATCCAACTGATCATTGAGCCGGAAGCTCAGGAAGGAAAAAAAGACAAGAATCCAGATTTTTTTCATGGAAGAGAACAACAGTTATTTATTCGGGGGGGATCACATTCTTTTTACTACCTCTTTTTTGGGAATTCTCAGGGACCACATTCCTCTCAGATCTCCGACTTGGTGCCCTTTGGCCTGATCCTGCGGATAAAGCTCAGCCAGTTTTGCAAGGGTTTCGGAATTGATGTCTCTTCCGGGATCCCCATGGCAGCTTAAGCAAAGTCCGCCGGGAATTACGATCGGTTTGGTGTAAAGGAAAACCTCACCGCCTTCGATTTTTTGGATGTTGGGATCACTTTTAATTCCATTTTCCGCATTGTATTCATAGGCCTCCAAAATGGGCTGTTCTTGGGGGTCTGGCTGGTCAGCAGGGTTTCTGTACCGATTGGATGCGCGCTTGATAGCTACTCCGTGGACCTTCCCTACTTCGGTGAGGATTGGAAATGCACTTACGCTACAGAATTCAATAGCTCCGGGTACTCCTCTTTCTGAGATGGCATTTTGAAGCTGGGATATTAATTCCATTTGAGCTTCTGTGGAAATCGAATCCCCCCAAATCATGGCCTCCTCCAGAATCTCTGCCTCGGAAAGCTTTTTTACCTCCATGTTTTTATTGACCTCTTCAAATACTTCCTTAGAAACTCTTTCCCCTCCTCCGCAGGAAGTAAAGCCAATCAAAACCAGAAAATATTTCGCTATTTTTCTCATCACATTCTATTTTACGACTTAAATTAATCTATTCTTGGCTTCATCCGAAACGAAATCAAAGATTCAGTGGATTTTATGCAGCAAAATATTTTTCAAAGAATTTAGGTGTAAATTCAACCCAAGAAGTATCTAGGCTCCATGCGTAAATTCTACTCTCTTCTTTTTATTCTGATTTTTTCTGCCACAATTGGACAAGCACAGACATTCACAAGAATGCAGAGCTGGGGTTTGGATTTTGAGGCTTTAGCCTGGATAGATGAAAATCGGGGTTTTATCGTTGGAGAGGAATTAATTGCCTTCACTGAAGACGGAGGATTGACCTGGAAAGAGGTTTTACAGGAGTTTGATTTTCGATTCAATGATGTGATTTTTTTGAATGAAAATCTTGGATTTGCAGTAGGTGAAGCGGGAAGGATATTCCGAACTATCGACGGGGGGAAATCTTGGATTGCTGTCCCGTCGGGTACAGCCAAGGATTTGCTCAGCATAGAAAAATCAGGAGAAGAAACCCTTTTTGTGGTTGGCGAAGATGGAATCGTCCTCAGGTCAGAAAATGCCGGTCAGAATTGGGCTTCTGTTGATATCGGTATCACATCTAGTCTAAACGAGGTCACCTTCCAACAAAATGGCTTGGGCTTTATCTGCGGTGATCAAGGCAAGATCTCCAAAACCTTAAATGGAGGAGTAAGTTGGGAAACACTTTCTACAGGCATAACGGAAGGCTTAAAGACCATTGAGATTGCTCCTACAGGAAGGGTCTTCGCTGCTGGAGAAGGAGGTAAGATTCTTTATTCGCTAGATACAGGTAAAAACTGGACCCAGGTAATTTCCCCGGTATTGGTAGACTTTCATCAGCTGGCCATCAGCCCTCTGGATCAAAGGATTGTTGTCATCTCAGGCTCGGATAATACTATAATCCGCTCCACCAATTCAGGCCTTACCTTTTCCAGAATCAATACCCCTGCCCAAGGGCTGGGAAGAAGAATTTCCGGGCTTTCATTTAAGCCCGGATTGGGAGTAGTGTATGCCGTGGGTAAGGATGGCTATTCCATTTTTTCCAATAATTCAGGAGGAAGTTGGGCCAACAGACTTTTGGGAAATCGGGTCCATTTTTATTCCCTGGAATTCTTGACTAACACCTATGCCCTTACCGGAGGAACGGGAGGGCGCTTTTTTGTTACCTCCAATTCCTTTTTCACCGTAATCGAAAGAGCACTGCCTGAGCAAATCACCATTAGAAGCCTCGATTTTTGGAATACCAATTATGGTTTTGTGGGAGGCGACGGAGGCAAAATATTCAGAACTTCCAATGCAGGACAAGCTTGGGTTGACTTGTCCTTGCCCTCCTCCCAAGGAGTGAGGGGATTTCATCTATTCCTTCCTGAATTCCCCTATTTGAGTGGAGAAACCGGCCTCATTGCCCGGTCCTCGGGAACAAGTGGCAGCTCTTGGGAACTGTTCCAACAAGGGACTACCAACACCAACCAAACCATTCATGATATTTTGGGGTTTGACCTCACCAATGCCATGGCAGTGGGAGGGCAAGGGTACATCAGCATATCCAATACAGGCAATACTTGGCAGAAAGTGGAATCCGGGACTGTCCAAGATCTGCTTTTTTCAACCCAAATCAACGACTCCTCTGCTATGGTAGTCGGAAAAAAAGGAACAATCCTAAGAACCAGAGATTTGGGCAAAACCTGGAGAAAAATAGAGGTAGAAACCGAAGAAAACTTACTGGGGGTGGATTTTTTTGGTGCTGGAAATGGATTCATTGTAGGTGAAAATGGCCTTTTCCTACTTAGTATTGATGGTGGTGAGTCTTGGAGAAAGGTGGATGCCGGAACTGGACGAAGCCTTCATGCTGTCTTTGCGGTCAATCCCAATCGAGCCTTTGCAGTAGGAGACGATGGAACGGTGATTGGCTACGATTGCGTTCCCCCAGCGGGAAATTTGGGCGAGATCGCAGGAATAAGCACTTCCTGCCTGCAGACTACTACTTACAGCATCTCCGAGTCTCCACAGGCCGGCTCCGAAATACTTTGGAGAGTCGATGGTGGAGAAATCCTGAGCGGGCAAGGCACCGATTCCATAGAAGTCAAGTGGACTATTCCGGGCAGAAATGCGGTTTTGGTCAGTCGTGCCAACTTTTGCGGCGCCGGGCAAACCTCATTTTTGGAAGTCTTGGTATCTGACACTCCTTCCAATACTACTCCGCTCGTTGGTTTAGGCAGTGTCTGTTTGGATGAGCTTACTACGTATTCCCTGCCAAACCGTACCGGAGTCACTTACATCTGGTCGGTAAGCGGAGGAGAAGTGGTCACCGGGCAGGGAACAAATCAGATTCAGGTTCGCTGGACAAGCCAGGGATTGCAAAGCATCCAATTGATACAGGAAAACTTCTGCGGCAAATCCACCGAATTGATTACCCCAGTTCAAGTAGCTATCCGCCCTGAAATCCCAGATGAAATTCAAGGAGAAGTTCTCGTCGGTTTAGGAGAGCAAAGCTATGAAGTTCCCGTTTTACCGGGTCTGGACTACAGATGGACCTTATCCGGAGGGGGAAGAATTCTTTCTGGCCAAGGTTCAGGCAAAATCCAGATAATTTGGGAATCCGAAGGGAACTTCGAGGTCAGTGTAGAAGCTCAAAACGCATGTAATTTCGGACCTAAACAGGTGCTGCCGGTCAAGGTAGATATCATTTCCTCCGTCACAGGAAAAGAACCAAGGGGAGTAATCAAGATTTATCCGAATCCCAGCTTTACAGGCAATCTTACCCTTGAATCCCCCGAATTGGACCAATGGACCTCTTTGGAGCTGTATACGGGTTCAGGGCAAAAGATCCAAGAGCGACCGATTTTCAAGGGTGAACGTATTCTATTCCTCGAAAACTTACCAAGAGGCCTCCTCCTGCTGCGCTTTGTCGGTCCACAGGGCTTCATGCAAGAAAAGATTTTGGTTTTGTGATTTCCCTTTAAAAAATTTTAATCGGAGCGGGTAAATTTATAACTACCCTAACCAAATTTTATTCTGCAATATTAGAATTTTATCAATAAAATTTTTATTTATTCCGAATTTCATTTTGTATAGGGATAATAATCAAAACATTATTTGGATACAGCTTTTTGTTTTATCCAAAACTTTTCTCTCATTTGGTTCAAAATATAAGCCCAATGAACCCAAGAAATTTTCAACCCGAAAGCCTGATGATGTCCTACGGCTACAAGCCTGAGCTATCTGAAGGAGCTATAAAATGCCCGATCTTTCAAACCTCCACCTTCGTATTTAAATCCGCTCAGGAAGGGAAGGAATTTTTTGAATTGGCCTATGGCAAAAGAGAAAAAAATCCGGATGAGCAACCGGGACTCATTTATTCAAGACTCAACAATCCCGACCTTCAAATATTGGAGGAAAGACTTTGCCTTTGGGATGGAGCCGAGAAATGTGCAGTATTCGAGAGCGGCATGTCGGCTATTTCTACTGTACTATTTGAATTCCTCAGACCCGGTGATTCCCTACTTTACAGTATGCCCGTCTATGGTGGTACAGACCACTTTATCAATAAGGTACTTCCTCAGTACGGAATCAAGGGAATCGGTTTTTCACCCGGAGATTCAAAAGAAGAAATTCTAAAAAAGGCAAGAAATAAAGGCGTAAAACTTGTCTATGTTGAAACGCCCGCCAACCCCACCAATGCCTTATTCGACTTAAACCTATGCAGGGAAATAGCCGATGAGCTAGGAACAAAAGATTCCCCAGTATATGTGGCAGTGGACAATACCTATATGGGCCCCCTTTGGCAACACCCCCTCAAGTTAGGAGCTGACCTAGTCTTGTACTCTGCCACAAAATACATCGGTGGACATTCGGATTTGATTGCGGGAGCAGTTTTGGGCAATGCAGACTTGATGCAGCGAGTCCTCACTTTACGGACTTTTTTGGGGAATATGGCAGGGCCGTGGACAGGTTGGCTGTTGATGAGAAGTTTGGAGACTTTGAAAGTACGCATGACCCAGCAGGCTGCAAACGCATCCCAAGTAGCTGACTTTTTAGCTGGTCACCCCAAAGTGGAAAAAGTACATTACCTGGGCCATTTGGAGCCCGGAAGTGACCAATACCGCATCTTCAAAAACCAACTGACCAGCGCTGGAGCGATGGTTTCTTTTGACATCAAAGGTGCGGAAAAAGAGGCCTTCAAATTCCTGGATGCACTCAAACTTTTCCATTTGGCTGTTTCTCTCGGTAGTACAGAATCCCTGGCCGAACACCCTGCTGCCATGACGCATAGTGATGTGAGTGAAGAAGACAGAAAAAACCTGGGAATCTCTGAAAAATTGATCCGGCTATCCATCGGAGTGGAAAACTATCAAGACTTAATCTGGGATATAGAGCAGGCACTGAATCAGGTATAAAAAAAGGGATGAGTTATTCCTCATCCCTAATGACCACGTACTGGAAAATGTCTCCTATTTTCCCTCGTTTGATGTAGGCTTTTTTCAAAATAGCCTCTGGAATGTAGCCGGCTTTTTCCAGTACGCTCATGGATTCCCCGTTGAAATCATAGACTTGGGCAAAAATCCGCTCGATATCAAACTTCTCCAGGATATACTTGGTGTAAAGTTTTACCGCTTCCGTAGCAATTCCCTTTCCCCAATAGGCTTCACCTACCCAAAAGCCCAATTCCACATTGGTTCTCAGTTCGTCTTTGCCCCGCTCTGAACCGATGGCACCGACCAGTTTTCCTTCAAATTCAATGGCAAAGTTTTGCGGGGGATTAAACTTTTGATTATGCTCTATCCAATGCCTTGCATCATGAATGGTATAAGGCTGAGGAAAGCTATCCCGAAGATTCATGGCAATCTTGGGATTGTTGGCGAGTGGGTACAGCTGATGGAAATGAGACTCATTCCAAGTAACTAAATTGATGTCTCTTTCTCCGGAAATGATCATAAAAGTACAGCGGTTATGGGGCTTGAATAGTTCAATATAGGAGGTTTCCCTTGGTAAGACAAACGAGATTTGATTACTCAATTCCTCCAGCCTGCATTTTCTCCAAATTCTCTGCCATTCTTAGCGCAGAGATGAATTCCTCGATATGTCCGTCCATCACTTCGGGGAGATTGTATACTGTTTTGTTGATTCGGTGGTCGGTGACCCGGGATTGGGGATAGTTGTAAGTCCGGATCTTGTCCGAACGGTCACCACTGCCTACCATGGATTTTCTCTGAGCCCCAACAGACTCATTGTGCTTGGCCAGCTCAATCTCATAGAGTCTTGAACGCAGGACCTTTAGGGCTTTTTCGAAGTTTTTGATCTGTGACTTTTCATCCTGACAGGTCACCACCAGCCCGGTGGGATTGTGAGTCAATCGCACAGCCGAATAGGTCGTATTGACGGATTGACCTCCTGGACCTGAAGAGCAGTAGGTATCTTTTCGGATATCATTCATGTCCAGATGCACCTCTACTTCGTCCATTTCCGGTAGTACTGCCACAGAAGCAGCAGAAGTATGCACTCGGCCTTGAGATTCGGTAGCTGGTACACGTTGAACCCGATGTACACCGGACTCATATTTTAGCATCCCATAGACATCCGCTCCGGATACTGTGGCAATGATTTCTTTGTAGCCTCCAGCTGTACCAAAAGTCAAATCCAGGACAGTCAATTTCCAGCCTTGCATTTCGCAGAAACGCTCATACATACGAAACAGGTCTCCCGCAAAAATAGCCGCTTCATCCCCTCCAGTTCCTGCCCGGACTTCCAATATACAGTCTTTGGAATCATTGGGATCTTTTGGAATAAGCAATTCCTTCAATTCGGCCTCCAGCTTTTCTTTCCTCTCCCGCAAGTCTTCCAGTTCCATTTTGGCCATTTCCCGGAATTCAGGATCTTTTTCTTTGTCCAGGATCTCCTTTGAGCTATCGATGTTTTGCAGCACTAGGGAGTATTCTTCGTAGACCGCCACGATTTTTTCCAAGTCCTTGTACTCTTTGGTAAGCTTGGCATATTTGCTCATATCCGACATAGAATCCGGCAAAATGATCAATTGACCTACTTCTTCAAATCGTTCTTTAAGGGCTTGTAATTTATCGAGCATGGGTTTTTTCTTGGCTGCGCAAAAGTAAGGAAATTTATTCTTGAAGAGGATGGGTGGCCCATTCAAAGCCAAAGAGCCTGATGTTTGATCAGGCTCTTTGCAAGTAGTTTTCGAAAATGGGATTTATTCCACGGTCACGGACTTGGCCAGGTTCCTAGGTTGATCCACATTACAGCCTCTCATCACAGCGATGTGATAAGAGAAAAGTTGAAGAGGAACCACCGCGACCAAAGGAACAAAGGCTTCATGAACTTCTGGAATCTCGATCACATGGTCTGCCATAGCTTTTACCTGAGTATCACCTTCCGTGACTACAGCAATCACTTTGCCTTTTCTGGCTTTCACCTCTTGGATATTGCTCACCACTTTTTCGTAGGAACTATCTCTGGTGGCAATAAAAATCACCGGCATTTCTTCGTCAATCAAAGCGATAGGGCCGTGCTTCATCTCAGCCGCAGGATATCCCTCTGCATGGATATAGGAAATTTCCTTTAGCTTCAGCGCACCTTCCAACGCTACCGGGAAGTTGTACCCTCTACCCAGGTAAAGCATATTTCGGGCGTCTTTGTATTCTGCGGAAATGTACTTGATCAGTTCATTGGATTGGAGCGCCTTTTCTACTTTGGAAGGGATGGCAGCCAGCTCATGAAGGAGCTGGATATATTTGTTTTCCGGTAAAGTCCCTCTTTGGTAACCCAGCTTCAAGGCCATCATGGCCAATACGGAAATTTGAGCTGTAAAGGCTTTGGTCGAGGCCACACCGATCTCAGGTCCTGCGTGGGTATAAGAACCAGCGTGAGTAGCTCGGGGAATGGATGAACCGACCACATTGCAAACTCCAAAGATGGTAGCGCCACGGGATTTGGCCAACTCAATTGCAGCCAAAGTATCTGCTGTCTCTCCGGACTGGGAAATGGCGATGACGAAGTCTTTCTCATTCACCACAGGATTTCTGTAACGGAACTCAGAGGCATATTCTACCTCCACTGGAACCCGTGCAAACTCTTCAAAAAGATACTCTGCTACCAAGCCTGCATGCCAGGAAGTTCCACAGGCAGTGATGATGATTCGCTCGGCATTCTGAAACTTATTCATGTAATCTCTCAGACCGCCCAACACCAGTCTTCCGGATTTCGCATCAAGCCTTCCTCTCAGACAGTCTGCGATGGACTTGGGCTGCTCGTAGATTTCCTTGAGCATGAAGTGCTCGTAACCCCCTTTTTCGATTGCCTCCAATTCCAGCTCCAACTGATTGATGTAGGGGTTGGTATGAACATTTTCGATGGTTTTGACTTGAAGCGCACCATTTCGGATCACGGCAATTTCATAATCGTCTAAGTAAACTACCTTGTTGGTGTATTCGATAATCGGGGTTGCATCAGAAGCCAGGAAATACTCGTCTTCCCCTACCCCAATCACCAATGGAGATCCCTTTCTTGCTGCAATGAGCGTATCCGGTTCTTCCATATTGATCAGCACGATCGCATAGGCTCCAACCACTTTGTGCAGAGCCAATCTCAACGCTTCTTCAAGTGAGCATTGATTGTTGACATAGATATCTTCGATGAATTTGACGAAAACCTCGGTATCGGTCTCACTTTGAAAAGTGTATCCCTTTTGAAGAAGATCTTTTTTCAATACCTCATAATTTTCAATGATCCCATTATGAATCATCGCAAAACGCTCCGAAGCGGAGTAATGCGGGTGGGCATTGACATCATTTGGCTCTCCGTGGGTAGCCCATCGGGTATGGCCGATTCCTATCTTGGATTGAAGCTGTCCATTACTCTGGAGATAATTCTCCAACTCAGCCACTTTACCTTTCTTTTTATAAACACTTAGCCCATTTTGATCCAAGAGTGCAACTCCAGCGGAGTCATAGCCTCGATACTCCAGTCTTCGAAGGCCTTTGAGAATGATAGGCAAAGCTTCCTGCTGCCCAACGTACGCAACTATTCCACACATAATGAAAAATTCTTAAAAGTTGAATTATACTTCCGCAAAGAAACAGGTTTCGTGCCAAAAAAAATAATCCACTTCCATAAAATCAGAAAGTGGATTATTGGGACTTCTTTGAAATCGATTGTTTACCTAGTTCTGGAGTAAATCACCTGAACCTTGATCTTATCCTTATTGATCTTGTATTGGCGCATGGACCTTCTAAACTCAATTCCTTGAGTTGGAGTCTCAGCAAACAATAACCAATCCTGTCGCTGAAGCTGCCCCCTAAAGATGGCATTGACATGAGAAGTAATTCGGGTCCGGTATTCTTTATTCTCCGAATCGTACTGAAGGACCGCTGCCGAGGCAAAGAAATTATTGGGTACCATATTCCCATTCTCATCCTCAATTACCTGTGGCTGTCCGTCACCTTGGACATGCAATTCATTTTTGGCCGGAAGTGAACTGAGCAAAATTCTGTTTTCAGAATCGATGAATTTCATCACCATGGCAGAAATGGGATTGTTATCCTCATCCTGTGCCTCTATAGGACCTATATTCAGATTGATCTGATTGAAAGTCACGCCACTGAGCGTATCCAAGAAAGCATCAATTGGACTGGTATCCACTTTCAGGGCCATAGCTAATCCCGATTTCATTCCGACTATTGGGCCTACATCGTAGGTTTTTCCCCGATCAACAATGACTTGTGAGGGAGTGCCTGAACGATCAGATTTCACACCATTGAAGCTTCTTGAAGAAAAGGTGGTAATGGAAAAAGCAGTAGCCGTGGTATCCCCTGCATAGTGAAAATAAAAGGTCAGGCTGGTATTTCCCCCCAATGCAACTCCAATAGAAGTATTATCCCCCTCACGAGCTTGCAACGCAAAACCTGGAAAATAATCCCTGAATTCGAAAAGAGTCTGGAATTCACGGGAATTCCTAAGTCTGACGAAGAAATCACCTGCAAAGGTCTCGTCCACAGGGAACACCAAAGTAGTATCCTTCACCTCTCCAAAGGTCGCTTCTACCTCTGCGAAAGGTGTCGTTTGGTAATCCAGCCGATCAAAATTGTAATACAGGGTATCCAAAATCGGCTCAGTAAGCTGATGAACAGAATACTTCTTGGGCTGATCGAGATTAGAACCATTGACACTGACCACGTCCAGACTGAAGAAGGTCGAGTCCAAAATGGCATCGTTTCTAGGTCTGTCCTCAGTCACGTCCAAAAACATTCTACTGAAGGCAGTAGCTTCGGTCACTCCAAACAAATCATCCTGCTCATGACCTGCCAGCAAAATGGTAGAGTTGGTCGTATTGAACGAGTCCAACAAAATCATTTGGGCATCCAAAGCAAACTCCCGATAAAAAACACCGATTTGGTTATTATCAGGAGCTAATTCGATACCGATCCGGGAAGGATCGCTGCAGGAAGAATTGAGGAAAATAAAGGAAATGAGGGCCATTAAGGCCCATTTAACCGGCGAGACTGGTGTAGATGCCGTATAACTCTTCATGAGCTTGCTGCTCTTCTTCAATACTGATTTCAAACTTTTTGTCTTTTGAGAAATCCTCGATGAGTTGGTTTAGTTCGGCAGAGACATCCTGACCCTTGATGACCATGTCGGCATATTCCATACCCAACTTGATGAATCCGGTGAAGTCTTTGCTCTTCAAAGGTGCTAAAATAGTGTCATCGATGTCCACCATCTTAACCTTGTTTAACAAATCGTCGCCAAAGGTATGGGAAAATCCATTGGAATATATCCCGAAGACCGTTTTGGTGTCTTTAAATAGCGGATCATTTTTGTAGGTAGTCTTCAGATACATCGGAATCAGGGAAGTCATCCAGTCGTTGCAATGCACGATATCCGGAGCCCAACCGAGCTTTTTCACAGTTTCGATTACCCCTTTGCAGAAGAAAATGGCTCTCTCATCATTGTCTTCGTAGAATTTCTCCTGCTTGTCATGGAAAACGCTTTTTCTTTGGAAATAGTCTTCATTGTCAATGAAGTACACTTGAAGCTTGGCATTAGGGATGGAAGCCACCTTAATGACGAGTGGTTTTTCCTCTTCGCCTACTGCGATATTGATCCCGGAGAGCCTCACTACTTCATGAAGTCGGTTTTTTCTTTCGTTGATCAACCCAAATCTTGGAACCAAAATACGGATCTCCATTCCACGCTCTTGCATGGCTTGAGGGAGAGTTCGTAAGAAATTGGCTACTTCAGAAGTTTGTAAGAAAGGGTTGATTTCACTGGCGACGTAGAGAATACGTAGTTTGGACATACTTGTGGGATTTTAATTAAAGTGATAAACAACGGCACAAAGGTAATAAAAAAAAGCCTAAAAGCCTTGTAATTCTGGATATTAATCTAGTTTTGCCCCAATTTGGCCGAAATACTGCCTTCCCGTGAAACGAATAAATACCCCCGCCGAGTGGAATCCGCTATGGCTCAGTCACCTCCAGAAAAACGAAAGAATAGGGTTTGTTCCCACCATGGGAGCACTGCATCAAGGGCACTTGGATTTGGTTCAAAAATCGGTGCAAAACACAGACACCACCCTAGTGTCCATTTTTGTCAACCCTACCCAATTCAACAATCCGGAAGATTTTAAAAAATACCCGAATACCTTAGAGGACGACTTGGAAAAACTGGAATCCGCAGGGGTAGATTACGTATTCGTCCCAGAGGTAAACACAATATATCCCGAGAAAGCCGAGCTCAAGCTGGATTTTGGAGATGTCGAGCGAGTCCTGGAAGGTGAATTCAGGCCCGGCCACTTCAATGGTGTGGGTGTCGTAGTGTCCAAGCTTTTTCACTTTATCCGACCTCATGTTGCGTTTTTTGGGCAAAAAGACCTTCAGCAAGTTGCCATCATCAAAAGATTGGTTCGGGACCTTTCATTTCCCATCGAACTGGAAATCGTGCCTACCCGCAGAGAGGAAGATGGATTGGCGATGTCATCCCGAAATCTCAGATTAAATCCTGAGGAAAGAATCCAAGCCCTAATCCTCATTCAAAGTCTGGAAAAAGCCAAAAGAGAACTTTTTGATGGAAAATCATGGTTTCAGGTCCAAAAAGAAATCGAAAGGGATTTTCAGCAGGTTCCTTTAGCCAAATTGGATTATTTCGAATTGGTCCACCCCGATACATTTGAAAGTCAGACAGAATTCAACCCGGAGAAAAAATCCTCCATCTGTGTAGCTGCCTACCTTGGAGAAATCCGATTGATCGACAACCTGCCGATAATTCCTTAATTTCGCGCCGGAAAAACTAAACCAATGCAAATCCAAATTCTTAAATCCAAAATCCACCGGGTGAAAATCACCCAAGCGGAGCTTCATTACGTAGGGTCGATTACCATTGATGAGGACCTCATGGACGCAGCTCATCTGATCGAAAATGAAAAAGTCCAAGTCGTCAATGTCAACAACGGGGAGCGACTGGAAACTTATGTGATCAAAGGAGAAAGAGGCAGCGGCCAGGTCTGTTTGAATGGACCCGCAGCCCGTAAAGCCGCCGTGGGAGACATAGTCATCATCATTTCCTATGCAGGAATGGAACTGGAAGAAGCCAAAAAATACCAACCCGTCCTTATCTTTCCAGATGAAAGGAATAGGCTAATCTAATGAACCCAACACTGAAAAAAGGAATCCAAATCGCAATCTCTTTGGGGATTGCTGTTTGGATTTTTTGGTTTTTGTATAAAGATATCGACGCTTCCAGCCTCTGGAATCAGTTGCAGACAAGCAATTGGTTTTGGATTGGTGGTTCTTTACTGATCTCTTGGGTTGGATTTTGGCTGAGAGGCTGGAGATGGACGCTGTTGATCTCTAAAGAAGAGGGAATTCCTATCAATCCAACCCGATCCTATCATGCAGTCATGGTGGGCTATTTGGCCAATCTCCTCGTGCCCAGAGCCGGAGAGGTCGCCCGCTGTGGGATTCTCACCCGCACCAATGGAGTTTCCTTGGGGCATCTGCTGGGAACAGTCATTGTCGAACGGAGTATCGACTTACTCTTTCTGGTTGGCACCATCGCATTGGCCTTCCTATTTGAAAACCAACTTTTTCTGGAGCTCTTTTCAGGCCTTGTCAATGTGGATTCTTTAGGAGAAAAACTGGGGAACAACCTTCCCATAGTTCTGGGAGGAGGGGTTGTTTTGATTTTGTTTTTCTACTTTCTCTTCCGAAAATTTAAAAACCACGGCTTGATCAACAAGCTTCAGGGCTTTTTCAGGCAGATCTTTTCCGGAGTGAAAAGCATTTCCCAAATGAGCAATCCTGCCGGATTCTGGATCACATCGGTTGCCATTTGGGTCATTTATTTTCTCACCATGTATTTTGTTTCGCTGGCTATAGAAAGTACTGCCAATTTGACACCGGGAGAAGTCCTTTTAGTCATGGTTATGGGGAGTATTGGCATGGTAGCCCCTGTGCAAGGGGGGATTGGGACCTTTCATGCACTCGTGGCGTACATTTTGATCCAGTTGGGAGTGTCAGAGACAGACGGAAAAATCTTCGCCGCCATTATTCATGGAACCCAACTCGTATTTATGTTGATTTTGGGTCTGATAAGTTGGCTGGAGATGATGAGAATTCCCGCTTGGATTAAACCTGACAAGGACTAACTTCGTATTCAATCCCGAATAAATTACCTAAACCATGATAATACTCATCGTAGTTGTATTTGCCATCCTAGGATTTGTGGTCAGCAGCAGACTGAAAAGCAAATTCAAAAAGTACTCTCAGACGCCTCTTCAGGCCAATCTCTCTGGTGCTGAAATAGCCAAGCTCATGCTTGCAGACAATAATATTCATGATGTGCAGGTGGTCTGTGTGGAAGGTCAACTGACCGACCACTATAACCCCATGAACAAAACCGTGAATCTCTCTCCGGATGTGTTCTATGGTAGAAATGCCGCCGCAGCCGCTGTAGCCGCTCACGAATGCGGTCACGCCGTACAGCATGCGACTTCCTACACTTGGCTCAATTTCCGTTCTGCCATGGTTCCTATCCAGAACATCTCCGGTAAAATACTGAATGTCGTTTTGATTGCATCTCTTTTCGGAGGCTTTGCACTCGGACTTCCTGTCCCACTGATCGGATATATCGTGGTGGGTTCTTATGGAGTGATGACCCTGTTCACTTTGGTCACCCTTCCTGTGGAATTTGATGCCTCAAACAGAGCTCTAGCTTGGGTACAAAACAGAAACGTAGTCACCCGTGATGAATATGCCATGTCCAAAGATGCCCTCAAATGGGCTGCAATGACCTATGTGGTAGCTGCTTTGGCCTCCTTGGCTACTTTGGCTTATTACATCTTCATTTTCTTCGGAAACAGAGATTAATCCTAAGAAAAGAACAGTTTACAAAAGGGGCATTTTTGCCCCTTTTCTTTTTTTGGCTATCTTTTCGCCGAGAATATATCACCCAATAATTTAACTACCTCTATGAATTTTCAATTGACCGAAGAGCATCTGGCCGTAAGGGAAGCAGCGAGAGAATTTGCTCAGAGTGAACTACTTCCCGGAGTGATTGAGCGGGACACCGAGGCCAAATTTCCTACCGAAGAAATCCGAAAAATGGGAGAATTGGGCTTCATGGGCATGATGACCGACCCCAAATACCAAGGGGGAGGAATGGACACCCTCAGCTACGTATTGGCTATGGAAGAACTTTCCAAAGTCGATGCCTCTGCCTCCGTTTCCATGTCTGTCAACAATTCCTTAGTACTTTGGGGCTTGGAAAAATACGGCTCCGATGCCCAAAAAGAAAAATACATCCCCAAACTGGCTACGGGAGAATTGATCGGGGCTTTTTGCCTTTCTGAACCCGAAGCCGGATCAGATGCCACCTCACAAAGGACCACTGCAGAACTCCATGGTGACCACTACTTGCTCAACGGTACCAAAAATTGGATCACCAATGGGAACACGGCAAGTATTTACTTAGTCATCGCCCAAACCGACCCTTCAAAAGGGCACAAAGGCATTTCCGTATTCATCGTGGAAAAAGGCTGGGAAGGATTTGTAATAGGAAAAAAAGAGGATAAACTCGGCATCCGTGGATCAGATACGCACTCGCTTATGTTTACCGATGTCAAAGTACCTGTAGACAATCGAATCGGAGACGAGGGATTCGGATTTACCTTTGCCATGGAGACCCTCAATGGAGGACGAATAGGAATTGCTGCCCAGGCCTTGGGAATTGCTGCCGGAGCTTATGAATTGGCTTTGGCCTATTCCAAAGAGCGAAAAGCCTTTGGCAAACCCATCAGTCAGCATCAGGCTATTCAGTTTAAGCTTGCCGATATGGCTACACAGATCGAAGCAGCCCGTCTGTTGGTTTACAAAGCCGCATGGCTAAAAGATCAGGGAGAAGACTACGCCCATGCTTCGGCCATGGCCAAGCTGTATGCTTCGGAAGTAGCTATGAATGTGACCGTAGAAGCGGTTCAGGTGCATGGAGGTTATGGATATGTAAAAGAATACCATGTAGAGCGACTGATGAGAGACGCCAAAATCACCCAAATCTATGAAGGCACCTCTGAAATTCAGAGAATCGTCATCTCTCGAGGTGTGTTGAAATAATCAAATCAATCCCATACAAAAAGGGTATAATTGAAATAAATTATGCCCTTTTTTTTATTTTCTTGACTTTTTGAAAAATATATTCCTGTTCTTTTCTGGAAAAGTGATATTTTTACTCACTACCTAAATATTACTCCATGGATTATTACAATAAAATCATTGAATCCGTACACATCCGTTTTTTGAAAGGCAATAATTATCGGGTAGAAAAGGCAGTAAAGATCAATGATTATCAGGAAAATGAAAATGCGCTCGTTTTACTGCATCATGGCACGCTCAAATTCGGAGAAGACCAGGAATTGGTGAATGAAGGAGAGATTTTGTTTTTACCGAAGGGAAGAAAAACCATCCTGACTTTAGGTTCCAGCAGCAAAAAAGCAGATTTGGAATTTGAGCAGTTCACGGACTCCAAAAGAAAATACCTTCAAAGTATTAGTTTCCGGGACATCAAAACCATAGAGGAAGACTGCATTTCCCTGATCAATTTTGAATCCAAGGTGTTTGATGTAGTTAACTTTTTCAATTCTCTGGATATTCCTCCGTTTATTATTCGATTCAATGATCGAATTGCCACGCTGATTGAGGACATCGTGAAAGAGCTGGAAAATGGAACGGTGGGCAAGGAGCGTGTGCTCAAATCCCTAACCGAAGTATTGATGATCGAACTGCTCCGTCATATTTTGAAAAACCGGCTGTTCACAGAAGAGCTATCTACCAACGCTACCTATTTCAAAGACCCAAGACTAATCGACCTATTCAATTACATCAAAACCAATCTCAACAGCGATCTGTCCAATAAAGTCCTCGCTCAGGTAGCCAACGTCTCTGAAGACTACGTAGGACAGTACTTCAAGATGTTGACAGGAATCAATCCTCAGGATTATATCGAATACCAGCGAATGGAGGCCGCCGTAGAACTGCTCCGTACCTCTAAAAAGTCCATTCGGGATATCGGAAAAGAAGTGGGCTACAAAGACACCGCCTATTTCTGCAGACGATTCAAGATGATGTACGGGGTACCTGCAGGAAAAATGAGAAGAAGGGATTCTTTAATCAGCTTTCAATGAGAAATTGTAGGCTGTTTTGATCTGTAAAATCTCCTCAAGAAAGGACGGATCCTTTTCCACCCGATTGCCCAGGACCACCAAATCAGCCCCGGCATCAAAGGCCATTTTCACTTTTTGTCCGGAGTCCAATCCCCCGCCTACGATGAGCGGACTTTTTACCAAAGATTTTACCTCAAAAATCACTTCCTGACTTACTGCCACACTACTCCCGCTGCCCGCATCCAGATAAAAGCACTGCATGCCCAAAAACTTGCCCGCCAGAGCTGTATCGGTTATCAATTGAACTTGAGTATTGAGTAAGGGCAAGGTCTGACTGACTGAGTGTACGCTGAGCAATTCTCCATTGTTGACCAAAATGTAGGCAGTAGGAATCACCTCCAGACCTGACTGATGAATTTGCCTTGCGGCATGAACTTGATGACCAATCAGGTATTCCGGATTTCGCCCAGAGAGCAAGGAAAGAAAAAGTAAAGCATCCGCTTCCTGAGAAACTTGTCCCTGAGAACCGGGAAAGATACAAATAGGCACCTTAGCAACTATTCTTTTGATTTCTCGGAGCAGTTCCTCTAGCCCTTCCCCGGTACAATAACTCCCCCCCACCAAAATCAAATCCAATTCCGGGGAGTCAAGGACCTGGTGCAATCGTGGATTTACCCCCTTTTCCGGATCGATCAGCAAAGCTACTCCTTTGTTTCCCGATTGGGAAAGTCTCTTCAGGAGCCTTTTAACTTTTTTCACTTTCCTTTTCTTCTTCAGGTCGTGCAAAAAGTGCACTGTAAATCCTGTCTTTGGCCAAAGCCAAGCCTAAAATTAAAACCCGCTGAGACAAAGTAGGCCAAAAAGTGGATTTCTTGGGTTCGGTAAGCCTCCTACGGATATCCTCATTGAGCAGACCTTCTCTGTCCAGTGCTTCCAGGGCCTCTTGGGTTTTATGTTGCTTTTTCTTACGTGTAGCTTTCACCACGGCAAAGGCCAAAAGTGCACCTGCTGCGACTACAGCCCCCACCTTGAGCCAATCCTCTGATTCTTTTTTTAGCAGCTCCAGTTGCTTATTTAGAGTCTGTTCGAGTTCCTCAGACCTTTTTTCCAGTTCTTTACTCATCGCTGATTTTCTCGTTTTTTATATTGGTGAAAAAGTTTTTCAGTGCACCCTCAGTTCGTTGCCGCAATTTCAGGGAGTCTCTGCTCAGATAAAGGACCAAAACGGTCAACAAATACATGAGTGCCACAATCAAAAATCCCAAATAAGGGCTTTGGGTAAGCTGACTGAGGAAAAAAGCCAAAGAAAGAGACAAGAACAAAAAGACCAGTAAAAGCAGACTTCCAATGATCACCAGCAAGATGAGTCTAGAAAGAAACCCGAAAAATTCTTCCTGAATTTCTTCCTTAATCAGCCCGATTCGAGCTTCGACTATTCCTCTGAGGGTCTTGATTATTTCCCCGACATTGATCATGGCTGGATATAAATTGTTGGCTAAACTGAAATCGAATATAAGCCAAAACCCTTCATCAAAAAAATTTACAGGGCAGTACGTTCTTCTTCCTGCGTGTAAAATCGGTACGTCAATACCAGCTCCAATGCCAACAAAATCGCCTGATTGATGGGGTAAAGCTGATTTAGATGATCATCAATATCAGCTAGCCGAGTGTACCAATGGGCAGCAATGGGAACATCCATCGAATCATTGATCTTCTCAGTGACCTTACGAAAAGCCTGAGCCCGTTCTTCTTTCAAAGGTTTGCAGGTAATCAATTCCTTTTTTCCCGATTTTTGGTTTCTGCGTGCAGAAGCGGCAAATAATCTGCAGATCAAGCCTCTTTGGGCATAATTCCCGCAAAATCCCTTCTTTCCGTCTTCGCTGAGCTTTCGATAGACCACACAAGAACCCGGCTCCTCTTCCAAGGCCAACTGCTTGGCGACTTCATCGGCGATCCCTTTGGATTCCAAGTCAAAGGCTAAGGGTAAAAATTCCAAGGGTGAGGCAGGAACTTTGGGGTTGGAGCAACAAAAGCCACAACCCGAAAGACAGCCCATACCTCCCTCTTGGTGAAATGTTTTTGCTTCTTCCTCAAGTTCCAGGAATAAATTCTGAACTGCCCGCGCCTTCTCAACCAGACTACCCATACCATGTGAATATTCGACAAAGTTAGGAGATGAAAAGGCGGATAAATCCCTTGGTACGAATATTTTTTTTTCCTGATTTCCAGCTCCTTACAAGGCTATATTCGAAAAGCATGTCCAACTTGGTCCTGGAATCGTTTTTTTAAAGAGCTAAATAGAAATAAGATGAGTCATATCGATGAGAAAAAGTCGGAGGAAAAAATTCGGCGGGCATTTCAGGAAAGAAACTGGAGTGAGATAAAAAGCGAGAATTCCTGGGCCATTTTTAAAGTCATGTCGGAGTTTGTAGAGGGCTTCGAAAAGTTGGCAAAAATCGGTCCTTGTGTATCGATTTTTGGATCCGCTCGGACGCCCAGAGACCATGAATTTTACCAAATCGCGGAAGAAATCGCCGCCAAGTTAGTCCGGCATGGCTACGGAGTGATCACAGGTGGTGGTCCTGGTATCATGGAAGCAGGGAATAAGGGTGCCTACTCCGAAGGAGGAAAGTCTGTGGGACTCAATATCCAGCTGCCCTTTGAGCAGTTTAACAACATCTACATTGACCGGGACAAGCTTTTAACCTTTGACTATTTTTTTGTCCGTAAGGTGATGTTTATCAAATATGCCCAGGGTTTTGTGGTCCTCCCGGGAGGTTTCGGGACTTTGGACGAGTTTTTTGAAGCCCTTACCCTCATTCAGACCAATAAAATCGGAAGATTTCCAATCGTCTTGGTAGGAAAGGAATACTGGGGAGGATTGGTGGATTGGATCAAAAAGACCCTGCTGAGAGGAGATCCAAATTACATCAGCGAATCTGACTTGGATTTGTTTACCGTAGTCGACGATGCCACAGAGGCGGTGAGAGCTATTGATGAGTTTTACAGCAAATACCTTCTCAGCCCCAACTTCTAAGCCCATGACAAAAAGCGGATTTCTTCTTCTTTTGGTTATGATTTTTGCCTTTTGCCAGTCCTTTGGACAAGGGTCCGATGGCAAAGGAGTGAGGATCCAAACCCAATGTATGCCCACCCAACAGGAGTCCAAAGATCCGCTTTTTGTTGTTATTGTGGGAGAGGACCAGGGTGTGTTTGAGCGCAGAGACATTGCAGGATTGCACCCCGAGCAAATCAGGGAAATGAAAGTCCTGAAGACCCCTGAGGCTAGAGCTGAATACGGCCAACCCGGGGAAAACGGGGTTGTTCTGATTTGGCTCAAAGAAGAATCACGGAATCAGCTGCCAAAAGCCTTGGAAAAAAAACTGACCAAAATAGAGCCCTCCGACTTCAGCCCACTTTGAGCTTTAGCTCTCCTTGCCTTTTAACCACTTTCAGTTCAAAATGCTGATTGATAAATGCCTTGCAGTGATTCTCTGCCCATTCGGCACGGGATTCTGTATCAAAAAGTAGAGTCATTCTCAGCATGGTCTTGACATATTGCTCGTGCTGTCCGAGATTTTTGACCCATAAGAGGAAGGTGGATTCCCATTCTTCCTTGAATTTGTCAAAATGACTTCTACCGTCAAAAAGTAATTCGAGTTGATTGTCCCCGTTTTTGAACCGATAGATTCCACAAAGCTGCCTGTAAATCAGCCGGATCCTGTCTGAGGGATAGTCGAAGGTATCGAGAATCCGCTCATAGGTTTCATCCATAAGCTGAAGTGGATTGTAAAGATGCGTGTAGGACCTTTTCAACTCGTACACCATCTGATCGAGCAATTCTTCCTCTAAGGCAAACTGGGCTTGCCGCAAAATGTAATTTTTGTCCAAAGGAAACAGCTTATCGATCATTCTGTCAGTGGGTTTGGGCAAAAATACAATTTCTCCTTCAAAAAATAGAAAAGAGAATCGGGATGTCCCAAAAAATCCCTTTTTTCTAATTTAATTCACTTTTCAGAGGCGAACCTCTACCAATCAGACGGCCTTGGGGAACGGTAGGCACTCAATTGTTCCAATAGCTCCACCGGGTCATCGGAGATGATAATCAAATCCTCTTGCTCGGGATAGAGGAAGCCTTCCTCCATGGCATGATTGAGGAAATCGATCAGCTTGTCATAGTATCCGTTGACATTGTAGAGCGCCAAAGGCTTCTGAATGTAATAAAGCTGATTGAGCGTCATGATTTCAAAAAGCTCCTCCAGCGTGCCGATACCTCCCGGCATAGCGATAAATCCATCTCCCCGCTCAGCCATCAGCCACTTGCGATCCCGCATGGTCTCGACGATAATCAGCTCAGTACATCCGGTATGTGCTACTTCTCGGTCAACGAGTTTTTGGGGAATGATACCGAGGACTTCTTTTCCGGCGGCCAGCATTTCATCTGCGATTACCCCCATCAAACCTACCCTACCCGCCCCATAGACCAAGGAAAAGTCCCGCTTGATCATTTCGTGAGCGAGGGCCCTTACCCCTGCCTCGTAGATGGATCCATTCCCTTTCTTGGATCCACAGTATACCGTGATTTTTTTCATTTCAATCCGATGATTTTATTTTCAAAAATAGAAAGATTGGACTTCGAGAGTCAGGTGGGAAGATAGCTGATTTTGTTTGAGGACTGTATCTCCCTGTGACAAAGAAGAAATTTTGAAGTTTTCCCCTAAGGGGAAAGTACTTGTTTTCATTTTTCAATAGTTTTGACCTATACCCATTTTTCGTCCCAGAATCATGAAAATCTGCTTTGCTACCAACAACAAAAAGAAAATCGAGGAAGTAAAGGCGGCCCTAGGCCCAAAGTACACCCTGGTTTCGCTTGAAGAAATCGGTTGTGACGAAGAACTTCCCGAGACAGGCCATACCCTGGATGCCAATGCTTTTCAGAAAGCCAGATATGTCAAAGAGCATTTTGGAGTGGATTGCTTTGCGGATGATACGGGCTTGGAAGTGGACGCACTGGACGGTGCTCCTGGAGTCTATTCGGGAAGATTTTCCGGAGAACCCCGAAGCGATGAACGGAACATCCAGCTTTTGCTTGAAAAGATGAAGGGTAGAAGTGAGCGAAAAGCCCGATTTAGGACCGTGATTGCTTTGATTTTGGACGGTAGGGAATATGCATTTGAAGGGATTGCAGAAGGGGAAATTTTGGAAGAAAAAGTCGGCACAGGAGGATTTGGGTATGATCCTGTTTTTCGGCCTGTGGGCTTTGAAAAGACTTTTGCGGAATTGACTTTGGAAGAAAAAAACCAAATTAGTCATAGAGGAAAAGCGGTAAAATCATTCATTGAATTCCTGAGCCAAAGAAAATTCTGAGTAATCCCAAAATGAATTAACTTTGCCCCGCATGAAAAAACCCTTTATCGTCGGTATCACTGGAGGTTCGGCCTCAGGAAAGACCCTTTTTTTGGAGCGCTTGCTCAGCAGTTTTGAGCCCGGCGAAGTTTGTCTGATCTCCCAAGATAACTATTATAAACCCCGTCATCTCCAGCCGATTGATGCTCAAGGTGTGCATAATTTCGATACTCCTCACAGTATAGATTTTGAACAATACGCCAACGATATCCGCAAAATACAGCAAGGAGAAACGGTATATAGAGAAGAATATACATTTAACAACGCAGCCAAAAAGCCCAAAATGCTCACTTTCAATTCTGCTCCTGTCGTGGTGGTTGAAGGGATTTTTGTTTTGTATTATCCGGAGTTGGCGGATTTGCTGGATTTGAAGATTTTTATCGATGCCAAAGATCACATCAAGCTCAAGCGTAGAATCATCCGGGACAAGGTAGAACGGGGCTATGATCTAGACGATGTGCTTTACCGGTATGAAATGCATGTAATGCCTACTTACGAAAAGTACATCAAACCCTTCAAGAATGAGGCGGATTTGATTGTCCCCAACAATCAAAGCTTCGAAAGAGCCTTGGATGTGATTCGTACCTACCTCAGAATCAAGACCAATAGCTAAGCAAAAAAACTGACATTGATCGCTTAGATTCCAATTATTCTCTATATTTGCCGCAAATGAAAAAGGTCTTCAACACATCCTCAAGCTTAGTGAAGCAGCGGCTAACCCTGCTAGTGGTGTTGATTTTATGTTTTTTCATTTCCAGCGTAGAATATTTGCCGGCGGACACCCAAAAAATCCATACAGAGCAAGGCAGCGAAAATCCTGACCAAACTATCATCAGTGTAGCTTTGGATGCGGTAGTCCCTTTTGCTGTACAAGTGGCTGATACGGTACTCTACCTGATTTATCAGATTTTCAGTTTTGAACTGAAGCTCCCTACCCTTCAGGCAGTCTCTGCCTCCATTCCCAATTCTCTTGTGGAAACGCTTTTTGAGCGGATTATTTCCACCAAAGGGCCCTGATTTTTTTGTTTAAACCCTTCTTTATTCCCTTCGCGGGAAAACAATTCACACGTATTTCTTAACAAACAATTACTTATACCTTATGCAAAACAAAGGCATCATTGTGTTTTTGACAGTGATCATTACAGCACTCTGTCTGTATTATCTGTCATTCACTTTCGTATCCAACAGCATCCAGCAAAAAGCGACGGACTATGCGACAGATACCAACGGAAACATCGACTTCGGAAAAAGAAGGGCTTACCTGGACTCGATCTGGAGACAGCCTGTATACAGTTTTTTGGGAGCAGACTTCACTTATCAGGAAGTAAAGGAAACCGAACTTGGACTGGGGCTTGACCTTCAAGGGGGTATGCACGTAACCTTGGAAGTATCTCCGGTAGAGATCGTGAAAGGTATCGCCGGAAATCCAAGAGATGAAGCGTTTAACAAGTCCGTTGAAGAGGCGAGATTGGAGGCCAAAACCTCAAATTCTTCATTTGCAGACCTCTTTTATGCAGCCTGGCAAAGAAACAATCCAGGTAAAAAACTGAGCAGCATTTTTGCCACAGCGGCAAATAGAGGAAAAATATCTCTGGAATCCTCAGATTCTGAAATCCTCGACCTGATCAATACCGAAGTAGAAAATGCCATCGACCGCTCTTTCAATATCCTGAGAACCCGTATTGACCGATTCGGTACTTCCCAGCCCAATATCCAGCGAATCGCAGGTTCCGGCCGAATCCAGATCGAGCTTCCGGGTGCTGACAATCAGGAAAGAGTGAGAAACCTTTTGCAAGGGGTAGCCAAACTCCAGTTTTGGGAAGTATTGGAACTCAACGAATACGGAGGAGCCATCGAAACCATCAACACTACTTGGGTAGCTGATCAGAAAGCCACGACGACTACCCAAGAAGAACCCGAAGCGGAAGAAAATCTTTCTCCGGAAGATTCCTTGAAGAATGCTTTGGAAAAGCAATTGAAGGAATTGGACCCAATGAATCCTTCCAACGACGTTTCTCCAGTAATCAGCCTGCTCAAAGCCAATTACGGCTTGGTCTATGATGTAAAAGACACCTTGGCGGTCAACAGAATTCTGAAAAATGACCGATACAAGGCCTTTTTGCCTCGTGACCTCAAGCTTCTCTGGGGTGTCAAGCCTGTGAAAGCCGAAGACGGAACAGAAATCATTGAGCTCTATGCTGTAAAAACGGCAAGAGGAAGCGATGAGGCTCCTCTGGAAGGAGATGTAGTAACTGATGCCAGACAAACCTTGGATCAGACTTCCCGTCCAGCAGTATCCATGCAGATGAATGCTGAAGGGGCAAGAAAATGGAGAAAACTTACCTCAGAGAATATCGGAAGAAGAATTGCTGTGGTATTGGATGACTATGTATACACAGCTCCGGTAGTAAACGGTGAAATTCCAAACGGTCAGTCTGAAATCTCCGGTAATTTCACCCTTCTGGAAGCACAGGATTTGGCCAACATCCTTAAGTCAGGTTCTCTTCCTGCACCTACTCAGATCGTAGAGGAAAGCATCATTGGCCCTACTTTGGGCAAGGAAGCTCAAAATCAAGGGATTATTTCTATGGTAGCCGGGTTGGTTTTGGTAGTCTTGTTTATGATTGCCTACTACACCAAAGGTGGGTTGGTAGCTATTGCAGCACTGGTGTTCAACATCTTCTTTATTCTGGGTATTCTGGCCCAGTTGGGTGCTGCCCTGACCTTACCGGGTATTGCGGGTATCGTATTGACCATCGGTATGTCCATCGATGCCAACGTGTTGATCTTCGAGCGTATCAAGGAAGAATTGAGAAACGGAGCCGGATTGCTGGCTGCCATCAACTCAGGTTACAACAAAGCCTTCTCTGCCATCTTGGATAGTAACGTCACTACCTTCCTTACCGGTGCGATTCTGTATTCTTTGGGTCAAGGACCGGTGAAGGGTTTTGCAATCGTATTGATGATCGGTATTGCTTCCTCTTTCTTCTCCGCAGTATTCATTACTCGGGTGATTGTATCCTGGATGACCAAAAAAGGCGACAAGAGCAGCATCAATTTCTCAGCTCCATTTGCTAAAAATGCACTTTCTGCCCTTCAGGTTGATTTCTTGAGCAAGAGAAAAGTAGCTTACTTGATCTCCACAGGGATTATCATCATCGGTTTGGCTATTGCAGCCATCAACGGACTGAAATTCGGAGTTGACTTCTCCGGAGGTAGATCTTACATCGTAGAGTTCAACCAGCCCATGGTTCCATCCGACTTGAAAGTTGGCTTGGATGGGGAGTTTGACGGTTCTGTGGAAGTAAAAACTTACGGATCAAACAATGTCCTGAAAGTAACCACTTCTTACCTGATCAATGAAGATGACGACGCTTCCAACTTGGAAGTGGAAAACAAAGTGAAAGAAGGAATTGCCAACGTGACTGGATTCAGCTTCATCGAAAACGCTGAACTGCTTGCAGAAAATCAGTTTGCAATCACCGGCTCTTCCAAGGTAGGAGCGACAGTAGCTGACGACATCAAGGCTTCTTCACTGGAAGCAATGATGGTGGCTTTGATTGCTATCTTCCTTTATATCTTGTTGAGATTTAGAAAATGGCAGTTCTCTTTGGGTTCCATTGTGGCTTTGATTCACGATACGCTATTCGTAATTGCTGCTTTTGCCATTGCCAGTGCATTTGGAGCTACATTTGAGATTGATCAGGTATTCATCGCTGCGGTTTTGACCGTAATCGGTTACTCAATCAACGATACCGTGATTGTATTTGACCGAATCCGGGAGAATATCGAAAACAGAGGCACTCACAAACTGGTGAAGGTATTCAACGATGCAATCAATCAGACTTTGGGCCGTACCTTGATCACTTCCTTTACTACCTTGATCGTAGTGATTGTGTTGTTGATTTTCGGGGGAGAAGTATTGAGAGGATTCTCTTTCGCCCTGTTTGTAGGTATCGGTGTGGGTACTTATTCGTCTATTTTCATTGCGACGCCGATCGTAGTTGACTTGATGAAAAAAGAAATCGAGCAAGAAGCCGGACAAAAAGACGCCAAGAAAACAGCTTGATCCCAGTAAAATAAACAAGAAAGGAGCAGACCATCATCTGCTCCTTTTTTTGTGGGATAAAATTCAGCTATATTTTGGAATCTAAAACTTAACAACACTTTATCAGACAACCATGAAAATCAGCAAAGAGGACTTTGAGCAAATGAAGGCAAAGTATGACCAGGAAATCAAAAAAGGAAAGGCTGGAAAAGATAAAAACAAAGATATTGACGATCAGACCAACTGGATTTCCTATTCTAAGGAAGATATCATGGAAGCTTTGGGACAAGAAGGAGTAACAGGAATCAAATTTCACTTTACAGAATACACAGAAGAAGTGGCCAAGAAATATTATGGCAGCGATTCAGACAAGTATGTAGGGAGACTTGGATTGGTATTCTCTCCTATCTATTCAGGCGATTCTAGGATGGCCACGCAAAATGGAGATGAATATTTCGATAGAGGACAAATGTGCCCTCCAAAATGCGAATAGACGAAACCACATTACAGGTTCTTTTTGAAAGGTCTGACCATTACCTGAAGCTGATGCTATTTTTCGGAATAGCGGGTTGGATTGGTTTTTTATTTCTTAAGAAAGAGGATAAAACCAATCCAACAATGGTTTATTCCTTGGGAATATTGCTTCATATAGCCTTCTACGAATTTTTGGCAAGCATATTGGCTGCTCAACAAATTAATAACCATTGGGTATACAATATTTTTAATGGCCATATAGGTTCAATTCTCTTTTTGCTTTTAATCCGAAATTTATTAAAGAAGAAAACTCACCGAAGAATAGTCCTGTATTTCATTGCAGCATTATTGCTGATTTCAGGAGCTTTGCATTTTAACGGCATTGCCTCCCTTCATGATGGAGGAGAATACATTGCTTTAGTAAATACCGTGTTTATTCTTTCATCCTGCAGTTTGTATTTTTTTGAATTGATTACCATGGACGAGAATTTGGCAATCAATCCTTTGAAATCCTTTAGTTTTTGGGTTACCACCATAGTTCTTTTTTATTTCTCCTCATCTTTTATGATCTACATTTCCTACGTTTATTTATATACACACCATTTAGATATTTTCTACATGGTTTATGAGATTCCAAGGCATATGTCCTTGCTTTGCAACCTTCTTCTCTGCTTGGGAATTTATTCCAAAGTGATGGAGAAAAATTTTGAACTAGAAATCATCCATGTCTGAACAGGAAAGCCAATTTATCCTTATCCTTTTTGGAGGAATATTCTTCGCATTTTTTATGTCCCTGTTTGTGGTGGCTATTGTGGTCCTGCATAGGCAGAGGCAAGTACAAAATCAGGAAAAGCTAAAGCAGCTCAAAGCAGATTACGACAAAATGCTTTTGGATATCGAAAACGAAATCCAGCAAGAAACCCTTTCGCATGTCGGAAGGGAGCTTCATGACAATATCGGTCAGCTGTTATCTCTCGCCAAACTCAATCTAAACTCCACCAAGCCCGAACGGCAAGCCGAAGGAAAGGAGTTTTTGAACCAGATCATCCAAGAAGTCCGAAGCCTGTCCAAATCCCTGAATCTGGATTGGGTAGAAAGCATCTCGGTAGACGAATTCATCTCCAGTCAATTGAACAGAATTGAATCCACCGGTTTTTGCAAAACAGGAATTGAATCTGACCAGTCATTCAATCAGCTGGCAAAAGATCAAAAGCTGGTGTTAATTCGAGTAATTCAGGAATGCCTCAACAATGCCATTAAGCATGCTAAGCCGACAGAACTTTCTGTGAAAATCTATCAAAACGGGGTGGCGAGAAAAATTGAAATCAAAGACAATGGGGAAGGATTTGACACTTCTCTGGCCTCTCAGGGAAGTGGGATGTATAACATCAAAAAGAGAATGGAAACTATCGGAGGGAAACTGGAAATTGACTCAAAAATCGGAGTGGGGACTTTAATCCGACTCCAGCTCCCCACGCCGAATAAAACCTCTCTAAACCAACCTTAATTATGGGACTTTTCTCAGCTCTTTTAGGAAATGCAGGCGCAGTGCCTCAGGAAGAACTTTTCCAAAAATACGGACCACTTCTAACAGAAGGGGAAACTATAGAGCTTGGCTTCAAGCTGGTCCGAGATACATTTATATTCACTACCAAACGGCTGATTTTAGTGGATGTGCAGGGTCTGACAGGAAGCAAAAGAGAGTACACTTCCGTGAGCTACAGATGCATTTCCAGATTTAGTATTGAAACTACCGGAACCTTTGATCTGGATGCAGAGCTGAAAATTTGGATTTCGAGTGAAACCAATCCCAGTATCAAAAAGCAGTTCAATAAATCGGTCAATGTCTATGAAGTGCAAAAGCTTCTGGCCTATCATGTTTTGAAGTAAAATCAGGAATTACCGTGCATTTGCAAGCTGGCTTTCGGGATTCTACCAGTTTTTTGATCCGAGAAAATGACATTTTTCCCTATGCTCTGGACAAAGCCGTTGATTTTCAATAATTTCAAAAAGTGCCTTTTGGAATCGGCGGAGAAAATCTTGCTGAAAATGATAGCGAACCAAAGATACTGCTTTTATGAAAATCCTCTTTTTCATACTGGTTATCCTTCATGGATTAATTCACCTTTTGGGCTTTCTGAAAGCATTTCAGATCAGGGAAATTAGAGAACTGACCTTACCCATATCCAAACCCATGGGTCTGCTATGGCTCCTTGCTGCAGCCCTTTTTGTGATTTATGGACTGATGTACCTTTTTCAGTCCAAGTATTCTTGGTTGATCGGTTTGATTGGGGTGGTGATTTCTCAGGTTTTGGTATTTATCTTCTGGAAAGATGCCAAAATCGGAACACTCCCAAACCTTCTCATTTTTATCATTGCGTTGATGAATTGGGGGCAATTCCGCTTTCAGCAAATGGTAGAAAATCAAACCCTCCAAATCGTCCGGGCAAGCAACCCCTCGGGTGTCCAGTCAGTAAAAGAGGAAGACCTGAAGAACCTTCCTGAACCGGTTTCTCGTTGGATTCGGCAGTCGGGGATGATAGGAAAGCCTTATTTGAATGGTGCTAAAGTGTCCCAAATTGCAGAAATGCAAATGAGTCCGAACAAGGATCAATGGATGGAAGCGACTGCAGAGCAATATACCAGTATGAATCCTCCGGCCTTCATCTGGGTGGTGGATGCCCGGATGAATTCTTTTTTGAACTTTCGAGGCAGGGATAAATTTGAAAATGGAAAAGGGGAAATGCTTATCCAGCTCAATGGGCTGATTCCCATCGTGGATGAAAAAGGCGAAAAACTGGACGAAGGATCCCTACAGCGATTCTTGGGAGAGATGGTCTGGTTTCCTTCTCTTGCACTCAGTTCGCATGTCAGTTGGGAGCCTATCGATAGCCACTCGGCCAAAGCCACATTAGAATTTCAAGGTACTTCAGGCAGTGGTACTTTCTTCTTCAATAAGGGGGGAGAAGTCACTCGTTTCTCTGCTCTCAGATACCGAGGCAATGAAACAGATGCTCAGCGAACAGAATGGATCATGGATATTCAGGAATACAGCACCTTTGAAGGAATCCGCGTTCCTTCAAAAATGACCTCTACCTGGAAGCTGGATTCGGGGGACTGGACTTGGCTGAAGCTGGAGGTAAAAGACATTAAGTATAATCCTGAAAGAATAGAATTCTGACCGTCAGGAGAAAAAGCAACATGGATTCAAATCACTAAAATTCATTAACTTAACTCGATCCAGGAATGAGAATGATGACTTTTTGCGATGCTTTCGATTTCCTTTAGTACTGAATTCTCTTTTTTCAAAAACTTAACCTAGCACCTTATGGAAAATAAAGCCTTAGCCTTTGACTATCTGAAAAATCTGATGCTAGTCAACGAAGAAGCGGATAAGCTGGCCTCGGAAGACCCCAATTTATCACAAGAGGACAAAGAGACCCTACTCCCGCTGATGACCCTAATCAAAGAAGTTTCTGCAAAAGCCAGGGAAACTGACTACCTGAAGTCCGAAAATGGAAAAAAATTGAACGAAGAGCAGGTAAAAGCGCAGATCAGAGGCTTCGAACTCAATACTCGAAACATGGAAAACACCTACGACACCATCATGAGTATCAAGAGTTCCCTGCAGATGGTCGTCAAAGATGCTACCCGGGCCTACAATTACATCATGGCTATGTATATCACTGCGTTTATTCTAGGAATTGGGCTGATTGTGACTTCCATATATTTTGCAGCCCATGACAAGACCATTTTGGCCATTGCTTTTGGCTCGGTTGGATTTTTGGATTTGGTCACGACTTTCTTTTTCAAGCCTCCCTTGGAAATCCAAAACAGCCGATCCAATCTTTCCCAACTTATGATTATCATCACCAACTGGTTTGCCGAACTGATGAATACAAACACTTACATTGGGCAAAGAGGCGCGGATATCACTTGGCAGGAAATGAAGGATATTTCCGACTCCCTGAATGAAAGCACCAAAAAGATGGTCAGCCTGATTGAGGAATATTCTGAGGTAAGGAAATGAAAAAACATCTGAAATAGATTATTCCAGAGGTATTGTTCGGACAAGGTTCTCTAATTTTTATTTACAACAACTCATTCGCCAGCTCGGATCGTTCTCTTTTCTCGCCGAGCCAAGATCCAAAATTACTTCTGGATAATCTAAAGTTTCACTGTTCCAATTTAATCGTTTTTAGTGTCTCTATTTGTAGAAGTTTGAGTAAAACATCAAAAAATACCCTATATAGGGTATTTTTTGATGTTTTACTTCCTAATACTTTTGTCTCGCTAAAACGATTATTAACAAGCATTTCATGAAAAATGAAAAACAAATTAGGAGATTTTTATTCTCTCTCTCTCTTATTTTTTTAATTGGATCATGTAACCAAATAGAACCTGAGCTGGTAATTTCTGAATTAAGTCAAGAATTATCACCTAATCAAAAAAGTATAAATGAAAAGGATTTAATTCATTTATCGGCAATTTTTGCATCAATATTGGACAACGCGGATGTACTAGATGAGTTTTATGGATACTCACGTCTAGAAGGGAATGAAGGTGAATTGGAATTTAGTTTGCGAAGGGTTTTTGAAACTGAAAATGATCTTATTTCTCGAAAGAAGTCATCAATCGTTTCTGTTTTTAAAAATCAGGACAAATCGTCTAGAACTCAAAGTCGTCCGTATGATTCAGATTTTTTTATCGATTTTATTAATCAAAACGATTTGGAGGTATTAGCTCCTTACCTAGCCAGAAATTTTTCCCTTGAGGAAATTGATGAGTTGACTATTTCATGGTGGACTCAAGAGATGGAGGACGAGGGTTATAGAAAAGATCCTAATTGGAAAGGTGAAACCCCAGCCTTTAAAGTTAAGCTTGGTGAAAATCGGTCACTCGCTTCAATCTTGGAGGGATTGGAAAATCAAACACTTGATGTGTTTATGGTAAGTGATGAATATGCAATGAAAAATCCAACAATAGTTTTTGGAGCCTTTAGACAAGGTCTTTATGAAAGGTCATTCGAAAAGAAAGGAATTAACAGTGAAAATTTAAGTTTAACCAATGTGGTTCCATTCAATGAAGAGATAACTTGTGACGAAGTTTTGTCTACTGACGTTGTCCGATATCATATGCCGAGTTTTAGAATTTTGGACAATACGAAAGGTTGGCCTTCAGGAAATTTTATCACATTTTGGGTAGCTTATGGTGCCTATAACTTAAATGCCTCTGGGGTACCTTCTCTTGGATTTAATGTCAATAGGCTTGTTCACGAAAAAAAGATAAACAGAGGGGATTTTGGTTGGAAAACTGATTTTTTGGCCCAACCTATACTAACCCATTGGCATGATTCTAATATTTCGATACAACTAATTATTGCCTATCAAAGAAATAATCATGTTCTAACTCAGACTGTAACTTCGGTCAGCGTCAATCCAACTACGGGAGTGACAACCAATTCTCAACAAACAGTTTCTCAAGGTGATACAATGTCATTCGGTTCTCAAACTTGGTATAGGTGCGCTGAAATTAATGGAGGACACAAGATTGATAATGGACTTGGACATTATGGAGGGAATGCCATTTGGCAATTAACAGGCAGAGATGGTAGGGCGCAATTTACATTAGAACCAAGACTAACGCGATTATGAAAAACCTGATCATCTTTATTTGCCTACTATTTTTTCTTAGGCCAAGTGACCTTTTTTCTCAAGAAGTAAAGGAGAAGCGATTTCAAATCAATCTAGGGTACCTTCAAGTTGAAAGTAGATTAAGAGGGTTTTCTGATACCGGAATTGGACTTGGAGCTGAGTATAGATTTCCTATTGTTAAAAAAATTGGTTTGGATGGCTTGGGAGGTTTAGGTTATGAGAAATTATTGAATTGTACTACCTGCACTTCGGAATGGTTTCAAAATGGATATTGGATTGGAATTGGACTTTCGAAAACGATCCCAATTAAGTCTAAAGATACTTTTGTAGCCCAATTGAGATATCGGAGAGTTGGATTTGAGCGAAATGAAGCGACTCTACTAGATGGAGAAGGAAATGTCCTTCGATATGATGTTGCAGATCATGGTCAGGAAGTTTTCGGTTTAAGAATTGGGTACATATTACCAATTAAGTTGCCATTAGTTCTTTCCTATACCTATGAGAAGGCCAGTTATCATTGGATCAACTCTCTGTCCATCGGTGTTCAACTTTGAATGGAAAAATATCTTGTTAGTAGAGAATAAATTAAACCTTATTTTCTTAATTAAAATTAGGGTAGGCAAGTGTTTCTTGCCTACCTTTTTTTGTCTTAATCCATTCCCAAAGACTACAACAACTCATTCGCCAGATTGGCTAATTCAGATCGCTCTCCTTTTTCCAGCTTGATATGTGCATAGAGCGGATGGTCTTTGACTCGATCGATGAGATAAGACAAACCGTTAGATTGAGAATCCAAATAAGGAGTATCGATCTGGAAGACGTCACCTGTGAAGATGATTTTGGTGTTTTCACCTGCTCTGGAAATGATTGTTTTGATCTCATGCGGAGTCAGGTTTTGCGCCTCATCCACGATAAAGAAGATATTGGAAAGCGAGCGTCCTCGGATGTAAGCTAAAGGCTGTATGACCAGCTTCTCCTGATTGACCAGTTCGGTGATTTTTTGGTATTCCTTGTCGGTCTCTTTGTATTGATTTTGGATAAACTTCAAGTTGTCCCAAAGCGGCTCCATGTACGGGTTGAGCTTGGACTTAATATCTCCCGGCAGGTATCCGATATCTTTGTTGGACAAGGGCACAATTGGCCGGGCAAGAAATACCTGCTTGTATTCCCGACGCTGTTCAAGTGCACCTGCCAAAGCAAGTAGCGTTTTCCCTGTTCCGGCTACCCCTTGGATAGAGACCAATTTGATTGCAGGATTCATGATGGCATGAAGAGCAAAAGTTTGCTCGGCATTTTTGGGCTTGATATTGTACGCCAGTCTTTTATCTACGCGCTCCAAGACATTTTCCTCTGAATTGTAAAATGCCAGCACGGAGTTTTTATCACTTTTGAGGATGTAGTAGGCATTGGACTTTCTCTTTCGGGTACCCAACACCACTTTGGCTTCAATGTATCCTTGTTCATATAATTTATTGATCGCATCGGGGTCGACCGACTCCATGACGTATTTTCCGGTATTTTCGAGCTCGGTGATGTTTTTGATCTTTCCCGTCTCGTAATCCTCGGCATGGACATTCAATGACTTCGCTTTGAGACGGAGGTTGATGTCCTTGGATACCAAAATGACCTTTCGGGACTTTTCCGTTTCCTGAAGGTGGACAGCCACGTTGAGGATTTTGTGGTCATTTTTTTCTTCTCCGAAGATTTCAATGGCATTTCGCTCGTTTTCGGGATGGTTCATCATCACTTTGAAATTGCCCTTGGTCTTTCCGTTGAGTGGAGTCCACTGATCGATGCGCTGATCTAGAGACAGCTTGTCCAGCAATCGGATAAATTCCCGGGCTTCAAAGTTTTTGGTGTCATTGCCTTTTTTGAACTGATCCAGTTCCTCCAGCACCGTGATCGGGATGACCACGTCGTGCTCGGCAAAGTTCATGATGGAATTATGTGCATAAAGGATCACTGAGGTGTCCAGCACAAAGATTTTCCGATCTTTATCGGATTTGGCTCTAGGCATGCGCAGGAAAATTGTAGTGGTGTAGTGCTGAAATAATTTAAAAAATAATCTCGGGGATTAGGCATGCATTTCCAATAAATTATGGTTAAAAATCACGAAAAAGGGGGATGGGCTTGAGAATCAATTTGATAAAAAAGTTGTAAAGTGACAAAGTTTGAAAGTTGCAAAGTTGCGGGAGACTTACCTTACAACTTTCCAACCTTCCAACTTTAGAACTTTAATCCAATAATGCCCGAATATCCTCATTATCCAAGCTTTTCATAAAGCTTTCCTCATTGCTGATCAACTCCCCTGCAAGGGCTAGCTTCCGATCCTGAAGGGCCATGATCTTTTCTTCCACGGAGCCTCGGGTGATGAATTTATAGATGATTACCTTGTTTTCTTGACCGATACGGTGGGCCCGGTCGATGGCCTGGGCTTCTACGGCAGGATTCCACCAAGGGTCGAGTAGAAACACATATTCCGCCTTGGTTAGGTTGAGACCTACGCCACCAGCTTTGAGTGAGATGAGGAATACCTTGATCTTATCATCATTTTGGAACTTCTCCACCTGTGCCTGTCGATCTCGGGTGGAGCCATCGAGGTAGGCATAGGGAATATTATTCTCTTCCAAAAATGCCCGAACTATACTCAGGTGCCGAACAAATTGGCTAAAGACCAACACCTTGTGATCCTCTGAAATGGTCTCCTGAAGCATGTATGTGATATCCTCCAGCTTTCCGGATTCTCCTTTGTAATCTTCTCTTACCAGCTTGGGATGATTGGCGATCTGACGAAGCTGTGTCAGGCCCCGAAGTAGGGTGAATTGCTGAGCACCACGGCCTGCGCCGGCCAATTCGCCGATGATCTTTTCCCGGTAGTAGCTTTTCACTTCTTCGTATACCTTTTCCTGCTCTGCAGTCATATCAGAGTACTTCACATTGGTCAGCTTCTCCGGCAGGTCCTTGGCCACTTGGGATTTCAATCTTCTGAGGATAAATGGCTTGATCATCGCATGGAGGCGCGAAGCTTTGTCCTTGTCATTTTGCTTCTCAATGGGCAGCAAAAACTGTTTTTTGAACATATTCTGATTGCCCAAAAGCCCAGGATTGACAAAGTTCATCTGAGACCAAAGGTCCATGGTTCCGTTTTCTACCGGAGTACCGGTGAGAATGAGCCGACGTTTGCTTTTCAGCTTGTTGACAGCCACGGCGATATTCGAAGATGGATTTTTAATCGCTTGGGATTCATCCAGAATGATGTAATTGAAGTAAAAGTCCTTCAATACGTCGATGTCCATTCGTACAATCCCGTAGGAGGTCAGGACCACATCATAGCCTCGAAACTTCCAAGGATCTTTGATCCGCTGCGTGCCTGAATAGACTAGGATTTTCAGCTCGGGAGCAAACTTTCTGGCTTCCAACTCCCAGTTGTAAATCAGGGAAGTGGGCATGACAAGCAGGGAAGCAAAGCCGGGATTTTCCTCCTTTTCGTAAGAAAGCAAGGCCAAGGCCTGCACAGTTTTACCCAAACCCATATCATCTGCAAGACAGCCTCCAAACTGATACTCGTTGAGAAAACGCAGCCAATTGTATCCAGCCTGCTGATAGGGGCGAAGTGTACCATTGAATGAAGAGGGGATTTCGTAGTCGTCAATCGCATCAAACTCCCGCAGCCGTTCCAATTTCAGGCTAAGGGTAAGTTTGATTAGCTCCCCATTTTGCAGTTCGCGGGCAAAAGCCAGGTGATGCTTGCGAAGCACCAACTCGTCTGCAGACCGCTCTTCAATGAAATTGAACAGCTCCGAGTAGTTGACGAACCAAGAAGCTGGAATCACGGCAATCTCCCCATTCGGCAGCTCAAATTCTGTCTTGCCGGAGATGATCAAGCGACGGATCTTGGCAAAAGGAACCAAGTACACCCCAAACTTGATCATCGCCTTGACATCAAACCAGTCAATGTTTTCATTGACTTCAATGGTGATTTGAGCCTTGCCAATATGGTATGTTTTGCCATTGAGTCCATTTTTCTGGACGATTTGGATCCGATTATCTTCGAGATATTCCTCATGGGTACCCAACCACTCAAAGGCCTGGGTTTTTGGAAGACTGAATTTTCCATGGATGAAGACCATTCCTTTTTTCTTGAGAATGGTCTCATATTTCTTTTCTACCTGGGAAGTTCTGACCGTCTTGAAAAAGATGTAGGTATCGTTTTTTTCTTCCAGGCGGACCGAATTGCCGCTGTTTTCTCCTCCCGAAGACTGAATGCCAAAGTCATATTCTCCGTATTGGAATCGGAGTTCAAAGACGATTTTGCTTTCCTCAGGAACAGAGATTTCACTTTCAAATAGATCCTCTCCTCCATTGTATTGGAGTTCCCTGATTGCCAAAAGGGCTTGGGGAGAGGCTTGCTCCGTTTTGATTTCAAAACCCTTGGCCTCCACCTCAAATTGGGTAATGAGGTTTTTCATAAAACCACGATAATATCCGGGCTCTATTCTTTTCTCGATGACGATGAATTTTTTATTGAGGAAAGCCTGCAGCTTCTTTCCGTCTATCCCCTTTTCGAAGTGAAAAAGCTGTTGATTGACTATCAACCAAGCCGGCTCTTTGCAAATGAAATAGCCGTTTTTGTACTGCCAATCCAGTTTTAGGTTTTTGTGCTTAATGGTAGGCCAATAGTGGGTATTATCCGGGTTTTTATGAAAATGAAACAAAACCGTAGCTGGTTCGGGATTAACCTGAATTTCTTTCCAGGCTGGGTATTTATCCGACCCCATTTCAAAAAGCCGCTTTCCGATCAGTTTGGGAAGAATTTTGGATCGTTTGATCTCCAAGTTTTCTGCCAATAGCCCTTGTATGTCCAAGTCTTCCGTTTTGGGATCATAAATTTTCTGCAGGAATTCCGTGGGCTTAATATTCTTCTTTTTCATGTACTGCTTTGCAATCACTTCGGGCTGCATTGAGTCCATGAGTTTGATCAATTCGTAGTCGGTGGCATCCAAGCCGGAGTCAAATTCCGCAGCATTGGCGGAACTGATGTTTTGGTAGGCCAGAGAAAGCCGACCTTTTTCGTCCAATTGCACAACAAAAGACTCCAAAAGAAGCCCGAGGTACTCGTGACTGAAAATAGAATAAACGATCTGAAAAGGTTGATCCGAATTAACTATCATAGGGGATGTTATATAGTCTGAGAATAAATTCGAAGACTATACTTTGAAAGGTTGACGGTGAGGCAATGAATACACAAATTGAAAAGTACTAAAAAAGTCCATTCCTTCAGATAGACGTAGGAGTAATTTTATGAAAAAAGCCTGAATCTTATCGATTCAGGCCCTTTTCTTCCTTCCTTCTGCCCAAAATCAAGGGGTAATCTCTTCTTTAGGGGCAGTAGCCTCCTCTTTTTTTTCAGGAAAAAAGCGGTTTTGGAAAATAAGAATTATTGCTACCCCAATGAAAATTGAAGCATCGGCAATGTTAAATATCGGCCAAAGGGCAGTATAACTTCCTCCCCACAAAGGAACCCACTCGGGTATATATCCTTCCCATATATCAAAGTAAAACATATCCACTACCTGCCCATGAAACCAAGGAGTAGGCGCATTGTAAGGTGCATTATCCAGCCAAACCCCATAAAATACAGAGTCTACCAAATTGCCAATAGCTCCACCCAATATCATGGCGATACACAGGATATATAAAGGATGGTTTTTCTTTTCAATAATATGAGCAAGATAATACCCTATCCCTACCATAGCCACGAGACGAAAAGTGGTCAAAATCATTTTTCCATACTCAGAGCCTAGCTCCATGCCAAAAGCCATTCCCGGATTGGTCGTGTAATGAAGCTTAAACCAGTCTCCGAAAATGGGAATCTGTCCCGGCGTACCAAAGTCCATCTGAAAGTGAACCAGCATTTTTACTGCCTGATCTATGGCAATGACCAGAAAAGCAATCCCAAAATATTTAATGTAATTATTCATTAAGTTGGCTTTAGGCCTTGTTTACGTTTACCAGCAGTTCAAAATCGTCCATATCCAACAAGGTTCCTTTTGCTATTGGCTTCACTTCCAGTATGTTAGCTTGAGTCTCGGATTGGATATAGTCCCCAAAGGAACTTACCGACGATTCCACCAATTCGTTTCCGCTTGCCAAGACAATCTGAATTTTGTCCTGTACTTCCAAGCCCATGTCTTTTCTGAGGTTTTGGATCCGGTTGACCAAATCCCGGGCTACGCCTTCCTGCTTCAATTCATCAGTAAGATGGACATCCAAGGCCACGGTAAGCCCTTGGTCCGAAGCCACAGACCAACCCGGGATATCCTGAGTGGTGATCAATACCTCCTCGAGCAAGATGTCCATGGATTCGTTTTCCACGGTGATTTCAAGCTTGCCTTCGCGCTCGAGCTTGGCGATTTCAGCCTGACTCCAGGCGCTAATGGCGGCATTGACCAGTCGAAGCTTGGGTCCAAGTTTTTTACCCAAAACAGGGAGGTTGGGTTTGACATTTTTTACAAAAATGCCGGAAGCGTCATCCAGATATTCTACTTCTTTGATATTGACCTCTGTTTTGATCAAGTCCTCTACATGCTCTATCTGAGCCTGAGACTTTTTGCTCAAAACCGGAATCAAGATTCGCTGAAGCGGCTGACGGACTTTCAGCTTTTCCTTTTTGCGAAGCGAATGCACCAAAGAAGAAATGGTCTGAGCCAAATCCATACTCTCTTCCAAATCTTTGTTGATCAAGGACTGATCTGCTGAAGCCCAATCCGTCAAATGAACGGAGGCTTGGGCACTTTCGCCCGCTTCTGTCAGATTCTTATACATCCAATCGGCATAGAAGGGAGCAAAAGAAGACATCAACTGGGAGATCGAAAGCAAACACTCGTATAAGGTCTCGTAGGCCGCCTGCTTATCCGGGTTCATGTCCCCTCTCCAGAATCGCTTTCTTGCCAGTCGCACGTACCAGTTGGACAGCTGATCTACGGTGAAATTCATGATGGCCCGGGTCGCCTTGGTCGCATCGTAATGTTCCATGGCTTCCTCCACCTCGGCGATCAAGGACTGCAATTTGGAAACAATCCACTGATCAAGCTCTGCACGCTGACTTACTGGAACAGATTTCTCCTTGTCGTAGACAAAAGCATCCAAATTGGCATAAAGGGCAAAGAAATTATACGTATTCTGAAGGGTGCCAAAGAAACGTCGCTGCACTTCTGCCACCCCGTCCAGATTGAATTTCAGGTTGTCCCAAGGATTGGCATTGCTCAGCATGTACCAGCGCAAGGCATCCGGACCGTATTCCTTCAGGGTTTTGAATGGATCGATGGCATTGCCCAATCGTTTGGACATTTTGTTCCCGTTTTTGTCCAGTACGAGTCCATTGGCGATTACATTTTTGAAAGCCACACTGTCAAACAGCATTACAGCGATCGCATGCAGGGTAAAGAACCAACCTCTTGTCTGATCTACTCCTTCTGCGATATAGTCTGCGGGATAATTGGCTTTGAAAATAGCCTCGTTTTCGAAAGGATAGTGCCACTGTGCATAGGGCATCGCCCCGGAATCAAACCACACGTCGATCAAATCCGGCTCACGGAACATCTTTTCCCCCTTGGCAGACACCAGAATCACATCGTCCACATAGGGTCTGTGCAAATCCAGTTCTTTTCCTTCGTAAGGGGATTTCTCCATGAAACCAGCCGCGATGGATTTCTCGATTTCGGCATTGAGTTCAGCAATGGACCCAATACATTTCTCTTCAGTCCCGTCGCTTGTTCTCCAGATCGGAAGGGGTGTCCCCCAGAATCGGGAACGGCTGAGGTTCCAATCCACCAAGTTTTCCAGCCAGTTGCCAAAGCGACCTGTTCCGGTAGCTTCCGGCTTCCAGTTGATGGTTTTGTTGAGGGCTACCAGCTGCTCTTTGTAGGCCGTGGTTTTGATAAACCAGCTTTCCAATGGATAGTACAAGATCGGCTTGTCCGTTCTCCAACAGTGGGGGTAGGTGTGCTCGTATTTTTCGACCTTGAAGGCCTTGTTTTCATTCTTGAGAATGATGGAGATTATCACGTCGGTGTTTTTGTAATCCGCGGCGCTCTCGTCATCATTGGTGTAGTTTTTCACATAGAAATCACTGGCCCCATAGTCTTTGTGGGCGGTAATTCCATGCTCCTTTATTTTGATAGCAAGGTATTCGCCTACTACAGGCAGAAATTTGCCCTGCTTGTCTACCACAGGAATATCATTTCCCAAGTCGTCCTTCACAAAAACGCCCGGTACATTATTCTGAACCAATGTCCTAAAGTCATCCGCACCAAAGGCTTTGGCCAAGTGAACGATACCCGTACCGTCTTCAGTGGTCACGTAGTCCCCAGCGACTACTGTGAAGGCAGGACTTGGCAAGGCCAAATCAGCGATGGGGAACAATTGCTCATATTCCCAACCCAGCATGGATTTTCCTTTAAACTCCTCGATTACCTCGTAAGGGATCAGTTTGTCGCCGGCTTTGTAATCCTCCAGTTTCAGTTCAGAAGCCTTTGGGTTAAGGTAAGCAGCCATTCTGGCTTTGGCCAAAATGACGGTAATCGGCTCATGGGTGTAGGGATTGAAGGTTTTTACTTTGACATAATCCAGATTTTCTCCTATCGCCAAGGCCGAGTTGGAAGGCAAAGTCCATGGCGTGGTCGTCCAGGCCAAGATGTAAGTATTTTCTTCCCCTTTCAGCTTAAACTGAGCCGTGATGGACGTGTCTTTGACGTCCTTGTAGGTTCCGGGCTGATTCAGTTCATGGGAGGAAAGACCCGTACCAGCAGCCGGAGAATAAGGCTGGATGGTGTATCCTTTATAGAGCAGCCCTTTATCGTATAGCTTCTTCAACAAGTGCCAAAGGGACTCGATGTAGTTGGAATCGAAAGTAATGTACGGATCATCTAAGTCCACCCAATAGCCGATTTTCTCAGTGAGGTCATCCCATTCGTTTTTGAATCGCATGACCGTCTCCTTGCATTTGCGGTTGTATTCCTCCACGGAAATTTTCTTACCGATATCCTCCTTGGTGATGCCCAATTCTTTTTCTACTTGGAGCTCCACCGGAAGGCCATGGGTATCCCAACCACCTTTTCGCTTGACTTGAAAACCTTTCAGGGTTTTGTATCGGCAGAAGATATCCTTAAGCGTACGGGCCATCACATGGTGAATGCCCGGAGTGCCATTGGCCGAAGGAGGTCCTTCAAAAAAAGTGAAGGTCTCGGCCCCTTCTCGGTTGACGATGGACTTTTCGAAGATTTGATTTTCTTTCCAATACTGAAGGACGGATTCTCCGATCTGGGGATAATCCACCTGCTTAAATTCCTGGTACGTTTTCACAATATCCTTTCTTAAGGGCAAGTCGGTGAACAAAACAGGGGGAAGATTTTCCCAGCCTGCTCAAAACAAGGCACAAAGATAGCAGAATTGGGGGTTTAGGGGAAACAAAATTGAAATACAGGGGATTTGATTTGGATTGGAGGTCGGAAAGCCTCCTCATGAAAAAGGATGGTATTCTTGGAGACTTCTATTCCTCTCTATTGCTTTTTCAAAATCAGAAAATTATCCGATTCGGGGCTGCTGTTTCTGAGTTGGATTCTGTCATTCTGGATAAAGACCTGATACCAGTCTGCGTTCAGCATGGAAAAAGGAGGAGTATTCGGGAAAGCCAGTCGGACTTCTACTCTACCAGAATTAGTGCCCGAACTCCATGCACCCTGACCGAGAAGTTGGGTACCTCGGAGTGCCTCTACCTGCCCGTTGGGAAAAAAGGAGAATCCAATCCCTTCAAATTCAGCACTTCGGTTGATTTTATCCACTTCGAAAAGGCTGATTTCCCATACCCCGGTGGAGAGATTTTGAACCAGGTTTTCGTCAGTACGGGAGGGGGACTCCTCCGAGATGCAGGAGAGAAAAAATCCTGATAAAATGAGAATGGAAAGGAAGGACTTCATCTGGCACATTTTATTCCCAATGAACGAACAAAAAGTTATTAAGTTTTAAATTATACGAGATGACTATTTTTTAAATAAAATCAATTAGTTTTCCGGAAAATAAACTAACTAATGAAACATACCCTCGTTATTCTACTTTTCCTTCTGCCTTTTGGAATGGCGTTTTCTCAGGTCCAAGTGGGAGTCTATCATTCTGGAATTTCTGCCCAAGTAGGGGTGGGAACGAATATCGAAAAGAAATTCTTTGGAGAACTCCGTTTTTGGGCCCCAGATCGCTTGGATCTGGATTTTGGAGTTGAAGCCTTAGGACAATACAATTTTTACCGATCCGAATGGTACAATTTTCATGGAGGCTTAATGATTGGCTATTACGGAGATGGTGCCATTGGCCTTCCTATCGGCGCCACCATTAAGCCCATATCCTCTTTTCAACGGCTGGGCCTACTGATGGAGGCCACTCCATATATTCTAGGGGGTAATTTTTTCCTTCGGGGTAACCTTGGTCTGAGAATGCGATTGGGAGGGGATTGAGTGGGAAAAGGAAAAGATCAATTCTCCTGATTTTTCCTCAAAATCTTCACTACTCGATTGTACACGATCTCGTGCAGATTCCAGGCATAGCCACCATTAGTATTGACAAACTGCACTATCACTGCATCGATATCAGGATGGTATCTGGCAATGCTTTGGTAGCCAGGCACCAGCCCTGTATGTTCATAAACGTAAACTGAGGAGTAGATTTCCTGCTCTTTTTCTGTGAGCAGGGTCCCGTCGATTAAGGCTCGAAGGAAAATTCCCACTTCCTCCGCCGTCGAAATCATCGAGCCTCCGGGATGGATAAAGTCATTTCCCTTGATGTCCAAGGGATAGCCGACAAAATATCCGCTCATGAGTTCGTCCGGATTCACTTCGGAAAGCAAACTGTAGGTGCGTTTCAAACCCAAAGGTTCTAAAATCTCAGCCCGAATAAAGTCGTGATGGGAATAGCCCAAAGTCTTGTCCAAGATCTCCCCGATCAGTAGGTAGTTGGTATTGGAATAGGCATAGTCTGCATTGGGAGCAAAATCTGCCGGAAGACCATAAATTAATTCCAATGCTTCTCGATTTTCAGTAAACGGCTTGTCCCAGGGGTAATCCGGCTGATCGGAATAGTTGGGAATGCCTGAGCGATGCTGGATCAGCATACGGAGGGTGATTTGGTCGGAATTCTCAATTTGATCGGCGATATCTGGCAGCAATTCAGCCAAGGTGTCATCCAGAGAAAGCTGACCATTGGCTACGATTTTACTGGCCGCAGCGGCGATATAGAGTTTGCTGATACTGGCGATTTTGAAAAGGGAGTGAGGATCAGCCGGAATTTTTTTGTCCCGATCTTTCCAGCCTGCTGAATAGAATTGCGGTTCTTTTCCTCCCTGATCAACATAGACAATGATTCCATCCAGCTTGTAATTCACGGCCAAATCTACCTGCTCCTGAATCGTATCCGGAGTGGGTGCCAGCCATGCGCGAAGGATTAGCCAGGGGACAAAATATATCGTAAAAGCCACGGAAAGGAGAGGAATTAGAATTCGGAAAATGGATTTAAAATTCATGATCTTGGTTTTTGAGGGCTGGGGTCAGAAGTTGGGTAATTTTGGAATGAATCCAAGGCACCCCTAGCAATCTAACTCAATTGGGAATTTGCTGGGCCGGAAATCAATTTGGAGTCAGGATTTGATTGCAACGAAAGCCCAAAAAGGGGTCTTATAAATAAAATTCTGCGGATTAGAAATTCGAAAATAAAGAAACAGAATAGTCCAGTAGCTCCAATGATAGCTAGAAATTTAACTAAAACTGGCCAATCCAATGGCAAAACCAAGGATGCTGCAGTATTCAATGCCACCATGTGCAAGATATAAACCGGGTACGCCGCCTGAGTCAGATAGCTCAAAATCGCACTGGGCTTATTCAAGTATTTGTAGCCAAAACCAAAAATGGCCATGATCCAAGTGGTAGATTCTATCGCCATCAAATAGCCGGGAGCGACCAAATCATAGACCATCCATCGAGTCAGATACATCCCCAAAGCTAGTCCTAGGTAAGCCCAACGCCAGTTCAAGACCGTTTTCCAAAAGGACCCCCCGCTATACACCAAAAGAAAGCCACAGAAAAACGCCATCAGGCCGATGAAGAACCCGTGCCAAGTCAACGCATACATTTCAAAGACCTGTGGCCTAACCAAAATTACTTCTAAGACAACCAGCAAAGAAATGGACAATGGTCCCAGGGGATTACCCATCCAAGCATCCAACTTCTTTCGGAATGCTCCTTTTTCTGACTTTTTCAGATAAAAGAAAACCGGTGTCAAAAGCAGTACATAGACAATAATGTTTCCCAGAAACCACAAGTGAGCCGGATGAGCGACATAGCCGATCGGTAAGTGGTAGTAAGCTTGGAAGAGCAGGAAATGAATCGGGACTATAGCCACCACTCCGAAAAGAAAGGGAAGCAAGATTCGCCTGCTTCGCTCCAACAGAAGTTCCTTCCAATTCCGCTTGCGAATGGCGAAATAAACGCCCATTCCTGAAACGAAAAATAGAAAAGGAATCCGCCAAACATTCAATAGGGTCATCGGCTTCCAAAGCCCCTCCATGAGTTCATCACTTTTGATAAAGCCCAGAAACATCGCCCAAGGCTGAAACACAATCGCAATATGGTAGATCAGCAGCAGGGCGATCGCAATCACCCGCAGCCAATCGATGTCGTATCTTCGTTGAGTTGTCATGATCATGAGTTGATTCGTATGATTACTGAAGCATCATGGCAATGACCGGACGGGTCTTTTCCAATTGCTCCATATCCAATTGAAGCCCCATGGGTCCGAGTTGCTGCTGCATCATTTCATAGATTGGTTTGACTTCGGCAAAAGATCCCATGACCGTCTCACGTGGGGTAAAGCCATAGTTGTTTTTCAGCGTTTTGTCGGCTGAGGCTTCCAGAAGCAGTTCTACCAGCTCTACCCGACCAAAGAAGGCCGCCGCGTGCAGTGGAGTAGTTCCGTCATTGTTGGCAATCTTCAGGTCAGCTCCGGCATCTAAGAGTTCTTGAGCGATATCCTTTTTGTCAAATGTGATCGCTGTAATCAAGGGAGTCGATCCGCTGAAGGGTTCCTTGACATTGATATCCGAGCCGGCAGCAATATGCTGCTTGACCACCTCTAGGTTATTGGTCATGACAGCCGTTTGAAGGTCAAGTTGAGGAGCTTTAATTTGCTGAGTATTCTCAGCCTTGTCTTGGGCATTGCTACATGAAGGCAAAAGAATCACTGCTAGTAAAAGACCTAGCAAAACTTTGAGCGAGTTGTTTTTAAGTGTGTTCATGATGTTGTTTTTTTTGTGAATGGGTTTTGTTTTTTGTTCGCTACAAAGTTGGGTCGATGCCCTCAGGCGGCTGTAAAAGGCAAGTTGCCAAAAGCATAAAGTATCGCTCAGGGATAAAAATTATGACGCAAGGCTGTAACCTATGACGCAAAAGCTCACTTATCCCAGGAGAATAGTTGGAAAAATGGTCTGTCCCTTTGCTCAAATTTCTCTACCTTGAAGATTGATTTTTGGCATGGCAGACAGTCCAAAACATAGCGAAGACTTCCTTTCGCAGGCCACCGCCTTGGTAGTGGAGCGAGCAGCTGATGAGCAGTTTGGTGTATCCGAACTCGCCGAAGCCATGAATATGAGCCGATCAAACTTGCTCCGAAAAATACAGGCAGCCACAGGCCTTTCGGCAAGTCTTTTTATCCGTAAAATCCGCCTGGAGATCGGTATTGACTTGCTCAAAGAGGGAAACCTGACCGTTTCGGAAGTTTCCTATCAAGTGGGTTTTGGAAGCGCTTCTTATTTTATCAAGTGCTTTCGAGAGCAGTACGGCTTCCCTCCCGGAGAAGTCGGCAAACAACGAATAGAGACCAGTTCAGAAGAGCCAAAACATGTGGTTCAACCGAAGGAAGAGCAAAATTCCAAAATCTGGATATTCGGCATTCTCGCTGTTTTGGCTGTGGTGGCGGTAGCTTCTTTCTTTTGGCCCAAATCCATTTCAGAGCTCTCTGAGGAGGAAAAATCCATCGCCGTATTGCCATTCAAAAATGAAAGTGCAGATTCCACCAATCTTTACTTTATCAATGGACTGATGGAGTCTACCCTGAATAATCTCCAAAAAATCAAGAATCTTCGAGTAATCAGCCGATCATCGGTGGAAAAATATCGAAACAGCAACAAAAGCATCTCGGAGATGGCTGAGGAACTCGACGTAAGTTATTTTGTCTCCGGGAGTGGGCAAAAAGTCGGAGATCAGGTACTGCTGAATATCCAATTGATTGATGCTCAGACCGAGCGGCAGATCTGGGCGGAGCAATACAACCGGCGGTTGGCGGATATTTTTTCCATCCAGAATGAAATAGCTACAAAAATCTCCGATGCCATTCAGGTGATCGTCACGCCGACCGAACTCGAACAAATCGAAAAGAGGCCGACAGAAAACCTCCTTGCGTACGATTATTATCTGCAAGCCTTGGAACCTTATCATTCCCGAACAGATGAGGGTCTTCTGAAAGGGATAGCCCTTTTCGAGAAGGCAATCGAGCAAGACCCCGAATTTTCTTTGGCTTATGCACACGTAGCCATCTCCTACTATCTTTTAGAGATGTTTCGTTCGGAAAAGCTTTTCACCGAAAAAATAAACGCCTATGCAGACAAAGCCTTGCTTTTGGACTCCAAGTCCGCAGAAAGCCTGACGGCTAAGGCCTTTTATTACATCCAAAGCGAAGAATTTGGGCTTGCGAGACCCTATCTTGAAAAAGCGTTGGAGTACAACGCCAATTCAGCTCTGGCTATACAGATGCTTGCGGACTTTTATTTTCGACTCGCTCCAAATACAGAAAAATACCTCGAGTATGCTCTTCTTGGGGTAAAGCTTCAGGTGACAAATGGAGACTCCACAGCTCAGAGTTACAGCTTGCTTCAGCTAGCCAATGCCCTGATGACCGCTGGATTTGTGGAGCAGGCAAGGGAATTCATCGATCGTTCACTCGTTTATGATTCGACTAATTACTATGCGCCACATCTGAGGTCCTACATTCTTTTTGCCAAGGAAAAGGATAATCAAAAGATGCTTCAACGCTTGATCAAAGAATGGAAAAAAGACTCCAGCCGTCTGGATATTTTACAGGATATCGGAAAGTTCTACTACTTGGAAAAGAAGTATGACAGTGCTTTTATGTACTATCACCAATTTGTGGAGGCTAGAGAAAAGAACGGACTGGCTATCTATGAATTGGAGAATTCAAAAATTGGATGGGTGTACGAGAAAACAGGAAACGTCCAAGAGGCAATGAAGTTCTTTAAAGAATTTGAAACTTTTGCTGAATCGGATCAATCCATCTATCGGAATATTGCCCTAGCTACCCAATCTGCTCTTGAGGAAAATTGGGGAAAAACTTTGGCATACTTGCAGGATTTTTCCAGGGAGCAGCATTTTCAATATTGGTTTTTGTACTTGGAGGACGAGCCGCTTTTTGAACCTATCCGATCCAGACCTGAGTTTCGAAATATCATGGAAAAGATCAAAACTAATTTTTGGAACCAGCATGAGAAAATAAAGGCCAGGCTTGATCAAGAGGGCTTACTTTAACCTTTACCCCAACTAAGAAAAAGAGGACCGCCGAAGCAGCCCCCCTTTCCCAAAAAAATGGTTTAGTTTCTTTCAAAAACTCACTTTGTAAATTCCTCCCAAAGGTCCGGCTACCTGGACTCCCTTACTGGTCATAGGAGTACTGATGAGAAAATAAACACTCCCGTCTTTGTCCACTCCCATGATCTTATTAAAGGTTTTTCTGGAACTCACGTAGTAAGTAGTCCCCTGATATTCAAAAGTCTGCTTGATTCTGAAGCCACCTTTATCGCATGATATTGATGTCGGTAAATTTCCCGTTGGTGACACTTACTTCCGGGCCTGTGCCGGTCATGGGACGAGCTTTAAAGGAAAATGTCCCGGACACTTTATTGTCCTCCAGCTTGGTGATGGTGAGAGTTCCGGAAGTTGCGTTATGGACCACTTGGTCTGCGGTAGTCCAGATAGCAGTGCCGTTCAGATCAAAATTCCCGGTGCGCTCAGCATCGAGCGTGATTGCCATACTCGAGCGGTCTGTGGATCCTGCCCCGATGGCAAAAACGGTAAATCCAGCCACAGTGGTGATTCGGCTGTTTCCGGAGGCTTTCCATTCCTTTCCATCGATGGTGGCTTCCACATTCAGAGACCCTTGGGGAATGTCATCCTCATCGCTTCCGGGACATGCAAAAAACACCAAGGCTAATAGACTGAGAATAAGAGATCGTAGTTTCATAGTAAATTATTTTTAGGCAAGATGCTTCAAAAGCTCAGGCGATGGAATCCCGCCAAATGGGTATATTCTATCCGTGCTATTGGGTAGGATTCAAAAAAATGTGCTTTCTTTTCCGAAAGCATATCCTGATTTCGGGCTTTTGTGCACTTTTCCGTATGTTCACTAAGCCAATTAAACCTACCACCCCGATAAATGAAGATTCTTCTCGTAGATGACCATCGCATTCTTTTGGATGGTTTGAAATTTTTGATTCAGTCCCAGCCTGGTATTTCCGAAGTAGACACAGCAGATACTGTGGAAGGGGCATTGGCTAAAATTCGCTCTGAAATCCCTGATTTGATCATTTCGGATATCTCAATACCCGAGATAGGTGGGATTGCTTTTGCCCAAAAAGTGAAGAGTCTCTATCCGCAAATTCGCTTGATTTTCCTGAGTATGCACGACGAGCCTTACCGAGTCAAAGAGGCTTTGGCTACCGGTGCGGAAGGGTATGTTCTCAAAAAAGCCGCCCATGCCGAACTGCTCAAGGCCATAGAAGAGGTATCCCGGGGCGGCATGTTTTTCAGTATGGCTATTCAAAAGATTCTGATCCAGCGCATGCAGTTTCCCGAAGATGAACGGATATTGACTGAGCGGGAAAAAGAGGTCTTGACCCTGATTTTTGATGAGTTTTCCAATAAAGAAATCGGAGAAAAACTCCATATCTCTGAGCGTACAGTGGAGACTCACCGCAAAAACATCTACCAAAAAACAAAGACCAACTCACTGGTTGGTCTTTTGAAATTTGCCATGGAAAATAACCTGGTCGGTGGTTTGTCCTAGTCTTTGGTCAAAGCAACGAAATTGGAAACCCCTGCATCGATCATATCCTTCATCACTCCAGAGGCAAACTCTACATAGGCATCATGATCACAATCAGCAAAGTGGGAGGCGACTGTTTTCTGATCTCCTGAAGTCATGACCAACTGGGAATAGCCCGTCTTTGAAAACATGTCTGTCTGTGCTTGAGTGGTTTCTTTGATCTTTTTGTCTTTGAACACCCCTTCTGCGTAGACTGCCTTTTTGGGCTCCACTTTCGCATGAAACAAAGGATTGCTTCCTATATCCAAACCGGAAACAAATCTAACCTGAGTAGGAATGAGGGAAGTACCAAAATTGGTAACCGATCGGTTGTTTTCAGTAGGATCAAGAAAAGGCTCAATCCGGTAACCAATCGTTGCTTTTACAGAAGTGGAATTGGTCCAAACAGAGGCATCTGCGTCTAGCATTACAAAAGGAAAAGCAAAATTTACATCCGCGATAAATACATTTTCCAGCTCCTTGGAGATTTTGGGAGTGGGATCTACTAGACCTCCTCCCATTTTTTCTTTTCCTCCCTTGGTTACGGACTTGACCAGATATTCATATCCTGTAGGAGTGACCATAATATATCCTTCCACTTGTGCATCTGAGGAAGCTCCCCCTTGTTTCTTAGTCCAATCAGCATAGTATTCAAACTTACTCGCCTCGTCGGCAGTCATGATTTCAAATCCCTGACTTTTCAATTGACTCACATAGGACTGATAGGCATCATCAATTAATTTTTGGAAATCAGGGACATCCACTCCCTGAATCTGAACTCCCATTCGGGTAGATGTACCAGAGGTAAAGGTGGTTCGGTCTGCGCGCTCTTTTTTTGAGCCGGAGGTTTTGGCAGAAGCTTCTTCAAACACCTCAAAATAGGCATTGAAGCTTCTGATAAACACCTTCTTGGGAGCTTTACTCCCTTGGTTCTTTTTGTTGTAACTGGTGGTTTTGATGTCTTTTTCGGACAACACAGTCGGAGGTGCCAGCTCCACCATCAGGAGCAAAAACACGAGAAATAGAGTTTTCATAATTTTTATTTTTTGGGAACCTAAAGTTGAGCCTTTCCTAAAAGCCCTAGAATCCCCGAAAACCCTGTTTTTTTATCCGTGCCAGCACGTAGATTGGCGAAAATGGCTTCCAAAAATGGTATCTTATGCCTCATTTCTTTCTTTTCCTCTCATGTCCAGAATGATTTACCCCTGTTTGTGGTTTGACCACCAAGCTGCTGAAGCGGCAGATTTTTACACCTCGATTTTCCCTAAATCCAAAATACTGGAAAAGAGCCCCATAGCGGTCCGGTTTGAGGTCTTAGGAACTCCCATGATGGGCCTAAATGGGGGGCCAAAATATCAGCAAACCCAAGCCAGTTCTTACTTTGTCTATTGTGGGACGGAGGTGGATATAGATGAATTGTACACTTCTTTACTTGAGGGAGGGAAAGCCATTTTTCCCTTGGGCACTTATCCTTGGAGTCCAAAGTATGCCTGGGTAACGGATCGCTTTGGTACCAATTGGCAACTGGATGCAGATCCGGTCCGAAGTGCTCAAAAGATAGTCCCCTGCCTTCTTTTTGTCAATGAAAACAGGAGTCGGGCTAGGGAAGCGATGGAGTTTTACCTAGGTATTTTTCCGAAAAGCACTAAGCTGGTGGAAGCTCCCCATCCGGATTCCGAAGATTTGCTGTTTGCCCAAGTGAACCTGGAAGGCTACCTGATCAATCTGATGAGCAGCACGGAGACTCATGATTTTGGCTTTTGCCCGGGCAATTCTCTGGTCGTACCCTGTGAGGATCAAGCCGAGATTGATTTCTTTTGGAAAAAACTGGGAGAAGGAGGGAATTATGATCGATGTGGCTGGCTGAGGGACCGCTTTGGTCATTCCTGGCAGGTCGTTCCCAAAGACTTGGGCCAATGGATCAGTGATCCTCAAAAAGGCCAAAAAGCGATCAATGCACTTCTGAAAATGGAAAAGCTAAGTATTGATGACTTGAAAAACCCCTCTTAAACCCTAAAAAAGTGGAAATAAAAATCAGTGCTCAAATCAACGCTCCCCTTGAACAAGTCTGGACTTATTGGACTCAAGGAGCGGATGTCACCGGGTGGAATTTTGCCTCAGCCGACTGGCATTGTCCGGATTCCAATATCGACCTACAGCCCGGAGGGGAGTTTCATTCTACCATGGCTGCCAAGGACGGAAGCTTTAGCTTTGATTTTTGGGGCACTTACTCTGAAATCATTCCGAATAAGGAGATCCGAAGCACGATGGGCGACGGGAGAAAGTTGGATGTATTTTTTGAAGCCCAAAAGGGAGGGGTTTTGGTCACTGAAATCTTTGAAGCCGAAAACCAAAATCCCGTAGAGCTTCAGCGGCAGGGCTGGCAGGCGATTTTGGATAATTTCAAAAAGTATTGCGAAAAATAATTCGAGAATTTTTGAAGGAATGTAAACTTTGAAATATATCTATCGTAATATTGCAATAAAATAAAACTACCATGGGAGTCACCCAAACCCATTTATACACTGAGGAACAAAACGAAATCGCCCAATTGGCCAAAGCCATCGCCCATCCGGCCCGAATTGCCATTCTCCAGCACTTGATCAAAACCAAATCCTGTATCAATGGGGACTTGGTTTTGGAAATCGGCCTGGCCCAAGCTACCATTTCCCAGCATCTGCGTGAGCTCAAAGATGCAGGTTTGATCCAGGGAACTATTGAAGGCACCCGAGTCAACTACTGCATAGATTCAGAGAAATGGGATGCATTGAAATCCCACTTTGAAGATTTCTTCCAAAGCTATGCAGATGGCTGCGGTCCTGCCTGCTAAAAAAATTTACATTAAACCATCGTAATAAAGCAATAAATCATGCTACTCTCAGAAGCCAAATCCATTTTAGCCCAAAGCGAAACTATCGCATTCCGACTTCCCAATGGGGAATTGGTTCCGAGCCACTTTCACGTGACCGAAATCGGTCTGGTCGACAAGCACTTCATAGACTGTGGAGGGACAGTTCGCAAAGAACAAAAAGTAAATTTCCAACTTTGGAATGCAGATGACTACTATCATCGACTGCATCCAGAGAAGCTGGTACAAATCATTGAACTTTCCGAAAAGGTGTTGGGGATTCCGGATTTGGAAATCGAAGTGGAATACCAAGGCGAAACCATCGGAAAATACGGCTTGGACTATGACGGGAAAAACTTCCTCCTGACCACCAAAATGACCGACTGCCTAGCCAAGGATAACTGTGGCATCCCTGCCCAAAAGCCAAAGGTCCGACTCTCCCAACTTCAGGCCTCCTCTTGCGCCCCTGGCTCAGGTTGCTGTTAAAATCAATTTACTAGACCTGTCAGGTCTTGAGTTTTTCAAAAACGATATTTTCCTATGCTCAAGCGAAAAAACACGCTCTATCCCACCTTGGCCGAAACCATTCAAAAAGCCGGTGAACTCCCCATTTCTGAAGAAAGAAAACAGGTATTGCAAGTCCTCATCAACTACATCCAATCCAAACTCGATCAAGGTCAGGATGTGAATTTGAATTTCATCTGCACCCATAACTCCCGCCGAAGTCAGTTTTCCCAGATTTGGGCACAAACAGCTGCAGATTTTCACCGTATTCCGGCCAACTGCTATTCCGGAGGTGTGGAAGTCACTGCATTCAATGAGCGGGCGGTCAATTCTCTGAAGCGAAGCGGGTTTCGGGTCTCGTCCAAAGAAAACAGCAGCAATCCGATTTATTCTGTTTTTTACTCGCACGAAAGTGATCCAATCACCGCTTTTTCCAAGGTTTATGATGATCCTGCCAATGATGCCCTACATTTTGCTGCCGTAATGACCTGTGATCATGCCGATGAAAACTGCCCGTTTATCCCGGGTACTGAACAACGTATTCCTGTACGGTACGAAGATCCGAAGGCATTCGATGACACCGAACTAGAGGCCCAAAAGTACGATGAGCGGTCCCTGCAGATAGCCGCTGAGATGTGGTTTGTTTTTTCTCAGCTTAAAAAATAATCCCCAGACCTACTTTTTAGGCCAGGTCGTCAATAACCACTTTGTAGGTGGGATCTTCGAGAATATTCACTTCGATGATCTCATCGGCTTTAGCCAAAAGCTTTTTGCAATCTGGACTGAGATGTCTGAGATGGACTTTTTTGCCCACTTTCTGATAGCGATCGGTGATTTTATTCAGGGCCTCGATGGCTGACATATCGACTACCCGACTTTCAGCAAAGTCAATGATCACTTCCTCAGGGTCATTGAGCACATCGAATTTTTCTCCAAATGCTGTCACAGACCCGAAGAAAAGAGGGCCAAACAATTCGTAATGCTTGACTCCATTTTCGTCCACATACTTCCGGGCGCGGATTCGCTTGGCATTGTCCCAGGCAAAAAACAAAGCAGCCAAAATCACCCCGATCAAAACAGCCAAAGCCAAATTGTGCAAGACGGCCGTAATCCCGGTGACCAAAAACATCAGGAAAATATCCTTTTTGGGCATCTTGGTGATCGTTCGCAAGCTCGCCCACTCAAAGGTCCCGATCGACACCATGATCATCAAACCGGTCAAAGCTGCCATAGGTACCTGATCGATCAGACCTGATCCAAACATGATAAAGACTAACAGCATCACGGAGGCCACAATCCCGGAAAGTCTCGCCCGGGCTCCAGAGGAAATATTGATCAAACTCTGCCCGATCATCGCACAGCCGCCCATGCCGGAGAAAAATCCCGATGCCACATTGGCCAAGCCCTGCGCTACCGCTTCCTTATTGCTTCGGCCGCGGGTTTCGGTGATTTCATCTACAATATTCAAGGTCAGCAGGGACTCAATCAGTCCGACCCCAGCCATGATCAGTGCATAGGGAAAAATAATCTCCAAGGTTTCCCAGGCAAAGGGCACATCGGGAATATGGAAAGGAGGAAAACCACCCTTGATACTGGCCATGTCACCCACCGTTTTGGTATCCAGCCCCAAAGCAGCCACCACCCCAAAAACCACCAAAATAGAGGTAAGGGAAGCAGGAATGGCCTTGGTCAATTTGGGTAAGCCCCAAATGATCAGCATCGCCAAAAGTACCAGTCCCAAGAAAATATACAGGTTGGGACCACTCAGCCATTGCCCATCTTCCCCTTTGAACTGATCCAATTGGGACATGAAAATGATAATTGCCAGGCCGTTGACAAAACCAAAAATCACCGGATGAGGAACCAAGCGGATGAATTTTCCCAATTTCAAAGAACCAAAAATCACCTGAAGCAATCCCGAAAGAACCACTGCTGCGAAGACATATTCCACGCCTTGAGTAGCTGCCAAAGTCACAATTACCACGGCGATAGCTCCGGTTGCTCCTGAGATCATTCCCGGTCTTCCGCCCAGAATCGAAGTCACCAAACCCATCACAAAAGCAGCATAAAGTCCTGTCAGGGGTGAAAGTCCGGCAATAAATGCAAAGGCTACTGCCTCCGGAATTAAGGCTAAGGCAACAGTCAGGCCCGATAGGATTTCGATTTTGTAGTCTACTTTTTGGCTGAGGTCAAATAGGTTGAAATACTTCTTCATCTGGGGAAGTGAAACTTTATGAAAATTGAAGAATAGAGTAGCCGGAATTACTTATTGAAACATGCCGAACGAATTGGCCTTTTTATGGGAGCTATTTTTTCTGAGAGGTGCAAAGGTAACCAAAAACCTCTGTTTAGAATAATATTTGGTTTTTACCCATTAAATCAAACAAAGTTTTGAAAAGAAAATCCTCTATTCCAACTCATTCAATCGATAGAGAAGACTTGCAAAAAGTTTTTGAGCCTGTGATGTTTTGGCCCAATTCAAGTAATCGTAGGTCCACGCCCGCCTGCATCGGGCAGGCCTGCCTGGTGCAGACAGGTCAGGAGACTTTAATCAGTTCGAGTCCGTTTAGTGGGTTCAAGCCCGCCTGCATCGGGCAGGTCTGAAGATTTGAACCAATCAATCAAATTTCCAATCTAAACTCCTCATCTTCAAATGGCCTCATTTTTGAGTCCAAAAAAATGAAAGTAAGCAGGAACCTTTTCCAAGGTTTTGGCTATTTTCAAACCACTCAATCCCTAACAACCAAACACTACTTTTATGACCGAACAACAAAAACAAGCACTAGAAGAGGCCATCGCCTCCCTCAAAGGAAAACTCACCGGCGACATGTTTGCAGATATGGAAGTCCGTGATCAGATCCACAATCTGGAAATGCAGCTCAAAGGAGTAAAACCCATGGATTCTCACTTTGATTGCATCGGCTGCGGAAGTTAATCCCAAAGATTTGCCCAGATACTTTATCATTTACAAACCCTTTGGCGTTGTCAGCCAATTTAGCGGAGAGGGGCCCACATTGGCCTCTCTCGGTACTTTTCCAAAGGAGGTATATCCCGTGGGCCGTCTGGACAAGGACAGTGAAGGCCTGCTTTTAATCACTGACGACAAGTGGCTGAACCATCACCTGCTCAACCCTCGTTTTGGGCATCAACGCACCTATTATGCCCAAGTAGAGGGAATTCCTACACCTGAGGCATTAAAGCAACTGCAATCCGGAGTCACGATCAATGTCGACGGCAAAGACTACCGAACCAATCCTTCCATCGCCAAAATCATTGATCCGGTACCTACTCTTCCCGATCGAAATCCCCCGATCAGATATCGGGCATCCATTCCGGACACTTGGATTTCTTTGACTTTGATCGAAGGAAAAAACAGACAGGTCAGGAAAATGACTGCGGCTGTTGGTTTCCCCACCTTGAGATTGGTCCGGTTTTCCATGGAAAAAATAACCATCGATGGAATGCAATCGGGGGAAGTCAGGGAAATGGAACAGGAAACCGTCTACCGCATGCTGGGCCTAACAGGCTACGCCAAAACCGGAGCCAATCAAAAGGGCCGCCGCTCTTAAAAATTCCTAAAAATCTGTTTAGCCTAAGGCTTTTCCGTTCCTACCATTTAAGATTGTGGGTTGGAACAAATTCCCCTATTTTAGGTCTCCCAAACGGGTATAAATTGTCAGATTCATGCATCAGGAAAAAATCGCAGAAGTAATTCAGGAAGTCAAAAAAGTGGTAGTGGGCCAGGACAAAATGGTCAATCGCCTTTTGATCGGTTTGTTTACCAATGGACATATATTGCTGGAAGGGGTGCCTGGTTTGGCCAAAACCCTAACCGTTAATACCCTGGCAAAGGTCCTTCATCTGGATTTCAACCGAATTCAGTTTACCCCGGATTTGCTGCCTTCCGACCTGATCGGGACGATGATTTACAATCAGCAAACCGCCAATTTTGAGGTAAAAAAGGGGCCCATTTTCGCCAATGTCATTCTCGCGGATGAAGTCAACCGATCTCCGGCCAAGGTGCAATCTGCCCTTTTGGAAGCCATGCAGGAAAAGCAGGTTACCATCGGAGAGACTACCTTCTCACTGGATCGCCCATTTTTGGTTTTGGCTACGCAAAACCCTGTAGATCAAGAGGGAACTTACCCCCTTCCTGAAGCTCAAGTGGACCGATTTATGATGAAAGTACACATCGACTATCCGAGTAAAGCTGACGAGCTGGAAGTCATGCGCCGCATGTCCAATATGCAATACACCTCGGAAGTAAAGGCCATTTTATCGAAACAGGATATTTTTGACATCCGAAATGAAATCAACTCGGTAAAGCTCGCTGAGCCTTTGGAGAACTACATCATCGAATTGGTCTTTGCCACCCGCTTTCCTCAGCAATACGGGCTGAAGGACGAGGCGAAATACATCATGTTTGGAGTATCCCCTCGTGCCAGTATCAACTTAAATTTGGCATCCAAAGCTATCGCCTATATGGATGGCAGGGATTATGTACTTCCGGAAGACATCAAGGAAATTGCAGAAGATGTACTCAACCACCGAATATTGCTAAATTACGAAGCAGAAGCAGATGGGGTGGATACCAGAAGCCTGGTCCGTACACTTTTGGAAAAAGTACCGATTAACAAGGCGGTAACATTAAAATAACACGAAACAACCCTTTAAAAGGCTTCTCGAACGAAAAGCCTTTTTTTATGCATTTTTTGTTAAAGCAATATTAAATTCTGCCCGGTTTTTTAAAAAAAGCATAATTCAAATCATTCTATTGGGGCGAAAAATTGAATTCACCTTTGCATCGAAAATTGCAAACAAAATTCAATTTATAACACATGAAAAAGTTCAATTACTTATTAATGTTGTTTTCAGCGGTGATTATCACCTTCACCAGCTGTGACGATGATGAGCCAACACCAGATAATGGTGTGACTATCTCCGGAATCCCCGCCACAGCTACCATTCCAGCTGGAGGAACATTGGGTCCAGTAACCGCCACTGCAACAGCACCTGACGGATTGGCCCAATTGTCCATCACTAAGGACGGCGCTCCTTTGGCTACTGTTCCTTTGACTGGTACCACAGCTTCAGCTCCATTCGAATATACAGCAACTCCTGCTGATGCTGGCAAAAATATCGTTTTTGTATTTACAGTTACCGATGTGGACGGAGATGCAGCTACTGCACAGCACGTATTGACTGTGCAGGCTGAAGAGACTACTGTAAGAGTTACTTCCAACATCACGACCAATACAACTTGGGAAACTGGTAAGACCTATATCCTGGGAGGACGTATTTCTGTGACTTCAGGTGCTACCTTGACTATTCAAGAAGGCGTGGTAGTGAAAGGTGAAGTAGGTACAGGAGCTAATGCTTCCGCTCTGGTAATTGCTAGAGGAGCGAAAATTGATGCTCAAGGTACTGCTACAGCTCCTATCATTTTTACCACTATCGCTGATGAAATTGAACCCGGAATGATCGAATCTCCAAACCTTACTCCGGATCTGAATGGTCTTTGGGGAGGTCTTTTGATCTTGGGTAATGCAAGAGGATCTTTTGCAGGTAATGTAACCGAAATTCAAATCGAAGGTATCCCGCCATCAGACACTAATGGTCTTTATGGTGGTACAAACGATGCTGACAACTCTGGTATCTTGAAATTTGTCTCTATCCGTCACGGAGGTGCAAACATCGGAGAAGGTAACGAAATCAACGGCTTGACCCTTGGTGGTGTTGGTTCTGGAACCGTGATTGAAAACATTGAAGTAATCGGTAACCAAGATGACGGAATCGAGTGGTTTGGTGGAACAGTCAATGTAACCAATGCCTTGGTATGGAACTCAGGTGATGATGCCTTGGATACAGACCAGGCTTGGGCCGGTACAATGGACAACTTCATCATTATTTGCGGTGACAACACTGACCACGCGCTTGAAATCGACGGACCGGAAGGCACTTACTTGGCTGCCCACACCCTTATCAACGGTTCTGTGAAAGGAAATCCTGCATCTGAACTGGCTGACTTCAGAGATGGTGCACGAGGTACTTTCGAAAACATCTACTTCTTTGACTTCCCTAATCCTGCTACAAGTGACGGCAGGGGTGACTTCTCCTTGAGTGGTGAAAAGACCCTCGCAACCTTTGCAGACGGCTCCCTGCAGTTTGCTTCTTTGGAAACAGTATTGCCTGACGGAGTCACTCTGACCACAGTTTTCAGAAATGGCACCCACGTTCACGCCACTGCTGTAGCTAAAGGTTCCAACACGGTAGGAGCAGACAAAACTGCTTTTGCAGGCTGGACTTGGGCTGACGTGGCCGGCGCTCTGGCTGATTTCTAATCGTATTCAAAACTTTTTTAGGAAAGGAAGTGTGCTTGCAAGGCGCCTTCCTTTCCTTCTGTTTAAAAATTGAATTTGCTGTAACAAACTATCTAAAAAGTTCATGAAACGAACATTATCCATTTTGGCATTCTTGATTTTCATCGGAATGTCGGGATTTACCCAAGCACAAAACGGCACTATTCGCGGTGCTCTGTTTGACGAAAAGACCGGAGAGCCTCTGTTTGGTGTCTCAGTATTGGTCAAAGAAACTTCTACCGGTGCCGTCAGTGATTTTGACGGAAAATTTGAAATTCAAGTGACACCGGGTTCTTACACCCTTCAGATTTCTTACATCTCCTATTCCACTATTGAACTGACACAGGTGGCTGTAAATTCTGGACAGGTGACTATTCTAAACGACATTTTGATGAAAGAAGAAGCGGAGGAGCTGGAGACAGTGACCATCTCGGCCTCTGCCATCCGAACCACCGAATCAGCCCTGATGTCTGTCAAAAGAAATGCTCCCAATGTTTTGGATGGGATTTCTGCCAGCACTTTCCGCCAAATCGGTGACGGAGACGCAGCTTCAGCTGTAAAGCGGGTGACCGGAGTATCCATTGAAGGAGGAAAATACGTGTATGTGCGGGGACTGGGTGACCGATATACCAAAACGGTATTGAACGGAGTAGATGTGCCTGGCTTGGACCCGGACCGAAACGCCCTACAAATAGATATTTTCCCGACCAACGTGATTGATAATATTCTGGTAGCTAAGTCTTTTACAGCAGACCTTCCGGCAGACTTCACCGGAGGGGTGGTGGATATTGAAACCAAAGATTTCCCCGAGGAAAAAGAAATGCGTCTTAGCCTTTCCGGAGGAATCAATCCATCCATGCACTTCAACTCATCTTACCTGAAATACGACGGAGGAAAAACAGACTGGTTGGGCTTTGATGACGGAACCCGGGCAATCCCAACCGGTGGAAGAACAGACATTCCTCAGTATGCACAAGTGGTAGGAAATCCAAATGGTCCCATGGGCCAGGAATATCAATCTATCCTGAGGGGTTTCAATAAAACCCTGGGAGGCTATCGAACCAATAGCTTGATGGATTTTGGATTGGGTTTTTCTCTAGGCAATCAAATTGCAAGGCCAAAAGTCACTTGGGGATATAACTTTGCTGCCACTTATAAGAACGAAACCGAATACTTCCGCAACGCGGAATTCAACCTATATGCTAAATCTGCCGATCCTACCGTCACCGAACTGATTGCCTTGGAGCGTCAAGGTGGGGACTATGGGGTAAATAGTGTCCTGCTCGGTGGTATTGCCGGCATTGCCTTGAAAACTCCAAGTTCAAAATACAAGCTCAATTTCCTTCATCTCCAAAATGGAGAGTCCAAAGCAGGCGAATTCCTGTTTTTGAATACCAACTTGGGTGCAAATTTTGAAGCAAACCAATACAACTTGGAATACAGTGAGCGAGCCCTAAGCAGCATCCTGCTTTCAGGCACACACTTTCTCCAGGGAAGAGCTTGGGAAATCAACTGGAAATTGGCCCCTACCCGATCCACCTTGGATGATCCGGATATCCGATTTACCCGATTCAGAATCCCCAACAACACCATTGGCTCCGAGGCTGGCCTTCCTGCTCGTATCTGGAGATCCTTGGATGAGGTGAATTTGGTAGGAAAACTGGACCTGAACAGACAGATCAACTTGTTTCAAAGAGACGGAAAACTGAAATTCGGTGGTGCCTATGTGTTCAAAGAAAGAGATTTCTTAATCCAAAGCTTCCAATTCCCAACGGGGAATACCCGATTTGATGGAGATCCTAACAAGATTTTGGACGATCAAAATCTATTTCAGGAAGGAAATATCAATGGAGTAAGATACGACCCGGACTTCATCCCCAACAATCCGAACTCTTTCAATTCAAACCTGAGCAATGTCGCGGGTTTTGTATCCACGGAAGTAAATCCTGCCGAAAAACTTAAAGCTGTACTAGGAGTAAGAGTTGAAAAATATACCCAATTCTATACAGGTACCAACAACACCGGATCAATTGTCCTGGACAACGAAAAAGTATTGGACGACTTGGACTTTTTCCCTACAGTAAACCTGATTTTCAACCTTAAGGAGAATCAAAACCTGAGATTATCGGGAACACGGACGATCGCAAGACCTTCCTTTAAGGAACTGTCGTATGCTGAAATTCTTGATCCGATTACCGGCAGAACTTTCATTGGTGGGCTTTTCCCTGAGACTACCAATGGAGGAACCGAAATCCTATGGGATGGAAACCTGACCCCAACCCGGATCAACAACCTGGATATTCGTTGGGAGTTGTTCCAGGAAAGAGGGCAGATGTTCTCCCTAAGTGGGTTTTACAAGTCTTTTGACAAGCCGATCGAAATGGTTCAATTCCTTTCTGACCCAGGTGCGTTTCAGCCAAGAAATGTGGGCCAAGGAACAGTATTGGGTGTGGAACTTGAATTCAGAAAGTCCCTTTCTTTCCTTATTCCTTCCCTGCAAAACTGGCAGTGGAATGCCAATGTGACTTTTACCGAATCGACCATTAAAATGTCTGCCACTGAGCTACGTTCCAGACAATTGACAGCCAGAGAAGGCCAGGAAATCAAGGATACCAGGGAAATGGCAGGACAAGCTCCCTATATCATCAACACAGGAATTTCCTACAATAAGTTTGAAAGAGGTCTTGAGGTGGGGTTGTTCTACAATGTACAAGGACCCACCCTCAATTTGATCGGCTTTGGAAACAGAACCGATACTTTCACTGTGCCTTTCCACTCTCTCAATTTCAATTTGAACAAAACTTTTGGTGCTGATGAGCGTATTCGAGCCAACTTCGGTGTAGAGAATATCCTCAATTCGAAAAGACAGATCGTATTCAGTTCCTTTCAGGCGCAGGATCAGTTTTTCACCAATTTGGCACCTGGCACTGAAGTCAAGTTTGGAGTTTCCTTTGCCTTCTAATACCACAATGACCTAAAACTGGAAAAGCCTGCTGAACTCAGCAGGCTTTTTTCATGGCTAATCAGGAATCAAAAAAATCCATAAATTTTCGGCCATTTGCTACTGCCTAACTCATCAATTTTTCCCAACTTCCTTTTCAAATGAAAATCCTTCAAGTACCCGAAACCAGCTATCCCAAATGCAAGCAAGTCAATGTGCTGAAAAAGTATCTTTTCCTAGTGGTGCTTTTGACTATTGCCTATGCTGGGTCAGCACAGCAATTATCCTCCTCTGAAGCTTTTTGGAAATCTCTTTCTGCCCATTGTGGGAAGGCTTATGAAGGCAAGTTGGTCTCACCCGAGTCCGATCCCCGATTTTCGGGACGCTTGGTCATGCACCTAAGGTCCTGCGAAGAAGGGAAGATCAGGATTCCATTTTTTGTGGGAGAGGACCGCTCCCGAACTTGGGTACTCACCAGGGATGAAGCAGGATTGATTCAACTCAAGCACGACCATCGACATGAGGATGGCTCCGAGGACCAAGTGACCCAGTATGGAGGAAAGGCTTCCAATGCAGGCTCTTTGACCGCTCAGTTTTTCCCAGCTGATCAGTTTACGGCTAATTTGCTGCCTGCTGCCGTAGGCAATGTCTGGTGGATTACTTTGGACGAGACCTCTTTCACCTACAACCTAAGAAGACTAGGCTCCCCGACTTTGTTTACAGTAAAATTTGATTTGACCCAGCCCATCGATGCTCCGGAAGCACCCTGGGGATGGGTAGACTAAAATTAGTTTACCATGAACAGCCTTCTGATTGCCCTATGGAAAGAGGGAAGAACCCGATTCACTCAGCTCTTGGAAAAGACTTCCGAAGGGGACTTATCCAAGAGGAACGGTCAAAGCCCGAATTCTGCAGGATTTTTGATCCGTCATATTGCAGAAGTAGAGCTACTTTTTGCAAAAAATGTATTTGGACTATCCGAGGTGAAAATTGTAGCCAAAACCCTGATCGCCGGAAAAGACACCGGTGAATGGACTAATCTTGGCGAGCTAAAAGCGATTTCAACTTATGCCGCTGAACTGTTAGAAAAGGCAATTTCAGAACAAAAGGATTGGGATGAGGTGATCGAAACCAAAGAGTTTGGACGGAAATCCAAAGGTAGAAGCACTGGGGAGAATCACCACCCATACTGCTTACCATGCCGGTCAGTTGGCCTTGATTCTCAAATACGGGACCTGATGGTTAAGTGAGCTTTTTAATGATTTGCTCTGCATCTGGAAAAATTGGAGCCAAGTCATCAGCAGAGAACAATTCAAAATCCCGAAAATCAAATCCGGGAGCTACCACGCAGGATACCAATGCAAAACTATCCGAATCATCCACCGTGCTGCCGAAAATGGTCCGGGCGGGAACCAAGTGCTGAGGTCTGCAATCCTCAGAATTCACCGGCCCTAGCTTGAGTGTCTCATGTCCATTTTCAGTCAACAAATGAACCGTCAAGGGACTGCCCTCATGCCAAAACCAAAGCTCATCACTTTGGATTCGGTGAAAATGGGAAACATCTTCAGACCTCAGCAGAAAATAAATGGAAGTAATCAGGCTCCTTTCTTCTCCAGACCTGGGAACGACTTGTGTCGATCGGTAGATTTCAGCAAAAAAGCCTCCTTCCGGATGAGCTTTCATGTCCAAAATCCTGACCAACTCTGCAATCCTTTTATTGACTTCGCTCATGCGTACTGGGCTTCGAGAACATCCACAATCCTTTCGGCTGTTTTTCCATCCCATAGCGGAATTCCCTGGTAGTGCTTCCACTCTCCTGCCATGATTTTATCCAGAAAGGGCTTCAGTTTCTTCGGGTCGGTACCCACGAGTTCATTGGTGCCAAGATGGATGGTTTCAGCACGTTCGGTATTATCCCGCAAAGTCACACAGGGGACATTCATCACGGAAGTTTCCTCAGTCACGCCTCCTGAGTCCGTGATGACGCCTTTGGCATTTTTTACCAGATAATTGAACTCCAAATAACCCAAAGGCTCCACCAAATGAAGATTTGGGGCGTTAATGCCCAAATTTTGGAGATTTTTCGCCGTGCGGGGATGTACGGGGAAAATGATGGGGAGACCGCCTGTACCCGCAAGGATTGCATCGATCATAGCTTTGAGGGAATTTTCCTGATCTACATTGGCTGGTCGGTGCATCGTCATCACAAAGTACTCCTTGGGCTCAAGGTGGTCAAAAATCTCTCCTTCGGGTTTTTTAAACCGGGGCATTTGGGCCATCAGGGTATCGATCATGGTATTTCCCACAAAATGAATTCTTTCCTCGGCAACTCCTGCTTTTCTCAAGTTGGTATTGGCAATCTCAGAGGTAGTAAAAAAGTGGTCAGTAATCGAATCAGTCACCATTCGGTTGATTTCCTCCGGCATGCTGAGATCTCCGGACCTAATTCCTCCTTCCACATGAGCAACATCGATTTGCAGTTTTTTGGCTGCAATAGAACAGGCCAAGGTACTGGTCACATCTCCCACCACAATGACCAAATCAGGGCGATTTTCCATCAGCTCTTTTTCAAAGGCAACCAGGATGGCGGCGGTCTGTTCGGCTTGCGTGCCTCCACCCCCACCAAGATTTGCATTTGGCTCCGGGATATTCAATTGTTCAAAAAAGTCTCCCGACATTTTTTTGTCGTAGTGTTGTCCGGTGTGGACCAGCCTAAATTGTAAATTTTTGCCCTCAGCCTGACTTTTTTGAAAAGCGTGAATAATGGGTGCGATTTTCATAAAGTTTGGTCTCGCACCTGCGACCACGGTAAAAATTGCCATGAATAGGAAAGTTAAGTTTGCGGCAAAAATAGGGATTCCTTCTTTTTAACCTGCCATACTCACCGATCTTTAAGCGGGGTTTGGTCGGTTTTTTGTTTATTTGCTCTGAAATTATTTTTGAGTAAAAATCAATCCATGAGAATAGGTAAGTGGCTGTGGCGTGCGAGCGTAGGCCTGATGGTGGGCTTAGTTTGCTTGATGAGCTCCTGCGTAGAAACTGTTGAAAACCAGATTATCGTGTATTCCAATGACTTTTCGGATTTAAATTTGGAAGGGTTTGAAAACGGTAAATTATTTATTTGGAGAAACGATACCATCGCAGGTATTTATCACAATGAGCAAGTGGCGGTAAATCTCCAAGATCTCCCCCCGCACAATTTCATCAAAGTCACTGCGGAAATTCTGATTCATGATAGCTGGGACGGGAACCCCGATGATGGCATATCTGGTCCTGACTATTGGTTTTTGGGCTTGGACCAGACCGAAACCTTCCGGACCACCTTTTCCAACTCTCCCTGTGAGTCGACCTTTTGCTTGTATCAGTCCTTCCCCAATACGTTTTTCCGGCAAAACACCCCCAAAACCGGGGCTATACAGACCAATCTACCGGGCTTATGCATTTTCGGCGCTTTTGCCAATTACACGACGAGGTATCGAATCGAGGAGTTGATCGAGCATAGCAACCCTTCGGTAAGGGTATTTATGGGTGCAGAGCTCAAGCAGCTAAACTCTCCTGACCCCATCTGTGATGAGTCCTGGTCGATCTCAAAAATCATGGTGGAAGCGATCCAAACGAACAGATGATGAGTCAAAGATTAAGTGCAAAGAAATTAGGATGGATTATCCTGGCTTTTTGGGGAATTTCTTGGAGTGGTTCTGCACAAACCATTCCTGTTGGAACTCCCGTTTTGGATGATTACCTGAGGAGATTGCAGCTGATGGGAGAGGTGGATTCGGCTTCCTCGTTTATGATCAGACCCCTCTATCCTGCCGAAGCGATGAAAATCACCAATGGATTTGATCTGGACAGTTCGGTGGTAGACCTCGACAATTCCCGGCTTCATTGGAGATTTGGAAAAGAAGGAAAAGGCAAGTTCCTAACCCTTCCCGGCATATATCGGATGCAATACAATTCCGAATATGCTTTTGGGGTAAATGACGGGGTCATGATTCCCAATCGGGGACTTCAGCAAGTGATCAGCCCTGGGGCCTACGTGGAGTATGGCAAATTTTCCTTGCAATTTCAGCCTGAAATCCTTTTGGCTCAAAACAAAGACTATCTGGGCTTTCCCATAGAACACCAAGCCACGATTCTGTTCTACTACGAATACATGAACCGTATCGATATGCCTGAGCGATTTGGTGAGGAACCTTTCAACCGATTGTATTTAGGACAATCCAGCCTGAGGTTCAATCATAAGGAGTACTCTTTCGGTATTTCTTCAGAAAATCTGTGGTGGGGGCCTGGACGGAGAAATTCTTTGTTGTTAGGCAACAACGCTCCGGGATTTCTCCATTTTACCTTAAATACCCGAAAACCGGTTCAGACTGTTTTGGGCGGATTTGAGGGGCAATTGATCTCGGGATTTCTGAAAAGCACCGATTTCCTTCCTCCATGGCCGGACTACACCATTCAGCAAAACCCCGTGTATATCCCCAAGAGGGAGGATGGAAACCGTTACCTTTCCGGCTTGATTTTGACCTTTCAGCCCAAATGGGTTCCCGGCTTATTTTTGGGCTACGGCTCGGTCAATCACCTTTACCGCACCGATGTCAACACCTTGGGGGATGCGATACCTATTTTCAACGGTCGAAAGAAAGCCCAAAATGTATACGACCCGATCCAGGAGAAAAGGCAGCAATTCAGTTCCGGGTTTTTCCGTTGGCTCAGTCCTGAGGGAAGGTTCGAGTTTTATGGGGAGTATGGCACCCGGGATAATGACCGAAGGCTCAACGACTTCCTGACTACTCCAGAGTCCGGCAGAGCCTTTACTTTCGGCTTTGCTCATTTGGTTGGACTCAAAAATCCCAAACGATTTCTTGAACTGAGCTCCGAAATGACCCTGTCCGGACAGACGATCCGAGAAGACATTCGCCAACTCCGAACTTGGTACATTCATGACCATGTCAGACACGGATATACGCATCAGGGGCAGGTCTTAGGCATTGGCAACGGTCCGGCAAGCAATCAACTTTTCTTTGGTGTGGCTTGGGTGGAAGGGTTGAAAAAAATCGGCTTCCAATTTGAACGAATTGAATACAACAATGACTTCTACTACTACCGATATGAGGGATCAAAAGACTTTCGGAATAAGTACGTGGATCTGGTCTTTTCCCTGACCCCCGAGTGGAAGTTTGGCAACTTCCTTCTGGCCGGTAAATTCCAGTATGTCAATACGCTCAATTACAAGTGGTTTTTGGAGAATGATCCCAATCAGTACTTTGTACCCGGATATGATCGAAAGAATTTTGTCGGTCAAATCGGTCTCACCTATTTATTTCAATAATTCCAGCGTATAAAGCAATGAAAGCAGAAAAAGACAAAGTCATCGCCGTGTCCTACACCCTCAAAGTGGACGACGGAGAGTCCGGGCAGGAGCTGTTTGAGACGGTATCCAAAGAGAATCCCTTCTATTTCCTTTTTGGCTACCAAAATGTGCTTCCCAAGTTTGAAGAAGCGATTTCCGGAAAAGAGGCTGGAGATACTTTTTCCGTCTTTATAGACTTCGAAAATGGGTATGGAGATTACGATGAAGATAAAAAAGTCATCATCCCTAAGGCCAACTTTAAAGAAGAGGGAAAAAAGAATAAGGATCTACTCCGGGTAGGAAAGGTCATTCCCATGCAGGATGATAAAGGAAACCAAATGCGTGGAGAAATTATCAAAGTAGATTATCGGGGAGTTCACATGGATTTTAACCCTCCTTTAGCAGGATTTGATCTTTATTTTGAGGGAAAGGTGATGCTTGTGCGTGATGCGGAACCGGTAGAAATCGAGCATGGACACGCTCACGGACCGGATGGCCACCATCACCACTGATTTTACAAATGCCCTAGAATCTAGGGCATTTGCCTTATGGAGTTGCAATAAAGGGGATAGTACTTTTGAAGGGTAAACTTTCACTACCAAACCTTTTATTGAAATGAAAACAATCGAAATTTTAAGAAAATTAGCCCTATTGGCCTTTGTGCTAGCTTTTATGGCTTGCTCCAGCGATGATGAAGTTCCTCAAGGCGCTCTGAATGTAGAAATGACTATTGACGGAGTAGCTTGGAAGGGTGCCGGCAATAGCAGAATTGAAAACGTGGCGGGATTCACTGCTTTTGCAATCGGCGCAGGTGCTACAGATCGATCCAGTTTGGCTTTGACGATGACCGAAGAGCGGACAGGCAACTTCAATTTGGCAGGAAATGCAGTTTGGATTACCTCAGATCAGGTAGTGCACAATGCGACTTCAGGCACCTTGACCATCACTAAGCTGGAAGGCAATAAAGTATCAGGTACTTTTTCTTTCAAGGCCCGACCGGCACTGGGGGGTGGTACAGAAGTGAACATTACCAACGGGACCTTCACAGAAATCAATATCATGAGATAACCAAAAAGAGGGGAATCGAAAAAATGATTTTTTAAGGACGACTCAATGGGGGTGATTGAGCAAAAGCAGGCCTTCTGAATTGAAACTCAGAAGGCCATTTTTTATTTTCTCAGATCGTAGCCGTAGGACTTGTAGGCCAAGTCTATACTTAGATCCCGAAGTCCATCAATCCGATCTGAGGGGTACAGCAAATACGCCTTGGAAAGCTGATTTACGGCCTTTCCATAAGCCTGCTTGTTGAAATGCACAATGGCATCGTTGTAATATTGAAGTCCGGCAAGTTCTTTTAGGCTGACTATCCGGAAAGTAGAGTTGTCAAAATAGTCCAGGTCCTGACCTGCGATGGTCTGATTCAAGCTGTACCGTTGAGCATTTTTCTCCGGCTGATAGGCGCTCAGGTAATTTTGTACCTCTATGGGAGAAGTGATCATCCCGCCTACAGGAAGGGTGCTTTCCAGTACAATTTTCTTACCCTCCAGATTGACCACCAAGAAGACATGGTAATCTGTCTCCACAATATCAAACTCAAATCCATACCTCTCCAAGAGCAAGCCCAGAGCAGCTGAACCGCTGACACAATCGTATTTACCTGAAGAAAGCATGGCATTGAAGGTGGAATGCTGTTCGTACTTTTTGAAAAGACGCTGATGGGCTTTTTGAAAAATCTGCCTCAGCATAGGCAATGGATCGCTGCTTTTTTGAGCTTTCGAATCCAGTTCTTCCACTAAGGCGACCCAGTTCTCGGCGGAGTATTCCGGCTTGGCCTCCACAGCCCTAAACAGCTGAAAAAGATCAGTGGCTCCTTCTTGCCAACATGTTTTTTCCTCCTCTGTCAAAAACACAGGACCTTCTCCCCTATCCAATACCTTTTGAGCCTTGCCCTGAAGGACAAGTCCGGAAAGGATCACTAGAGTGAGGAGTAGTTTCTTCATAACACATGAAGTTAATGTTAATGGACATGATCAAAATTAACAATTTGTTAACATTAACAAAACAAAAAGGAAAATTTTTATGGCGGACAAAACTCCTTCCTTTAGGAATAGTTCTAGGCGTAAATGGTCTAGATATTCGTCCTGGAAAAAAAACAACAGTTACAGCAGGTCCAGAAAAGCATTTACCATTCCCTTATTTTTCGGAGGAAAGGAAGAGGATATTCGTGTAAAACTTAACCTCCACGTGCTTATCGAATCATTTATGATGGTAGGGCTCGTTTCTGAGGATAGTCATTGCCCGGTACACTTGCTCGATAAAAAAGGGCCGGATCATCTGATGGGAAAAAGTCATTTTGGAAAGGGCTATTTTTCCATTTGCCCGGGCATAGACCGCGTCTGAGAAGCCAAAGGGCCCACCGATGACGAAAATGAGCTGTCGAAGCCCCGAATTCATTTTCTTCTGCAAAAAATCGGAAAACTCTTCGGAGGTAAAGCCTTTTCCTTTTTCATCAAGAAGGATAACCTCATCTGAGGTTTGGATTTTCCTCAGGATAAGTTCACCCTCCTTCTCTTTTTGGCTTGCTTCCGAGAGGGACTTGGTATTCTTCAAATCAGGAATCTGCTCAAAATCAAACCGGATATAATGACTTAGGCGGGTAGAATAGTCTTTCTCCAGGGATTGTATAGCCGCTTGGTCAGTTTTCCCTATAGCGATCAGTTTGATTTGCATGCAATAAATATCCGAAAATCTCCAAAAAGGCAAACCAATCCTCCGAAAATCTCCGTCAATCCCCAAAATCTCCCGATGCTACCTTCATTTTTCCATTCGAATTACTTCACAACATCTGCTAAAACATTCGGCCTAAACAGGCTGTTCGAATTGCACTAACCAAATAAAATTTCTACCCATGAAAAAATTCCTTTCCATTTTGATGGTGTTGACCGTAGTGTTGGCATCTTCTTTCACCAACAAAACTGCATCCGTACATGAAGTAGATGCAGATATCGTAGACTTGGCCGTTCAGACTGAGTTTCTTTCTACCTTGGTCGCTGCTGTGAAGGCAGGTGACTTGGTAGACGTACTGAAAGGAGACGGTCCTTTCACCGTATTTGCTCCTACCAATGATGCTTTTGCAAAACTTCCTGCAGGCACTGTTGAAAACCTGTTGAAGCCTGAAAACAAAGCGCAATTGGTCGCCGTTTTGACTTACCACGTAGTACCGGGAAAAGTAATGTCTTCTACTTTGAAAGACGGCATGAAAGCAAAAACGGTACAAGGTCAGGAAGTGACGATCTCTTTGAAAGACGGAAAAGCAATGGTCAACAACGCTACCGTGACTGCAGCCGATATCGAGGCTAGCAATGGAGTCGTGCACGTAATCGACACAGTGATCCTTCCATCTATGTAATTGGCTAAATGCGAAAAGAGGCCCTTGATTTCACATCGAGGGCCTCTTTTTTATTAGATATGACTATTCGGAATGCTGTACGTATTTCAAAGATTTAAATCCCCTAGCCCCCTTTAGAAGGGGGAATTTGCCAAAATCTAGCAACAAACCTTTAAATCCTATGGCTATATACATGATTGAGGATACTCATTTTATTTGATGAGTTCTTTTCTCTTCAGGATAGTTTCGAGAAATTTCTTCTCGTTGTCCGAATTGAAAATGCGATAAGGCAAGTGAATAAATTGTGCCTTGGATAGGTAAAGGACGAAGGCATCTTTGGTCATTTCTGCCTTTTTGATCATGTTCCACTGTACAGGCATCCCTTCCCGGGTATTGATTTTCATCAGAATCTGACGGCTGTCTATTTCGTAGCCCATCTTCTGGAAAATCGGCTTGTTTTGCTCCATTTGAGTAACCCCGGTAAACTGGATCGCCCAAAAAAGGACATAAAGTCCGTATGCAATCAAGGCGCCGATGATCCACCAGATAGAAGGAATCCAAAAATATCCACAGCAAATCGCCAAAGCGATCAAAATGACCCACCACTGTTCTTTAAGAATGGACACGAGTCCCATTTTGATGTAAGTGCCGGTTTCGAGTTGGTATTTTTTGGTTTTGATAATCATCAGTCGAGAATTTGAGTCTGCAAATATCCACCTATCTGGGAGATTTAGCAAGCTGACTCCATTCATTATCAGGGAAAACCCAAAAACAAAAATGCCAAACCATTGACTTAAAAGCAGTATTGATTTATCTTATAAAAAAATTTTTAGCCATGAATAGTCTTGTGATTGATCTCTTCTTGTGCGGAGTGGCTTATGTCATCCTAATCTATTTTGTTGCTACCATGACGAAAAATTCCCTCCGTAGAGGGAAAAGCAACAACGATGACGGAGATGGAGGAATAGAGAACTTCACCCCTCCCAAAATCGACTTACCACCCGGCGTCATCTGGCCATCTGATTCTCCAAAAAAAACCAAGACTCCCGAACCGGTAGATTATTAGTGGCACTTATCGCAGACTCCTTGCACCAAAAGGCTCATTTCCTTTTTTTCGAATCCATGGGGTAAAAAAACCTGAGGCAAATCGATATCATCCAGACAAGTCGTTTCCCCACAGATTTCGCACTTGAAGTGCACGTGTTCGTGACTATGATCGTGCTCGTTTTCTCCATGAGCACACAGCGCATATTTTGTTGCCCCGCCGTCGTCAAGGACTTTATGAATCAGATCCTTGTCCAGAAAGGTTTTTAAGGTCCTATAGATGGTCACCCGGTCAAAATTATCCTTCAGCATCTCCTCAAGGTCTGCATGGGAAAGCGCAATGTTTTTGTCCAAAAACTCCTGAATGATCTCCAATCTGCAATCTGTGATACGCAGTTGGTGGCTTTTCAATATTCTTTCGGGGCTACTCATGATTCAGATTTGATCTCAAATTAACTCAAAATTTGAAAGCATAAAAAAAGGGTGCCTAATCCGGCACCCTTTCTGAGATTATTCTCCGGAGTATTCCGCAAGAATTTTATTGATTCGATCTACTGCCTCCTCCAAGTGAAGCTTGCTCATTCGGTCGCTGGTACGTCCGATCGCTCCTCGGATTTGAGTTCTCAAAGTCTTCAGTTCGCCCAAGGCCATTGGACGGATGTCCGATTGAGAGGCATTGATCTGAGGACCTGCAAAAGCTCTAAACTGAGCTGGCAAGTTCGGCTCATTTCCAGTCAGGAGAAGCTCGAGTCTTTCGATATGAGCTCTCTGAAGTGCTCTTCTGTGTACATCGATCGCTTTTCCAGCAGAAAGTTCCGTCCAGATACCTTTTCTCAGATCGTCAAATAGTTCGGTGATTGTGTAGGCTTCGTTACCGTTGATCGCTTCGTTTTCGATCACCCGACCCAAACGGCCCCACTCCAGGATGCCATTCAAGGTACCCACCTGAATGCCTCGGATTCTCTCCAAAGCGCCAAAGTCACCGATTCGGGCTATGATACTCTCATCCATCAGCCAAGAAGGAGTAGCGAAAAGCTGTTTGTTGAGGAAGTCCACGGCAGACTTTTGCATTTCTTTGGGGTTGTGCGTGTAGACGGCTTCATTCTGCCCGGAAGACTTGTAGACTTCCATCACACCGCCGACATGCGTGCGAACATGGCCCATGTATCGGTTAAACTGGCCAATAACCTGTCCATACATCTCATTCAGGTCTGCATAGTCTTTGTAAGGCTTGTCTGCCTCAGCGGTCCATTCGATCAGATTAGGGACAATTCGCTGAAGGTTTTTGATCCCATATTCCGAAGCCTTCATGGAGTTATCTCCCAAGTCCTCAGACTGTGTTGTCGGATCGTAGCTATTGCCCTGACGACCGTAGCGATAGACAGGGTCTCCTTTTTTGTCCAAAATCCACTGGTTTAAGGTAGCCAATTCCTCCTCTGGAGTAGAAGCTTCCGGAATCGGTCGGTATCCCCAAGCAATGGCATATTTGTCATACGGTCCCACATCAGGCATCAGACTTACGCCCTTGTCCTCAGGCTGCGCGATGTAGTTGAATCGTGCATAGTCCATAATAGAAGGAGCAGTACCCATTTCTTTGGTAAAAGCAGGATCGCGAAGCTTTTCCACAGGATAAGCATGGGAAGAGGCAAAGTTATGTGGAAGGCCTAAGGTGTGTCCTACTTCGTGAGCAGATACAAATCGGATCAATCTTCCCATTACCTCGTCATCAAACTTCACCCTTCTGGCATCCGGATTGACTGCTGCGGTCTGGATAAAGAACCAGTTTCTCAATAGGTTCATTACGTTGTGATACCACCCGATATCGGACTCGATGATTTCGCCGGAGCGAGGGTCAGAGACATGAGGGCCATAGGCATTTTGAATATCCGAGGCAAAATAGCGGATCACCGAGTAGCGGGCATCCTCTGGACTCCAAGTTGGATCTTCTTCAGGGCTTGGAGCTTCTTTGGCAAGAATCGCATTTTTGAATCCCGCAGCTTCAAAAGCTTTCTGCCAATCCTCCACTCCCTGTTTCAAATAAGGCACCCATTTCTGGGGCGTGGCCGGGTCAATGTAGTAGACGATCGGTTTGACCGGCTCTACCAATTCTCCCCGCTTGAATTTCTCCATATCCTCTGGCTTCACTTCCAGTCTCCATCGATCCAGGTAGCGGCGGGATGAAGCCTTTTGCTCATCTGCACCATAGTCGACATAGGATCTGGCAAACCAACCTACTCGACGGTCAGCCAATCGCTGCATCATGGGCTCCTTGGGAAGAAGGATCATCGAGGCATTCATCTCCAAAGTGATCAAGCCTGTGGCACTGTTTGATGGTGGCTCAGAGGCTGCATAGGTAAGCACATATCTGGACTCGATATTGATCGGGTAGGAATTGATGTGAGCAATATAGGATCGGTCGGTATCCAATCGGGACACTTTGTACTCCGTCCTTCTGTTTCTTTGCAAGCCCAGCGCCTGATTGTCCTTGTTGAACAGATCGGTCACTTCGATCACTGTCCCGGTGGAATCAGTGGCTTTGGATTTGATAGCAAACTTCTGAAGGATGGGTTCCAGATTGGATGCCTTCACCGCCATGGAGATGGGAAGGGAATCCGCCGCATAGTTGTTGACAGATACTACTTTCAGAAGGACGTCGTCATTGTTTTTCTCCCAACGAACCATCAGATTGTTGGTATTTTCTCCACCAAATCCGATCCCATCGGCTGTTTTGGCAATTCGCACCACCATCAGCATGTCTCTACCCATCAGAGAATCCTGAATTTCGTAGAAGTATTTGCCCTCGATTTCGTGGACTTTGAAAAGCCCCTCCTTGGTTTTGGCCTTGTTGGTGATGACCTCCTTGTAGGGTTTGGGCCCATTGTTGCTTCCTCCGTTTTGAGGTTTTGCTGCCGGAGCCGGAGCGGCTGTCTCGGACTTGGAATCGTTCTTTTTCTTTTTCTTTTGGGCAAACGTGTCCCCTGAACTCATCAGGACACCCATCACCCCGAAGACAAAAACTGTTCTCTTTAGTAATTTGGGTAGTGTTTTATACATAGTTTAATCATTGATTTGTTGAATTAAAGTAACTTCCATTCGACTAGATTAGAGTGAGGGGAAACTTATTTTTTTATAAGCGGTTGAATCAACAAATTAAAGGCATTCCGTGAAGTCAGAATTTGAAATTGTAGTGATTGGAGGTGGTCTGGCGGGCTTGGTCTCTGCCTACCTGCTATCCAAAAGTGGACATGAAGTGGTCCTGATCGAAAAAAAGACCTACCCCTTTCACCGGGTCTGCGGGGAATACCTGTCCAATGAAGCACTGGGCTTTCTGAAGACCCATGGCCTTTTGCCGGAGGAAATGGAGCTGCCGCAAATCCAAACGTTTGAATTCAGTGATACTTCCGGTCAGCGCGTGCAGATTCCTTTGGATTTGGGCGGATTTGGGATCAGTCGGTTTGTGCTGGACGATTGGATCTTTCAGCAAATCCAGCAGCAGGGAACCCATTGCCTTACAGGCATTCAAGTGGAGGATCTCGAGTTTTTGGAAAAAGAGGACCGATTCAGACTTGTGCTTTCCAATCACAGCGAGCTTCAGGCGAAGCAGGTAATCGGCGCCTTCGGCAAGAGAAGCAAGCTGGACAAGAAGCTGGGCAGGTCCTTTATCGAAAAAAGGAGTCCCTACTTGGGTGTCAAATACCATATCCGGACCGACTATGTGCGGGATGCGGTGGCTTTGCACAACTACCGTGGGGGCTACTGCGGACTCAATGCCATAGAGGAGGGGAAATTCAATCTTTGCTACCTTGGGGATCGGGAGCAGCTGAGGACCTACGGAAGCATTGAGGCGATGGAAGAGGAGGTCCTTTGGAAAAACCCCATTCTGAAAAAAGTCTGGACGGAGAGTGAGTTTCTTTTTGATAAACCCGAGGTGATCACCGAAATCAACTTTGAGCCCAAAAAACCAGTGGAAAACCACCTGCTGATGACCGGCGACTCGGCAGGACTGATCACTCCCCTCTGTGGAAACGGCATGGCGATGGCCATTCATTCGGGAATCTTGGCCGTACAAGCCCTTAAGACCGGCAAATCGAGAAAAGAAATCGAAACTGCCTACGAAAGGCTTTGGAGAGGAGCCTTTGAAAAGCGGCTTTGGGTAGGCCGGCAGGTGCAGCGGCTTTTTGGGTCAGGAAGTTCCTCGACTTTTGCCCGGCAACTTATTCAGCACCTCCCTCCAGTGGCCCGAGTGATTATGAAAAACACCCATGGACGGGCTTTTTGATGGAAGCCTTATCCTGTAGAAAAAAAAATAGAGCCAAGCTTGCTTTCACCTTGCTTATGGAGGAGAAGAATTTTTGCAATGCCAGATAGCAAATTGGGGGAAAATAGCCTGCATAAAAGCAGTCCCACCATTGGGATTAAGAAGCTCAACTTAGCTGGCGAGAATTGATCCAAATCCCTAGCCGAGCTTATGGGTTGCCTGTATTTTTTTAAAAAAGGATAAAATCAACGGGTCTGGATTTACTTACAATTACCCGACAACAAACGTTTACAATCGATAGTAAGCGTTTGTTGTCGGTTTTAAATTATCGGAAGACTTATTTTTCTGCCAAAAAGATGGAAAAGATTGTTTTATATATCCCAAGAGAGAAATCAGGCCGATTTAAGGTGTATATTCCTTACAGCCTAAAATCAGAACGGGAGGCATTCAAAAAGCTCAACACCAGCTTTTATCATCCTTCCCAGAAGCTCTGGAGTCTGGTGAATACTCCCCAGAATCTACACCAAGTGAGGAAGCTATTCGGTGAAAAGCTAATTGAAGAGGATAAGGAAAACCGGGTACAGGCCCAACCGGTTTTTTCCCTTTCTGAGCGAAGCCAGGAAGCTTTGGATCAACTTCGGCAAAAGCTTACGCTGAAGGCCTATAGTCCATCTACCTTGGGGAATTATTCCACAGCCTTTTCTAAATTTTTGAGATTTTTTGAGCAAAGGGAGCTGAGCTCAATCACCAAGGAAGAAATAGAAGGTTTTGTTTACCATCAAATCAACAAGTATAAAATCTCTGAATCTGCTCAAAACAGCCTGATCAATGCAATCAAGGCTTACTATGAACATGTGTTGGGAAAACCCAGAGAATACTATGAGATTCAGCGCCCCAAAGCTTCGCAGACACTTCCCAATATCTTAAGCAAGGAAGAAATTGCTGGAATAATTCAAGCCACATCCAATCTTAAACATAGAACAATCCTGCTAACCATTTACAGTGCAGGACTTCGGATTAGCGAGGCCGTTCGACTTCGCATTAGGGATATCCACTCAGACGAGGGCTACTTATTTATCAAAGGATCGAAAAATAAAAAGGATCGAAAAACAGTCCTATCGCCGGTGTTGCTGGGGGAATTGAGAAGGTATTACAAGCAATACAAGCCATCCTATTGGTTATTTGAAGGGCAGGAAGGAGGGCAATATTCAGTCAAAAGCATTCAGAATATCTTCAGGGCTGCTGTACAAAAAAGCGGAGCCAATCCTTGGGCTACAGTTCATACACTCAGGCATAGCTTTGCGACCCATTTACTGCAGCACGGGACCAATCTGAGGATGATCCAAGTATTGTTGGGGCATTCAAGCAGCAAAACCACTGAAATCTACAGTCATGTATTGGCAGTTTCGAACAAAAATGTGGTGTCACCGCTTGACCAAATCACCGAATTGATTAATTTGACCTCAGAAACAGCCGGCAAATCCACCCCGCACATAACGGATATACACGAAACTGGGAAGGGAAGGTAGATTTATAAGGATGTTGGCACACATTTCAAAACGATACCCCACATTCAGAAACTTAATGAAAAAAGTAATCCAGTTAATCGGAGTAATTTTTCTCCTCATAGGAGGTTATTTTGCTGTTAAAGCAGGATATCATCTTTTAAATTATGAATTAACTTGGGGACTTAATCAAGGAACTTTTGGATATGCACGACCATATTGGGAAATAGTTGTTGAGTTTCTGTTTTGGCTTACAGTAATAATTGGTGGTTTAGGGTTTTTAACCTCAAAAAAGTTAGGTTTGAAGATAGGAAGTTATTCACTCATTCTTCCAATACTAACCTCCTCAGTTTTTTTAATTATCAGCATTTCCAAAAAGCTCGATTATTCAAATATCTTAATGGTTAATAATGAAAGCCGAAAAATGTCCTTAAGAGAACAATGGGAATACATTTATTCTGAGCCAATATATTTTGCAGTTCTAGTTTTGGCTCTTATCACAATAATGATTGTATCAAAGCACCAATTTAAAGTTGAAAATGGGTATAATAATTCATCCAAGAAAAAAATCTATTTAATGATTTTCACTTTACTAATTGTTGCATCATGTGCAGAAAAAAGGTTTGAAAACATTCAATATCAAAATGGCAATCAAATATTGAATGTGAATTCTACAAATAGAAATGGAGAAGCAATAGAGCCTGTTTTAATGAAAGCAATATCACCTGATACGGTTGAAATTGGAGAACTAATTGATGTTAAGGTCTTTTTATCGCAACCTAATTTTAAAATAGTAGATGCCAGTTTTGATTGTGAAGTTTCAGATATGTCATTAGCAGATACCACGAACAATAAAATAATTGGGTGTTCAAAAGGTTTATTTGTAGAGAATGATACCGTAAGAATTCAGTTTAATGTCGGAGGTGATTTTGGGGAGAAAGATTTTCCAGAAATAGTAATCCTCTCTAAAGGCGATGATAATGTTTACAGATATCATAAAGGGACATTTAACTACTTTGTGAAAAGATAAACGTGTGCCAACATCACCTTGGATACAGCGGGCGGTACCGAGTAACTATGAAAATCAGTATCTTTAAGGCGTTCGGAGTAAGCTTGAAGAATACGGCTCCGAAAGCCCGCCGTCTCCAAGCTGAATCCCGTTGGGCGCAATGCCATCCGGACAAATGAGACTACTAATATTCACATTGACAATTTTGACTCTTGTTGACGTTTACGGACAAAAGAAGAGCGTACACGAGACTCCAATTCCAAAAAATATTGAGCAGTGTTTTAAGACCTTGGACAAAACGATGCCCGACAAGGAAATAGAATTAATAAAGACATTACCAGAGGACAGTATCTACGACCATTGGGAATTTAAGAACGGGACAGACTTTTTTCACGCATGGAAACTATATGATGGTTCACGGTTGACAAAGTACTTTAACAAATTAGGGCTTTATGGGACACATCCCATCTACCATACAATTTTAATTTCATATCACAGACAACTGAACAACCAAGAAGTAAGACTTGCCGAACAAATTGAGAAATGGAAAGCAATTCAAAAGGCGGACTATGATGCATATATTGTTAAAACACAAAAGGACTCACTAAATGGACTCTACATTCATAAAGACATAAATGAGTGCGTGACTGAGTTAGATAAAGTTTACGAGCAAAAATCAAAGGACAATTTCGTGGGACAAGAAGAAAGTAAGGCCGTTGCAATGGCGTACAGGTTCGGACCTGGACTCTGGATGCGAAATAACTGGGGACTTTGGGGTGGCTCAAGACTTCAAAAGTACTTCATTGACAATGGAATAAAAGACCCAGAAGAAATGAGTTGGATAATTTTGACTTGTTATCACCGACACAAAAACGGACGACCAATGGAATTTGATAAACTGACAAGTAAAAAGGAAACGACCAAGAAGTAGATTGAGCTAGATGGCACAGCGCCCAACAGCAGCTATTTGCAATGGCTGGGGGACGTGTAGGTAAAAAGTTTTATCTTCGCTATTACGTTGGGTCACGGTGGACAATAACGTTTTCAAAAGCCAGCCACTGCAAATAGCCAAACGTTATATGCTATTTTAGAAAGACGTACAGCAAACAATGAAAGACAACAATTTTGACATAAAAATATTAGACCTTCATTGGATAAAGGACGTTGACGACTCAACAGACCTTTGTGCACACGGACACGTTTTTGTAAAAATTGGAGACGAAGTTGTTGCGGACAAAGACAGTTTAGACGTGACTGTAAGTGCAACAGCTTTGTATTTAATGCGGACACTAAAAGAGAATTATAAAAAAGACGACTACGCAAGTCAATTACTCCCTTGTTGCGGACACTTTATAATCGCAGACGATGAAAAAGACTTCGTTAATATTTGTGGTTGCCCAAGCGGAATTGATTGGACAATTATTCATATAGACGACAATAAAGTTAAGCACTTAACTGACAGCGGACAAGAAGCAACTATTGACAAAGAAGCCTATAAAAAAATAGTTATTGACTTCGCAGACCAAGTTGAGAATTTTTATAAAACAAGTTTACCAAAGACAATCCCAACAGACGACTTTGACAAAAAAGGCTACTTGACATTTTGGAAAGAATGGCGACAATTAAGAGACGAATGGAAATAAAAACAGCATATAACAGCACCTACCCAAAAGTGGCGGTTCAGTGGGTAAATCAAGCTTTGTGCTTCTATCAAAGTTTGTGCTTGGTTGACAGTGAAGTGCTTCGAAATCGCCACCTTCGGGTAGCTGCAAAACGTTGGCAGTAATGTTGACAGACACGACAACTAGAGAAAATTAAGAAAGTGAAAACAGCAAATTGGACTATATCGACACTTATAATTCTGACAAATTTTTACTTTTTGCCATTTAGTTTCGTGACATTAAAATCGACAGGCGGACCTTTTGGTTATGGACTTTTAATATTGCCAATATCATTTTCAATAAATCTTTTGCTAATAACTGCAGGACTGACTTTTAAGACTAAATTCAACAATAGTTTGGGGCTTCTAATCGTAAACGGACTTGGACTACTTTGGTCTTTGTTTTGGCTTTGGCTGCTATTGACAACACCTAAGATGGACTAAAATGATAAGAATACGAATTTACATATTGACTATTTTTACTCTGACCGTTTTGACAAATTGCAATAATGACGAGAAAATTGAAGGACTGAAGCCAAACGAAATTTTGGTTGTGACACTTGAAATTTTGGACGACATAGAAATAAAAGAAATCACTTTGACTTCTAACGGTGCGACAGACAAAATCAAAGGAGACCAAATAGAAAACAAAAAGAAAATTAAACTAAAAACACCACAAAGCGGAGAAGGGACATTTAAAATTTGTGTTTACACTAAGACAGATACTTTGTGTTCACCAGACAGTTATATTGAAGGTGGTTACAGACCAAAATTAAGACTGAAAAACAATAAATTTGAAACCTTAAAATGGCTATAACTAACAGAAATAGAAGAAGAAACACTACTGCCAACACACGTTTGGCGCAATGGGGGATGAAGTGCAAAATTGAAGTTTTATACTTCTATCAAGCTTTGTGCTATGTTGACAGTTCAGTTCTCCGAAATCCCCCACTGCGCCAAGCGTGGGAACGTTGGGCGTCATGTTAAAAAGACAACGCAATGAAAGAAACAGAATTCATACAAGGAACATTATTTGAAGACGACTATTTAGTTCGGACACTTGGAAGTTTGGGGACTCAACCTGAAATTGCATTGACTGAATTAGTTGCAAATGCTTGGGATGCTGGAGCAACACAAGTAGACATTTTTATCCCAGAAGAAAAAGGACAAAAACTGACAATTCAAGATAATGGAACTGGACTGACTAAAGAAGAATTTTACAATCGCTGGATGAAGCTAAGTTATAACAGACTTAAGCACCAGGGAAAAATGGTCGAATTTCCTAAAGGCGTTGATTTACAAAGATATGCTTACGGTCGCAACGGAGTTGGTAGACACGGATTATTGTGTTTTAATAGTGAATATCAAGTAATCACAAACAAAAATGGAGTTGAATCAACATTCACTTTAACTACAAAGAGCGAAAAACAACCTTTCATAATAAAAGAAGAATCGTTCAAGAAATCAAAGTCAGTAGGAACCCGACTAGAAGTTGTAGTTGAAAAAAATTTACCTAATCCTACAACAATACTTGAAGTAATATCTGCTAGATTTTTACATGACCCGAAATTTTTTGTTTCAATAAACAGGCAGACAATTCAATTAGAAGAACATAAAGGATTAATTGAGTCGAATCCGGTTGAAGTTGATGACATAAAACTTCAAGTAAACCTAATTGACTCCAAAAAATCAAGAAAATCAACACTCTATCAAGGAATTGCAATTTGGCAAGGTGGTAGACTTGTTGGTGAGCCTTCTTGGATACTTGGTAATATTATGGTTCTAGATGGAAGGTCAAAAGAAGCAAAAAGATATACAGTAGTAGTTGAGACAACAGACCTTGCGGACTTTATAAAAGAAGATTGGACAGGTTTCAAAAAGGACGAAAAACTAGATAGGGTTTACGAAGCAATAAGTGAAGAAGTCCAAAAAATGTTCTCCAAAATTGCACAAGACAATATTGAAGAAACCACAAAGCACATTAGAAATCAATACAAGAAACAATACAATGAATTAAGTCCTTTGGGTAAATATGAGTTTAATGAAGCTGTTCACCATATCTCAATTACTAATCCAACTGCAAAAGATGAATCAATCTCTTTGGCTTTAGAAACAGTAATAAAATTAGAAAAAACTAGAAGTGGCAGCGAACTACTTCAAAAGCTTTCAAACTTATCACACGAAGACATTGAAGGTTTAAATAAACTGTTGGACAATTGGAGTGTAAAAGATGCTTTAACAGTGCTGGACGAGATTGATAAAAGAATTTCAGTCATTGAAGCTATTAGAAAATTATCGACTGACTCCAATGTTGATGAATTACATGTCTTACACCCGTTAATTGCCAATGCAAGATGGATTTTTGGACCTGAATATGATTCTCCAGAATATTCTTCAAATAGTCAACTTCAAACAACAGTTGAAAAAGTATTCGGCAAAAAAATTGACAAAAGCGTTTTCAATAACAACAAAAAACGACCAGACATTGTCGTAATGGGAAATTCTACGTTTTCAATCACTGGGACAACGGATTTTGACCATGACAACGGGCTGAGTTCTCTAAGAAAGATATTAATCATTGAACTAAAACGTGGTGGTTTTAAAATCGGTAGAGAAGAAAGAAATCAAGCTGTCGGTTATATTGAAGATTTCTCAAACTGTGGGACAATAATTGGCAATCCATATATTAACGCATTTGTAGTCGGTGAATCTTTTAGCGAGAAGGTTCAGCCTTTTCAAACAATTGAGAATGACAACAAAGTTGAAATCGGTAAAGTTCACATTTGCTTATTTTCTCAAATAGTCGACTCGTCAGAAAAAAGACTTTTCAATCTTAGGGAACGACTAAATGAACGGTATGCAGACATAGCTGGAATTGACCTGTTTTACCAACAAAAAAGACTAGCAATATGACAACAGAAAAAGAAACACGAACGCCCAACACGGGTAACCGTTGCACAACTCCTCTTTCAACCTTCTGATTTTTCCGCATTGGGTTTTCTTCAGTAATGGAAAGTTTCTAATAGGCTGGGATTAGCGATGCAACGATCTCCGGATTTTTTGTGAGGGTATCCAGCTGGAATCCCATTCCCGATAAATGGGTGAAAAATGAGCT